>DAIDJD010000092.1 GCA_027451505.1 candidate division FCPU426 bacterium
TCCTTCAGCGACCAAGCCCTGACCCTGGCCGCCTTGGCCCCGTTCGCGGACGCGCCGGTGCGGATCACCAACATCGGCCACATACGCCGCCAGGAATGCGACCGCATCGCCGCGATCGTGGAGAACCTGGGGGCGCTGGGGGTGGAGGCGCTGGACGGCCCCGACTGGGTCGAGGTGCGCCCCTGGGCCCCCGGGGCGCGCCGCGGCGCCGCCTTGAGGACCTTCGGCGACCACCGGGTGGCCATGGCCTTCGCCCTGGTGGGGCTGGCCGTCCCCGGGGTTTCCCTGGACGACGCCGACTGCGTGGGCAAGACCTTCGAGGGGTACTGGGGGGAATTGGACCGCTTGCGGGAGGCCCAGGCGAGTGGGACCTGACGGTTGGACCATCGCCATCGACGGGCCGGCCGGTTCCGGGAAAAGCACCGTGGCCAAGGCCTTGGCGCGCCGGTTGGGGTACCTCTACATCGACAGCGGCGCGATGTATCGCTGCGTGACGTTGGCGGCGTTGCGCCGAGGTGTCGACTTCGGCGACCCCGAGGCGCTGGCGGCGGTGGCCCGCTCCTGCGACATGCGCCTGGAGCCGGTGCCCGCCGGACTCAAGGTCTTCCTGGATGGCGAGGAGGTGGAGAACCTCCTGCGCACCCCGGACATCAGCCGTCGCACCAGCGCCTACACCGCCAACAGCCGCGGGGTCCGCGAGGCCCTGGTGGTCCGCCAGAGGGAATGGGGGGCCCGAGGGGGAGTCGTCATGGAAGGCCGGGACATCGGCACCGTGGTCTTCCCCGGGGCCGATCTCAAGGTGTACTTCGACGTGGCGGTGGAGGAGCGCACCCGCCGGCGGGTCCTCGACTACGCCTCCCGGGGGATCGAGCGCACCCCCGAGGAGGTGCGCGCCGACATCGAGCGCCGCGATGCCGAGGACAAGGGCCGGCCGGTGGGGGCCCTGGTCCGTGCACCGGACGCGGTCTTGGTGCGGGGGGACGGGAAGGACGTGGAGACCATTTTGGCCGAGATCCTGGGGCTGCTTCCGGCGGGCGGGCCCGGGAGCCGCTAGCAAGGGCGAAATGGGTCGAGGCCTTTCCGGGTTGCCGGAGGCGAGGCTGCCTCCGGGGTCCCGGGAATCGCCCGCTTCGGGGAACCCGCCTAGGCACCCCCAAACGATTTTTGGACTTGCGGGACCGGCGCCGCGGGCGGAAAATAGAGGGATTTATGGGTGCGAGCCTCATCTACCGCGTTTCCAGGGGTTTCTGCCGGGGGACGATTCTACCCCTCCTGCGGTTCAGGGTCGGCGGTTTGGAGCACGTTCCCGCCTCGGGCGGGGTGGTGCTGGCGAGCAACCACCAAAGCTTCCTCGATCCGGTGGTCCTGGGCTGCGGTTGCCCCCGCGTGCCGGTCCATTTCATGGCCCGGGACAGCCTCTTCCACATGGGCCCCATGGGCTGGTACCTGCGGGCCACGCACACGTTCCCGGTGCGCCGGGGGGGCGCGGATCGGGCCGCTTGGAAGCGTTTCGAGGACCTGGTTTCGGCCGGGGAAGCGGTGAGTTTCTTCCCCGAAGGCACCCGCAGTCCGGACGGGAAACTGCTTCCGGTGAACCCCGGCAGCGGCATGCTGCTGCACCGCTGTCCCGGGGCCAAGGTGGTGCCGACCCGCATCCGCGGCACCCACAGGGTGCTTCCCAGGGCCGGGGGCTTCGGGGGCTTCAGGCCCGTGAGCCTGGCGTTCGGCCCTCCGGTGGACCTCGCCGAGGAGTGGGCCCGCGGGGGGGACCGAGAGGTGTACGCGGCGATCGCGGCCAAAGTGATGGCCGCCATCGCCGCCATCCCACCCGTGGACGGCCTGGACGAGGATGGTTCCGGGGCTTGAATCCCGGGAATTAAGGATACGACGGCGGCCATGGCGCAGCGCGCGGGCCGCCGCGGAAAGGGCGGGTCCGCGCCCTGGGTCTCCCCTTAGGGGCGTCCCTGAAGCGGCCAAAGGAGAGAACACGCAATGGCAACGATGGTAAACAGGTTCGTGGTCCGGGAGGTCGAGTCCGATCCGGAGCTCGCCGAGGAACAGCTCACCGCCGACCAAGTGGAGGACTTCCGGGGAATGTACCTGGATAGCCTCCGCAACGTCACCGAGGGGGAGGTCGTCACCGGGCGCGTCGTGTCGGTGGACCGTGATGTGGTCCTCGTGGACGTCGGCTACAAGAGCGAAGGGGTCATCCCGATCGAGGAGTTCCGCTCCAAAACGGGCGAACTCGCGGTCGCTCCGGGCGAGGAGATCGAGGTCTACCTCGAGCAAATGGAGGATTCCGAGGGCCGCATCGTCCTCAGCAAGCAGAAGGTGGACCGCCAGAAGATCTGGACCCGCCTGTTCAAGGCCTTCGAGAATCAGGAGACCATGGAGGGCGTGATCACCCGGCGCATCAAGGGCGGCTTGGTCCTCGACATCAACGGCGTGGACTGCTTCCTGCCGGCCAGCCAAGTGGGCCTGCGTCCCACCTCGGACCTCGACCAATTCATCGGCCAGACCGTGGGCGTGCGCATCATCAAGTTCAACCGCGGACGGGGCAACGTCGTGGCCAGCCGCCGGGTCCTGCTCGAGGAGGAGAGGGCGCTCAAGCGGGCCCAGACCCTTCAGGAACTCGAGGCCGGCCAGGTGCGGCGCGGGGTCGTCAAGAACATCGTGCAGTATGGCGCGTTCATCGACATGGGCGGGATCGACGGACTGCTCCACATCACGGACATGGCCTGGGGCCGCGTGTCCCATCCCAGCGAGGTGGTGCAGATCGGGCAGGAGATCGACGTCAAGATCCTGTCCATCGACAAGGAGAACGGCAAGATCTCCCTTGGCCTCAAGCAGCGCAGCGCGGATCCCTGGACCGCCATCGACATCAAGTATCCCGCCGGCTCCCGGCACAAGGGCAAGGTCGTGAACCTGACCGACTACGGCGCTTTCGTCAAGCTGGAGGAGGGTGTCGAGGGCTTGGTGCACGTCAGCGAGATGAGCTGGTTGAAGCGCGTCAAGCACCCCAGCGCGGTGGTCGCCGTCGGCCAGGAAGTCGACGTGATGGTGCTCAACCTCGACCTGCAGAACAAGAAGATCTCGCTGGGCATGAAGCAGACCGAAGCCGACCCCTGGACCACCCTGGAGGAGCGCCTCCCGGTGGGCTCCAAGGTCAAGGGGCAGGTCAAGAGCCTGACCGACTACGGCGCCTTCGTGGAGTTGGAGGACGGCATCGAGGGCCTGCTGCATGTCTCGGACATGAGCTGGACGTCGAACCTCAAGAGCCCGGGGGACCTGGTCAAGAAGGGCGACGATGTCGAGGTCAAGGTCCTCAACATCGACAAGGAGAAGCGCAAGATCTCCTTGGGCTTGAAGCAGCTTCGTCCGGATCCCTGGGAAGGGGTGGCCGCCAGGATCCACCTGGGCGACCGAATCCAGGCGAAGATCCTGCGGACCACCAATTTCGGCGCCTTCGCCGAAATCGAACCCGGGGTGGAGGGGCTGATCCACATCAGCCAGTTGGCCGAGACCCCGCCCGCGAAGGTCGAGGACGCGGTCAAGCCCGGCGAGACGGTTTCCGCCCGGGTGGTCAAGCTCGCCCTCGAGGAGCGCAAGATTGGGCTGAGCCTCAGGGAGAGCGGCGGGGAAGACGCCCCGTCGGAGGCGTAGCGTTCCTGCCGTGACGCCGGGAGGCGCCAGAACCCCGCGCCCGCCGCGGCCGCTGTCCACGGCGGCGCTCGCGGGCGCGGGGTTCTTCTTTTGGGCCGCGGCCTGCGGCCCAGCGGCCTGGAGGGCCGCGACTCCGTTCCTGCGGGCGGTGGGACGCGCGCCGCGGCCCGCGGCCGACACGGCGGCGCTGCTTTTGGGCGGGGATGCCGCCGGGGATCGCGGCGCGCTGGCCCGGGACCTGGTTTGGTTGGGCATGCACGGGCCTCGTTTGGTGGTCCTGGAGGGCTGGGTGGGTGCGCCTCCCGCGCCGGTGGGCGGCGGGCTGGCTGCCGATCTCGGGGCGCGCTTGGCGGGGATCCCTTCCCCGAGGTACCGCCGCTGGGCGCTGCGGGCTTTGGCCGCCGCGGAGGCGGCGCATCCGGACGGGCGGACCGACCCGCTGGCCACGGCTTTCCAACGCGTGCCCACGGTGTTGGCCTACGCGGTTCGCCCGGGGATCCAGTCCGGGGGACTGCCCCCGGAACTGGGGCCGGGCGCCTACACCGTCACCTTGCGGGGGGGGCATGAGGGCCTTCCCGAGGTCCGGATCGCGCTCCTGCCCCCGCCGGAGCTGGCCGCCGTCGCCCGGGGCCTGGGGGCCGTGGACCTCGGTGCCGGGGCCGCCGCCGTGGAGTGCGGCGGGGACTGGCTCGACGGCCTAGGGCTGGAGGCGGCGCGCTTGGCCCTGGGACTCCCGCTGGACGCTTTGCGATTCCGGTGGACCCCCTCCGGGCTGGCTTCGGTCGCGCTCGCCGGGCACCATCTTGCCTTGGATGGCCGGGGCTTGGGCCTCGCGGCCTCCGCTCCGGATGAGCGTCGTACCGACCTCGAGGACCTCCGTTCGGGGTCGCCCGAGGCCGCGGACCGGTTCCTTCGGGGACGGGTGGTGTTCTTCCGGCCCTGGCCATTGGGAGCCGGGGATCGCGCGGCCTTCGCGCGACAGGAGAGGCTGTACCTCGACTTGATGGAGCCCCTTCCCGTCCCCAGGGTTCCATCCCGCGCGGTCGGTCGGGTTTTGGACGCCGCCATCCTTGCCACGGCGGCGCCCTTGGCCGCCGCGCCCCTGTGGCTGGCGTTGCCGTTGTGGGCGGCGCCCCTGGTGGCCTCGATGGTCCTGCTGGGGGGCGTAGAGTCCCTGGCAGCGGCCTGCCTGCTCGCGGCCGGGGCGCTGTGTGTGGGACTGGCCTTGAGGCGGAGCCTTGAGGCGACGCTGCAGGCGCGTCGGGAACGCCGCTTCGGGGGACGGGTGGCGCCCGGGCACCGCGGGCGTTGGGATGCGCTGCTGCCTCCCGGGGACACGGCCCTGCCCGCGGCCTATCTTGCCTTGGCCGCGCAGGATGGGCCAACGCCCGGCGCACGGGACGCGTGGTGCTCACGTTGGGGCCTGTTCCTTGACCCGGAGACCGGCTGCGGGGCGCTTGGGGTGGCCGCGGCCGGCCCCGATGCCGAGGAAACCCTGGGCCGTGCGGTCCTGGACCTGAGGCGCTCCGACGGCGGGGCGCGGGGCGCGCTGGCCCGGGGAACGTTGATCTTCCGGGAGGGGCGGCGCCTGGGGCACCCGACCTGGACGTTGGAGGGCCCTCCCCGGGAACGGGCTCTGGCCCTGTTCGGAGGGGCGCCGGCCGGGGCCTTCCGGATCGCCAAGGCCGATGCCGAGGCGTTCGGCGGGTTGTTCGAAGTCCGCCCGGTTCCCGGGCCGGAGGGGGCGCGCGTTTTGGAGGCCATCGGGCCGAGCGCGGGACTGTGGACGTCCCCCGATGCGGGTGGTTAGCTCAGCGGTCAGAGCGCTCGCCTTACAAGCGAGGGGTCACTGGTTCGATCCCAGTACCACCCACCACTTCCGTTCCCGAAAAGGGGGAGAGGCCTCGTGTTCAGTCATCCGGCCCTGCTTCGCGAACTGAGGCTTTTGGGCGATTTCCTGAGATCCAGCGGGGAGGCCCGGCGCGCGCGGAGGGTCGCGGCGTTGGGGGACGAACTGCCCCGCATGGGGTGGACCGCCGCCGCCGCCGCCGCCGCCCGGAGCGCCCTCTTCGACGGGGAGGACAGCCTGGACCGACTCAGCTTCGGGGTGGAACACCATCGGTTCGTCGGAGGCGAGGACGGCTGCCTGCGGGCCCGGAGGGAGTTGGAGCGGCGCCGTCGCGCGGTACGGGAATGGCTGGATCTGCCCCCGGCCCCGGGGTCAGGGGGGGAGCCGATGTTTCTTCCGCCGAAGTCGGCGGTGGGTGCACCAACAAAAAACGATTGAACTAAGGGGTGGGAATTCCTTATGCTTAACCATGAGAAAAGGAAACAACTGGAGCAATTGAAGGATCGCGTCGCCGCCTACCGGGGGTTTCTTTGACGTAGAGGCCAAGGCAGCGCTGGTGGCCCGGCTCGAGCACGAGGCGCAGCAGCCGGACTACTGGAGTGACAACCGCGTGGCGAAGGAAAAGAACACGGCCCTCGCCGCCGCCCGCGCGGATTTGGCGGCCTACGCCGGCCTGACCGCGGCCTGGGGGGACCTCCAAGCCAGCGCGGAACTCCTGGAGGGCGGCGAGGATCCTGGGCTGCTCGCGGAGTTCGAATCCGGGTGCGCGGCCCTGGGCCGCAGATTGGACGCGTTGGACTTCACCCGCATGATGGACGGGCCCTACGACCGGCATGGGGCCTTGCTAACCCTCAAGCCTGGGGCCGGCGGCACCGAAAGCCAGGATTGGGCCCGGATGCTGCTGCGCATGTACACGCGGTGGGCCGAGCGGCGCGGGTACGGGGTCACCCTTCTCGAACTCCAGGAGGGCGAGGAGGCGGGCATCAAGAGCGCCACGCTTCGCCTGGACGGCGACTGGGCCTTCGGTTTGCTGCGGGCGGAAAAGGGCGTGCACCGCCTGGTGCGCATCTCGCCTTTCGACGCCCAAGGCCGCAGGCACACCAGCTTCGCCTCGGTCGAGCCCATGCCCCAGCTCGACGAGGACGTCGAGCTCGTGATCGACGAAAAGGACCTGCGCATCGACGTCTTTCGGGCCTCCGGCGCCGGCGGCCAGCACGTCAACCGCACCGAGAGCGCGGTGCGCATCACCCACCTCCCCACCGGGACGGTGGTCCAGTGCCAGAACGACCGCTCCCAGATCAAGAACCGCGAGTCCGCCATGGCGGTGCTGCGCTCCCGGCTGTTCGTGTTGGCCGAGGAGGAACGGCGGCGCAAGCTGGAGGGCATCGCCGGGGAGCGCCGCGACATCAGCTTCGGGAGCCAGGTGCGCAACTACGTGTTGTACCCCTACCAACAGGTCAAGGACACCCGCACGGGCCTGGAGACTTCCCAGACCCAGGCCGTGCTGGATGGGGACATCGACGCCTTCATCGAGGCCTACCTGAAGGCGCCGAAGGAGGCCTGAGGCCCGTGCCCGAGCGCGACCCTTACGAAGTTTTGGGGGCCTCCCGTACCGCCGGGCCCGAGGATCTCCACGCCTGCTACCTTGAGCGCATGCACCAGGTCCATCCGGACCTGCACAGCTCGGACATGGACGCGGCGCACGAGCGCGCCGTGGAGGTGGTCGCCGCCTACCGGCTGCTTAGCGATCCGGTGGCCCGTCGGCGCCACGACTTCCGGGCGCGCTTCCCGTTCCGCCAGGACGGCGTCCTGCCCGGGCTCAAGCTCCTGAAGGGGCGCTCGCGGGAGGAGGCGGAACGCCGGTTCCTGGAAGGGATGCTCCGGGTGCGCGAGGACGAATTGGCCCGCGCCATCGAACCCTTCAAGGCCGCCGTGAGGTTGGAGCCGGCCTTCGCGGCCGCCGCCTACAACCTGGGACTGGCGGCGGCGCTTCTGGGCAACGGACCCTACGCCTTGGACGTCCTCACGGAGGGGTTGACCAATTGCCCCAAGGACGATGGGCTTAAGCGCCTGCGCCAAGCCGTCGCCTCCACCTTCATGACCGCCTGACATGGCATCCAACGCCCCCTCCCGAGTCCTCGGAATCGACCTGGGGACCACCAATTCGTGCTGCGCCGCCATCATCGACGGAGAGGTGCGGGTGTTCCGAAGTTCCGAGGGAGAGAACGTGACGCCGTCGGTGGTCACCTTCTTCAGGGACGCCCCCCCGCTGGCCGGGCGCGCGGCCCGCCGCATGGCCACCGCGGCCCCGCTCGACACCGTGTTCTCCGTGAAGCGCTTCATGGGGCGCAAGGCCACGGACCCGGCCGTGGCGAGGGACGCGGGCTTGGTCCCGTTCCGGGTCGAGGCGGCCCCCAACGGGGACGCCTGGGTGCGCGCCGCGGGGCGGTCCTACAGCCCGCCGGAGGTGTCCGCGCTGGTGCTCGCGAAGGTCAGGCGCGACGCAGAAGCCTACCTGGGGGAGCCCCTGCGCGAGGCCGTGGTCACCGTGCCGGCGTATTTCAGCGACGCGCAACGCCAGGCCACCAAGGACGCCGGCCGCATCGCCGGGCTCGAGGTGCTGCGCATCCTCAACGAGCCAACGGCCGCGGCCTTGGCCTGCGGCCTCGACCCAAAGAAGGGCCAGCGCGTGGTCGTGTACGACCTGGGCGGGGGGACCTTCGACGTCACCGTGCTGGAGTCCCGGGGGGGCATCTTCGAGGTGCGATCGACCAACGGGGATACCCACCTGGGGGGCGACGATTTCGACCAAGCCGTGATCCGGATCCTGGTGGAGGCCTTCAAAGAGCGGCACGGGATCGACCTGGCCGCGGACCCCATGGCGCTTCAGCGCCTCAAGGAGGCCGCCGAGGCCGCCAAGATCGAGCTGAGCTCGTCCCCGGTCGCCGACATCGCCCTGCCCTTCATCGTCGCGGGCCCGGCGGGCCCCCTGCATTTGGAGCACCGCTTGACCCGGGAGGCCTTCAACGCGGCCACCGCCCGGCTGGTGCACGCGACGCTGGGGCCGTGCATCACGGCCCTCGCCGATGCCGGGGTGGTCCGCGAGCGGGTCGACGCGCTGGTGCTGGTGGGGGGCATGACCCGGGTTCCGGAGGTGCGCCGGGCCGTGGAGGCCTTCTTCGGGCGTCCGGCGGTGCCGGACGTGAACCCGGACGAGGCCGTGGCCGTGGGGGCCGCCATCCAGGGAGGCATCCTCAGGGGGCAGGTCCGGGACCGGCTGCTCCTGGATGTCACCCCATTGAGCCTGGGCGTGCGGGTCTCCGGGGGACTGTTCAGCAGGCTCATCGAGAAGAACTCGACCATCCCCTGCCGCAAGAAGGCCGTCTATACCACGGCCAACGACAACCAGTCCGCGGTGCGCATCAGCGTCTACCAGGGCGAGAATGCCCTCGCGGCGGACAACATCTTCCTCGGGGATTTCGAGTTGGTGGACATCCCCGCCGCGTCCAAGGGGTCCCCGAAGATCGAGGTCAGTTTCGACATCGACGCCAACGGGATCCTTAAGGTGCGGGCCGTGGACAAGGCGTCCGGACGGGCCCAACAGATGCGCATCTCCCCGAATTCGGGTCTGAAGGAGGAGGAACTCAGGGCCCTGTCCGCGTCCGCGAAGCGCGAAGGGGCCGCGGCGTTGCGCCATGACGAGGCCGAGCAATTCCTTTTGACCTGCCGCAAGCTCGTCGAAGCTTGCCAGAGCGAGGTCGCCGGGGCGGATGTGGACCGTTCGGCCGTGACCCAATGGCTCAAGGGCGTGGCTGAGCGCCTGCCCGGCGAGAGCCTCGAGGCGCTACGCGGAAGCCTGAAGGAACTGAACCAGTGCGTCCTGCGCTTGAGGGTGGCCCGCCGGGCCTGAGGCAGGTTGCCCGGGCGGCCGCGCGTCGAGGTTCGAAACAAAAAGGCCCCCCGTTTCCGGGGGGCCTTTTTGTTTCGCTTTAAAGCGGAGAACCTTGGATCACTGGTACCCGTAGATCGTGTACGAGTTGGCTTCCATGTCGAGCAGGGCGCTGTTGACCCACACGGCACCGGAGGTGTTGTCGTACTTCCAACCTTCGCCATCGCTGGTCGCGCTGGCAAAGGGCGGGGCGTACCACACACCGGTCGTGACGTTCGCCGCGCCGTTGCCCACGCCCGGACCGCCTCCGGCGTTGGCTTTGTTGATCGGGTTCTGGGCCGTCACCTTGACCGCCGGGACCACATCCATGTAGTTCGGGATGAAGGCCGGATAGGTGGTGGTCGAGCCTCCGATGGTGACGGACCAAGTTCCCGTGTCCAGGAGGGTCTGGCAGTAGTTGCCCTGCTGATCGGCGTAGTAGTTCGAAACCGCCGACTTCAGGCCTCCCAGGTTGCCCTTGGTCGCACCCTCACGGGACTTCTCCAGCATCTGGGCGAACTTGGGGATCGCCACAGCCGCCAGGATTCCGATGATGGCCACCACGATCATCAGCTCCACCAGGGTGAAGCCTTTTTGCTTCTTGGTTGTCATGAATCTCACCTCCCTTCCTATAGAGTGGATTTCCAGGGTTACTATAGCCCGAGGCCAAACTCTTGTCAAGTAACACGTAAGATTTTTAGGATGGGGCAAATTTCCGATTCCGCAGTCTTAGCAAGGTGATCGGGGTTTCTTGTTGCCGCTTTTAGGCTAAAAAAAAATCCGGGAGCACGCCCAAAACGTGTTCCCGGATGGGACTGCTGCGCGGCCGTTATTGGTATCCGTAGATCGTGTACGAATTGGCTTCCATGTCGAGCAAGGCACTGTTGACCCACACGGCACCGGAGGTATTGTCGTATTTCCAACCTTCGCCATCGCTGGTCGTGCTGGCGAAGGGCGGGGCGTACCACACACCGGTCGTGACGTTCGCCGCGCCGCTGCCCACGCCCGGACCGCCTCCCGCGTTGGCATTGTTGATCGGGTTCTGGGCCGTCACCTTGACCGCCGGGATTTGGTCGAGGTAATCCGGGATGAAGGCCGGATAGCTCGTGTAGATGTTCCCCGGTTCCATGTACCAAGTCGCCGTGGTCAGGTCGGTCTGGGGATAGTTCCCCTGTTGGTCGGCGTAGTAGTTGGTGACGGCCGATTTCAGGCTTCCCAGATTCCCTTTGGTCGCGCCTTCGCGGGACTTCTCCAGCATTTGCGCGAATTTGGGAATCGCCACCGCGGCGAGGATGCCGATGATGGCGACGACAATCATGAGCTCCACCAGGCTGAAGCCCCTTTGCGCGCTTTTCCGCATTACTTTCACCTCCCTTCGTTTACAATAGCGCTCTACGAACACTATAGCGGACAATTTTTCTACACGTCAAATAGATTGTTAGGTTTCACCTGGGTGCTCTGCCAGAAAGGACCGGATTTCCCTTTGGAAAATAAACGCGAAATCAGGAGATCTGCGACCTTGATGAGCGTGGCGACCGTGATCTCCCGGGTGTTGGGATTCGGTCGGGACATGCTTTCGGCCCGCCTTTTCGGCGCGGGCGGCATCTCTGACGCGTTCGTGGTGGCGTTCCGCATCCCCAATTTCCTGCGCGACTTGGTCGCGGAAGGGGCGCTGTCCTCGGCTTTCGTGCCCGGGCTGGCCCGGGCACGGCAGCGCGGCGGCGACGCGGAATTTTGGGACCTGGCCGCCCTCATGGTGGGGGCCATGGGATTGGTGCTTGGCATCGTGGTGCTCCTGGGGATCCTTTTGGCCCGGCCCATCCTGACCGTGGCGGCCCCGGGCTTCCTCTCCCGGCCCCGGGAATTCGCCCTGGCCCTGCGCTTGACGCGCATTGTCTTTCCCTTCATCGGCTTGGTGGGGCTTTCGGCCCTGTTCATGGGCATGCTGAACGCCCGGCGGAGCTTCTTCGTGCCGGCGCTAGCGCCGGCGGCGATGAACGCCGTGATGATCCTCTTCGGGCTGTTCGTCTGCCCGCGGCTCGGACCCGACCCGCGGCGCCAAGTCCTGGGTTGGGCCATCGGGGCCGTGGTGGGGGGCGCCTTCCAGTGCCTCACCCAACTGCCCACCGCCCTGAAGCTGGGCTTCCGGTTCAAGGCGGCGTGGCCTTACGCGGACGCGGCGGTCCGGCGGATCTTCCGGACCATGGTGCCGGCCGTGGTGGGCCAGTCCACGACCCAGGTGAACCTGCTCGTGAACACGATCCTGGCGTCCCAACTCGCCGCGGGTTCGATGACTTACCTCTACTACGGCGCGAGGGTCATGCGGCTGCCCTTGGGGATCTTCGGAGTCTCCATAGCCTCGGCCCTGCTGCCGGACCTGTCGGTGGCGCATGCCTCGGGCGACCGGGAAGGTTTCCGCAAGACCCTGGCCTTCGGGCTGAGGATGACGCTTTTCACCGACCTCCCGGCGCTCGTAGGTCTGGTGTGCCTGGCCCTGCCCATCCACGTGCTCCTGTTCAAGGGGGGGCACTTCACGCTGGCCGATGCCCGGGCCACGGCCTTGGCCAGCATCGCCTACACCTCGGGGGTGGTGTTCATGAGCTGGGGCAAGGTGCTGGTCCCGGCATTCTACGCCCTGGATTCCCCTTCCACCCCGGTGAAGGTCTCCATGGCGCTGGTGTTCGTCAACATCGGGGTCAACCTGCTGTTGTGGAGGCCTTTCGGATACCTGGGATTGGCCGCGACCACCTCCGTGGTGGCCCTGATCCAGGCCGTCAGCCTCCAAATCCTCATGACCCGCCGGGTGGGCCGGCTGTGGGCCCGTGAGGACCTCGCCCAAGTGGCCAAAATGGGACTGGCCACGGCCGCCATGGCGGCGGGTTTGGCGCTGGCCCAAGTCGGCCTGGGACGAATCAGCCCGGGATGGACGGGGGCCCCCCACGGCAAGGCTTTGCTGGCGCTCCAGGTCGCGGTCCTCATGGCCTTGGGCGTGGGGGTGTACATGGGCCTGGGCCGGGCCCTGGGATTGGGGGAACTGATGCCACGGTTGGGTCGCCGCCGGGGCCCAAGGGGGGAAGTTGCCAGGACCCCCGGCAGGACCTATGATGGCGGCGCACCGTCTTGAGGAGGTTTGACGCCGTGGAATCGACCGCCGCGAAGTCCTTGCCCTTTGCGCCCCTTTCGTACGCCCGCCGGGTGACCCGGGCGGTGCGCGTGGGGGACCGTTTCATCGGCGGGGGGCACCCGGTGCTCGTGCAGAGCATGTGCACGACCGACACCATGGACACCGAGGCGACCATAGCGCAGAGCCTGCGCATGGTGGCCGCGGGGTGCGAACTCGTCCGCATCACCGCCCCCACCCCCCGCCATGCCGCCAACCTCGAGGCCGTGCGCCAGGGCCTCTGGGCGCGCGGCTGCCGGACCCCCATCGTGGCGGACATCCACTTCATGCCCGACGCCGCCATGGTGGCCGCGTTGCACGTGGAGAAGGTGCGCATCAACCCGGGGAACTTCGCCGACACCAAGCGTTTCGCGGTCAAGGAGTATTCCGACGGGCAGTACCGCGACGAGATCCGGCGCATCGAGGACCGCTTCGCCCCCCTGGTGGAGCGCTGCAAGAAGCTCGGCAGGGCCATGCGCGTGGGCACGAACCACGGATCCTTGAGCGACCGGATCATGAACCGCTACGGGGACACGCCCCTGGGCATGGTGGAGTCGGCGCTGGAGTTCCTGCGCATCGCCCGGTCCCTCGACTACCACGACATCGTGCTGTCGATGAAATCCAGCAACCCCAAGGTCATGGTCCACGCCTACCGGCTGCTGGCCGCCCGCCTCGACGAGGAGGGCATGGACTACCCCCTGCACCTCGGGGTCACCGAGGCCGGGGACGGCTTGGACGGGCGGGTCAAGTCGATGGTGGGGATGGGCTCCCTGCTGGAGGACGGGCTGGGGGACACGGTGCGCGTTTCCCTGACCGAGGACCCCGAATTCGAGATGCCGGTGGCCTTCCGGCTGGCCCGCCGCTATCCGCAGCGGCCCGCGCAGGACCGTTCCTTCGCGGCCCCGTCCCCGGCGTCGGCCCTGGGGGCCTCCTGGGCCGACGCCCACCCCGCGGACGATTACCGCCGCCGCGCCTCAGAAGGCTGCCTGCTGGCGCCCCAGAGCACGCTGGACCTGGGGCCGCGCGGGCTGGTGCGCGTGCTGACGGTGCCGCCGCGCCCCGCGGCGGACTGGCGCGGGAACCTGGAATGGCTGGTCGAGTACCGCCGCGGCCCCAACGAGCGGCTCATCCGGCCCGAGGTCCTGGTCCTGGACGCCCGCGACCAGGACGGGGTCGACGGGATCAACCGTCTGGTCCCGGCGGCCCTCGAACGCAAGGTCCCCTGCGTGGCGCGCTTCGGCCTGGCCGAGGCGTCCCTGGCGGCCGGCTGCGAGGCCTCCACGGTGGCGTTGCGCATCCCCTCGGGAGTCCCGGGGGAGGGTGCCCGCGAGCGCCTCGCCGCCGCGCTGGCCGTGGTGAAGGCGCGGGGACGGGCCCTGGTGCTGGAGTTCCCCCAGGCTCCCTGGCCCGATCTGCTTCCGGCCGTCGAGGCCGCCTTGGCCTCGGTGGAGGCCGAGGGACTCGCCCAGGTGGCCCTATGCCTGCGCGGCTTCGAGCCCAGCGCCCTCATCCACCTCAACCGGGGCTTGGTCGCCTGGGCCGATGCCCGCGGCCGGCGCTATCCTTTGGTGCTGGCCTTGGAGTCCGATGAACCCTCCGACGAGCTCGTGCTCTCGGCCTCCACCTTGTTCGGTTCGCTTCTGCTGGACGGGGTGGGCGATGCCGTGCTCCTGGAGGCCTCGGATCCGGGCTTTGACGGCCTGGGCCTGTGCTACAACATCCTCCAGGCCGCCGGGGTGCGCGTCACCAAGACCGATTTCATCAGCTGCCCCAGTTGTGGCCGAACCCTGTTCGACCTTCAGGAGGTCACGGCCCGCATCAAGCAGCGCACGGCGCACTTGGTGGGGGTGAAGATCGCCATCATGGGGTGCATCGTGAACGGCCCCGGGGAGATGGCCGACGCCGATTTCGGCTATGTGGGGGGCGCGCCCGGCCTCATCAACCTCTACGTGGGCAAGGATTGCGTGGAACGGGGCATTCCCATGGCCGAGGCGGACGAGCGCCTCGTGGGCCTGATCAAGGAAAAGGGCAAGTGGGTCGATCCGGAACCCGCTGCGGTCTGAGGCGGCCCCCGAACCTGAGGCTAGAACCCCGATTCCCGTTCCTTGAAGGGGAGGCCGCGCCTGCGCGGATCCACGGCCTCGGCCTTCAGCCAGAAGCGCCTGGCCAGGGACGGGCGCAGCCCCGCGAGCGTCACGGCCAGAGTGTCGGGGGCCCAGCCGCTGACCAGGGGCTCGCCCAGCAGGGCCCGCACCGACGCCAAGTCCAGGCTCCGGTCCAGGAGGCTGGCGTGCAGCCAAAGCTCCCAGGCCACGGTCCGGGCCCACACGTCGCCATGGCCCGGCGCCTTGAGCCAGGCCAGCAGGATGCGGGCTTGGTCAGGGGTGGCCCGAGTCGTCGCCCGCCAGTGGAGCGGGGACACTTCCGCCTGCACGCGCTCCAAGTGGGTGGCGTCTTCCGGGGGCAGGAGCACCAGGGCTAGCGGATGTCCGCCGCCGAAATACAGGACCTTGAATCCCGGGGCCAGGGTCCTGAGGCCGGGCAGGATATCCCAATACACCAGCGCCACCGGGTCGCGGCCGGGCTTCAGGCCTTCCCCGGCCAGAAGGAAGCGGAAGGCTCCATCGTCGTGCCAATCCAGCCCGGTGATCACGCGCCAGCCCTCGGGAGGTGCGTTCCGGGCCAGCCAAGCGCCGGCGCGTTCCAAATTCCGGGAGAGCCCGTAGTCGGCGTCCAACTGCGCGGCCGGGGACCTGTGCCAGGCCCGGATTTCGGCCGCCGCTCCCAGGGCGAAGAGGGCCAGACACAGGACCGCCCCGGCCCTCCGGCGCCATACAAGGCCCGCGCCCGCTCCCGCGCAGGCCGCCAGGGGCAGCAACGCCAGGCAGAAACGGTGGGGCTCCTGGAAGGAGCCCTGCATGGCCAGGGGCAGGGAACCGCAGACCAGGAGCCAGGCGAGCCATGGCACCCGCCGCAACGCCGGTGCCGCGCCGACCAGCGCCAGCGGCCAGATCCAGGGCTGGGGCCAGGGCCATCCGGGGACCCCCGAAAAGGGAAGGCGCGGGCCGCCCAGGACCAGGCGTTCGAGGTTGGTCCAGGCCGTCACCACCAGACCTGTGCCGGGGAGCGAAGTCTCGCGGCGCTCCAGCACGTGAGCCGTCAAGTTCGGGCTGAGGCGCCATACCAGGACGCATCCGGCCAGGAAGCCGGCAGCGGCAGCGGAGCGCAAGCCCACCCGACCGCGCCAGGACCAAGCCGCGTAGGGAAGGAGGAACAGCAGGGCCCCCACCCAGCCCTCGTAGTCCAGGAGGAGAAGGGCGCAGGCCAGGCCCCAAAGCAGGGCCGGGGCCCGGCCGCGGATGCGGTCCGCGGAGGCGACCGCGGCGAGGAACAGCGTCGGCAGGAGGCACACGCTCAGCAGGCAGGCCCCGCGGGCGAAGGTCGCCGTTCCACCCAAATCAGCCAGCGCCGCCCACAGCGCGGCCCGGGATCCGAGGGGCCCCCTGAGCCAAGCGTAGAGGAGCAGCGCTTCGGCCTCCACGGCAGCCGCACCCATGGTGTGGAGCAGGGCGATGTGGGGTCCGCCCAGCAGGCACAGGCCCGCACCCAGGGCTCGGTACAGGGTGCCGAATCCGTAGCCCGCCAGCAGGTGGTGACCTTCCCGCCAGCCCTGCAATTGGTCCAGGTACGACTCTTCGTCGTAGGCGGCCCAGCCCGGGTTCGACAGGGCGTGGAGGGCGAGGGCCCCGGCGTAGAAGGCCATCACCGCGGCGAGCAGGACCTTCTCGGGGCGGCTGGCGGACGGTCGTTCGGTGTCGGGTTCCACGGCGCCCCCAAAAAAACGGCCCCCGGCTACCGCCGGGGGCCTTCACTTTGCGCGCGGAGGGACTTGAACCCCCACGACCTTGCGGCCACTAGACCCTGAATCTAGCGCGTCTGCCAATTTCGCCACGCGCGCGCAGGAGGAAAAATAATGCCCAAAGAGGGCATGTTTGTCAAGGAGGGCGGAACCCCCGGTGCCGCGGCTGCGGCCCTGGGCGCGGCCGCTGTGGCCGCCGCGGTAGCCAGCGGGGTGTTCCAGGAAGCCTGGGGCTCGATGCGCTTCGGGCGGGCGCCGGGCGCGGAGGCGCTCGTCTTGGCGGCGGCCGTGGCGGCCGTGGCGGCCCTGTCCCTGCGCCGCGGCCGATGGCGGTGGTGGATGAGGCCGGATTTCGTCCTGGCCTGGAGCGCCACCGCCTTCGGGATCCTGGCGGCCTGGGTCATGGCCACCCAGCACACGGGGAGGGTCGACGGGCGCTGGTGTTCTTGGCTGGAAGACGATCCCATGGTCTCCTTCCAGTACGCCCGCCACCTAGCCTCGGGGGCCGGCCTGGTGTGGACCCGCGGCCAGCGCGTTGAGGGATTCAGCAATCCGCTCTGGACCCTCCTCATGGCCGCCGTTCTGGCTCTGAAGATCCCGCGAGCCGCGGCCCCCGCCGTGATGCTTGCGATCAACCTGGCCCTGGGTCTGGCCGCGCTGCCCGCCGTGGCCCGCCTCGCCCGCGCCTTGGGCGCGGCCCCTTCCGCGGCGGCCTGGGCCGCGGCGGGCTTGGGCCTGTCCTACGAATGGGTCTGGGCCGCGGCCTCGGGCATGGAGACCACGGCCCTGGCGTGCCTGTGCGCGTGGGCCTTCGCCGGGATCGCCGAGGCGCGGGCCGCGGGACGGCCCGTCCCGGGCTGGGTCCCGGCCCTCGCCGGGGCGGCGGCCCTCTTGCGCTTCGACGGGGCGCTGCCGGCCGGGATCATCGTCGGCGCGACGCTGGCCGTCGAGGGGCCGCGCCGTTGGAAGGACGCCCTTTGGGTGGCCGTGCCCCTGGCGGGCTGGCAGGTCTTGCGCCTGGCCTACTTCCACGCCTGGATCCCCAACACGGTGTTGCTGAAGATGGGGCCCTGGCCGGGGCGCTGGCGCGCCGGATGCCTCTACGATCTGCGGTTGGATTTCCAGAGCCGTCTGGCCCTGCTTGCCGCCTTGAGTTCTCTGGCGTGGCGCCGGCTCAGGCCCTGGGGCTTGGTGTTCGTGGCGGTCCTGCTCTACGGGTGCGCCACGGCGGGGGATTTCTACCCCGGGACCCGCTACCTGGCCTGGGGGTGGCCCCTTCTGTGGGCCCTGGCCGCGGCGGCCCTGTGCGCCTGGATCCGGCGCCCGGGGTTGGCCGCGGCGGCCATGGCGCTGGCGGCGCTGTGGTCCTACCAGGCCTTTTGGGCCTTTCCAGGGCTGATGCGCGGCGGTTGGCGCGCCGGGGCCGAGCGGGTCGCGGTGGCCCGGCTCATGGACGCGGTGGTGCCTCCCGGCCAGCGCGTGGCGTCGGATTGGGCCGGCACGTTCTACTATTACTCGGACGTCCAGGGGGAGGACCTCCTGGGCAAGTGCGATCCGGTGGTGGCCGCGGCACGCCCCGATCCCGGACTGGGCCCCACGGCCCACGACAAAATGGACCTGGCCTATTCCCTCGGGGAGGTCCGCCCGGACTGGGTGCTCCTGGTCCCGCCCGGGCAGGATCCGGGGCTGCGTTGGCTGCACACGGCCTACGACGCGCGCATCTGGAACGACCCGCTGTTCGCCGCCCACTGCCGCGCGTCCGCGCGCCTAGTGGGGGGGCATTGGGCCCTGTGCCGCTGCCGGTGGGGCGACCCCAGGGGCGGCTCCCATCCCCACCCGCGCTGAAAGGATCCCATGGATATCTCCGACCGGAACCTGGAACGCCTCATAGAACGGTTCCACCTCCTGGACCCGGCGCAGTTGGCGGAGGCGCGCCTCGAGATGGAGAAGTCCAAGAGCGGAACGGGCCTCCAGAGCGTTTTGCTCAACCTGGGATACCTCAAGGAGGAGGACCTCCTCAGGGCCTCGGCCGAACACTTGGGCATCCCCTACGTGGACGTGGAAGGCCTTTCCCCGGAGCCCGCCGTGGTCCTCCTGGTGCCCGAGGAATTGGCCTTGTCCAAGGGGGTTCTGGCGCTGGAGCGCCAGGGCCAGCAGCTCGTCTGCGCGATGCAGGACCCCAACGACGTGGTGACCCAGGACCTCATCCAGAGGCGGGCCAGGGTCACGGTGGTGCCCCATCTCGCGGCCCGCGGCGCGATCCTGAAGAAGCTCGCGGACTACCACGACCACTACAAGGTCGCGGTGGTCGAGCACCTGATGAAGACCGTGCGGGACCAGGGCCGCGAACTCACCCAGCAGATCGGGCTCAACATCCAGAGCATCGAAAGCGTCACGGAGCAGGCGCCGATCATCCGGGCGGTCAACCTCATCATCATCGGGGCGCTGCTCAAGCGCGCCTCGGACATCCACCTGGTGCCCGAGAAGCAGACGCTCAAGGTGAAGTACCGGGTCGACGGGGTGCTCCAGGACGAGCAGTCCCTCAGCATGGCGGACGCTCCGGCGGTGATCGCGCGCATTAAGGTCATGTCCAAGCTCGACATTTCCGAGCGCCGCCTGCCCCAGGACGGCGCGTTCCAAATCCTTCTGGAGGGCCGCGAGATCGACTTCCGCGTGGCGGTGACCCCCACCATCTTCGGGGAGAAGATGGTCCTGCGCGTCCTCGACAAGAGCGGCATCGTGCTGGGCCTGGACCACCTCGGCTTCGGCGCGGACCAGCTCCGGGGCTTCAAGCAGCAGATCCACCGGCCCCACGGCATCATCCTGATCGTCGGCCCCACGGGCAGCGGCAAGACCACCACGCTGTACGCCGCGCTCAACATCCTCAACACCGGCGACAAGAACATCACGACGGTCGAGGATCCCGTGGAATACAAAATCGAGGGGCTCACCCAGATCCAGACCCACTCCGAGATCGGCCTGGATTTCGCGGCGGCGCTGCGCAGCATCCTGCGCCAGGACCCCGACGTGGTCCTGATCGGGGAGATCCGCGACCAGGAGACCACCGAGATCGCCGTGCGCGCGGCCCTCACCGGCCACCTCGTGTTCGCCACGCTGCACACCAACGACGCGTCCTCGGCGGTATCCCGGCTCACCGAGATGGGGGCCGAGCCTTTCCTGGTCGCCAGCGCCCTGCGCTGCGCGCTATCCCAGCGCCTCGTGCGCAACATATGCCCGCAGTGCCGCGAGTCCTACGACCTTCCCGCGGAACTGGCCCCGCGCCTGAGGGATTCCTTCGGAAACCTTCCGCCGGCGGGCACCAAGCTGTGGCGCGGCCGCGGCTGCAACTACTGCTTCCATACCGGGTACCGGGGGCGCAGCGCCGTGAGCGAGCTCCTGGTGGTGGACGAGGCCATCCGCGGCCGCATCGCGGCCCGCGGCTCCAGCGTGGAGATGCAGAGCTTGGCCCTGGCTGCCGGCATGAAGTCGATGTACCAGGATGGCGTGGATAAGGTGCTTAAGGGCGTCACCACCCTCGAGGAGATCCTCGAAGTGGCGGAGGATCTGGCCTGATGTCCCTGGCCGCCGAGATTATGGCCGCCCTCGCGGCGCGCCCCGAGGGCCTGAGCCGGGCCGAGCTTTTGCGCGAACTTGGGCTTCCGCGCCGCCTGGGGTCCAAGCTCGAGGCCGACCTGGGGCGCTTGGTCGATTCCGGACGGGTGGCCCGCGACGCGCGCCACCGCTACCGGGCGGCTGCGTACCGGGCCGGCACCGGGGATCCGGGGTGCGAGGCCACCTTCATCCTTACCTCATCGGGGAGCGCCTTCGCCCGGATGGATTCCGGGGCCGAATTTTTCGTGCCCGAACGCCTGCGGGGTTGGGCCCTGCCCGGGGATCGGGTGGCCCTGAGGCCCCGCCCGGAGCCCGCCGTCCGCGCGGCGCCCCCGATGCGCGGCAGGCGCGCGCGGGCGGCCCCGACCGACGCGCCCGGACGCAAACCCGTGGCCGAGGTCACCGGGGTCCTGAAGCGCGGCCGGGAGCGCTGGGTGGGTCGGCTGCGCCGGGAGGGGGGCGCCTGTTTCAACGATGTGCGCCTGGGGGACCTGGAGCTCGAGCTGGAGCTGGATCCCGACGCGGCGCCGCCGGCCGGGACCGCGGACGGCGAGTGGATCGTCAGTTCCGCTCCGGGGCTGGACGGGTCCGGGCGCGAACCCGCCCCTTCCCGGTTCCTGAGCCGGCTGGGGGGGGACTCGACGCCCCACCTGGACACGCTGATCCTGGTGAACAAGGCGGGGCTGCGCGAAGCCTTCCCCGAGGCGGCCCTGAGGGAGGCCTCCGCCTGGGGCGGCGAGGTCGAGCCCGCGGCGCTGGAGGGCCGCCTGGACCTGCGCGCCGGTGTCGTCGTCACCATTGACGGAGCCGACGCCAAGGACTTCGACGATGCCGTATCCGTGGAGAGGACCCCCACGGGATGGCGCCTGGGGGTGCACATCGCCGACGTCTCCCACTACGTCCGCCCGGGGACGGCCCTGGACGGCGAGGCCTACGCGCGCGCGACGAGCGTGTACCTGCCGGACCGGGTGCTGCCCATGCTTCCGGAGGCCCTCAGCAACGGCCTGTGCTCCCTCAACCCGGGGGTGGATCGCCTGACCCTGAGCGCGTTGATCGAGTCCGACGCGCGCGGGCGCTTGGGGCGGGCCTCCTTCGCCCGCAGCGTGATCCGGTCGGCGCGCCGTTGCACCTATGAGGAGGTCGAGGATTTCCTGGATGGGCGCGCCGACCTGGCCGGCCCGGGCACCGGGGCCGTGGGCCCTGCCCTGAAGGACATGCGCGAACTGGCCCATCTGCGGCGGGCGCTGAGGGAGGAGCGCGGGGCGCTGGACTTCGACTTTCCCGAGACCAAGGTGACCCTGGACGCGGAGGGACGCCCCACCGCGCTCCTGCGGAGGGCCCGGTTGTTCTCCCACCAGCTCATCGAGGAGTTCATGCTGGCGGCCAACGAGGCCGTGGCCCGGGAATTGCGGTCCCGCGGGTTCCCGCTGCTGTACCGGGTGCACGAGCGTCCGGACCAGGAAAAGCTCGCCGAAACGCTGGCGCTCTTCGGGCGCCTCAAGCTGGGGGGCGGCCCCCGCGGCGCGTCGGTGACCCCCAAAGACCTCCAACGCATCCTGGAGCGCGCCCGGGGGCTTCCCCAAAAGCGCCTGGTGGAGACCCTGCTCCTGCGCAGCCTTAAATTGGCGCGCTACAGCGCCGACCACGACATCCATTTCGCCCTGGCCCTAGAGGATTATTGTCACTTCACCTCCCCGATCCGGCGTTACCCCGACTTGGTCGTGCACCGGATGTTGGCGGCCTTCCTGGGGGGGGCGTCCCCCGCGGATGCGCGGGGACAAACCGGGCCCCTGGGCGAGGCCGGGATCCACTGCTCGGAGATGGAGCGCAAGGCCGAATCCTGTGAGCGCGACTGCGTGCGCGCCAAGCAGGTGCGCTACCTCGAGGAGCGTCTCGGCAGGGTCTATCCCGCCACCGTGGTCTCGGTGACCCATTTCGGCTTCTTCTGCGAAATCGACCCGTTCCCCGCGGAGGGCTTGGTGCCCTTGGGGGGCTTGTCCGACGACCACTACGACCATGACGCGGCCAACCACGCCCTGGTGGGGCGCGCCTCGGGGCGCGTCATCACGATCGGCGACAAACTTTGGGTCCGTGTGCTGCGCACGGACTGGGAACTCCTGAGGGCCGACTTTGAGGCCCTTTGGAGGGAGCCCGAGGAGGGAGTCTCCGCCTCCTGAACCGGAACTTCGGGCGGTTCCCCGCATCCGCCTGGATCTGGCCCACCCCGGCCCTTTCGCCGCGCCAAGCGGGGCTCGGGACTCGCGCCTTGCCAATGCCGATGCCCTTGAGCAAGGTGAGGCGCCACCAAGCCTTGTATGGATTATGGCAAAGGGTTATACTGAATTAGTTTCAAAATGGAACACCAAAACGTCTTTGATAGGCCATGACCCAAACCATCACCTCCATCGTCCCTGTGCCCCCCGCTTCGGCATCCCTTGGGGCCGAAGCGGGACTGCCCGTGTTGGGGCAGTCCCCGGGCATCAAGCGCGTGCTGAACCTGGCCCAAAAGGTGGCCCCCACGGACAGCCCCGTGCTCATCACCGGCGAGACCGGCACGGGCAAGGAATTGATCGCCCGGATCATCCACGCGGCCTCCCGACGGGCCAGGGGACCGTTCGTGGCGGTCAACGCCGGGGCCATCCCTGAGAATCTGCAGGAGAGCGAACTCTTCGGCCACCACAAGGGCGCCTTCACCGGGGCCGTGGCGGACCGCCGCGGCCTCTTCGAGGAGGCCGATGGCGGCACGTTGTTCCTCGACGAAATCGGCGACGCCAGCCCTGGGCTGCAGGTGAGGCTCCTGCGGGTCCTTCAGAACGGCAGCATCCGTCGTGTGGGTGAGAGCGTGGAGAGGCCGGTGGACGTTCGCTTGGTCGCCGCGACCAACCGGGTCCTGGAGCGCATGGCCGAACGAGGGGAGTTTAGGGAGGACCTGTTTTTCCGGCTCAACGTCGTGCACCTGCATCTGCCGCCGCTTCGGGAGCGGGGCGAGGACTTGGACCTCCTCCTGCGGGCCAATCTGGCGCGGTTCGCCGAACGCCTGCGCAAGGAGGTGCGGGGATTCACCGCGGCGGCCTGGGACGCCCTGCGCGCCTACTTCTACCCCGGCAACATCCGCGAATTGGAGAACATCGTCCACCACGCCGTTCTCATGGCCGAGGGTCCCGAGGTGGAACTGTCCGACCTGCCGCCATACCTTAAGGCGAGGCTGGCCCTGCCCGCTCCGGAGCCGGGTCCCTGGAGGGAGGTCGCGCCTTTGGAGGTGCCCCGGGAGGCCTGGGGCAGGCCGGGTTCGCGTCCGGCCGCCTCCGAGTCCGCGTACGTGGCGCCCCACGTGGATCTGGGGGACGGCTTCCTGAGCATCTCGGACATGGAAAAGCAGCTCATCTCCGCCACCCTGGGAAGGCTCAAAGGGAACCAGAGCGTGGCCGCCCGGAAGCTGGGTGTGAGCCGTTCCACGCTGTGGCGCAAGATGAAGGAATATGGACTCCAGGCCTGAGGAAGGCATCGCCCGGGGAGGCCTGACCCTGGCCCGGGCCAGGGAAGCGCTCAAAGATTGGCAGGGCCATATGCGGCGGGGGGCCGCCTTGCCCAGCGAGGACGAATACGTCGCGGCTTTGGCCCTGGTGCCGTGGCTGCCCCAGCCCGGCGTCTATCTGGCCCGCACGCTGCGCGCCTTCGCCGATTTCTGTTCGGCCCAGGGCCGGCTGGACGACGCCGTTTCCCTTTTGGCGCGCATCGCCGAGGGGCCCGGGCGCAAGAGCGAGGTTTTCTGGCGCGACTACGCCGTGCTGCTGTTCCGCCAGGCGCTCAAGCGCCTGGCCGCCGGGAGGGTGGCCCAGTCCAATGAATCCCTGGGGCGGGCCGCGGCGCTGTTGAGGGGCCCGGCCGCCCTTCCCGAGGTCTGGAACGCGGCCTGGGAAGGCTATTCCGAAATGGCGCTTTGGTTCGAGCGCGCCGGCGATGCGCTTCCGGCGCGCCTGCACGCGGAACACGCGCTGGAGTACGCCCAGCGCTGCGGCCGCCGAGAAGAGGCCCTGGAGTGGCTTCGCCGCCTGGCCCAAGCGGCCCAGCACGGCAGGGGCGCCTTCGCCGCCTTGGACTGGCTGCGCCGCATGCACGCCTTGGGGCGCGAAGGTTGGACAGGAGCCGGGGCATTCGCGGTGCGCAGCGCCGTGGGTTTGGCCCAGGCCGAGGCCGCCTTGGGACGGGAGGCGGGCATGGACGCCATCTTCCACGAGGTGGAGACTTGGCTGCGGGAGCCTCCGTCGGACCTCCTGGCCTTGGCCGATTTGAACTTGGCCTGGGGCCTGGTCTTGGGACTTGAACGGGGCCGGGAACGCCTCGAACAGGCCCATCGGTTGCGTTCCACCGCGTTGGGTGAAGACCATCCCAAGACCCTCGAAGCCTTCCGGGCCCTGGGAGGATGGCGCCAAGAGGACACTGGACCTTCCCCAGGGACGGACTCCGGCCCACGCGAATGGGACGGTGGCGCAAGATTCGAAGGACCCAAAGACTCCGGGGGGGAATCCCAGGAATCCGAATTGAAGCGACTCCATCGGCGTTTGGCGCGGCTTTGCCACCCGGACGCCGGGTTGGATGACGCATCCGAGAGCGAAATCACTTGGCGCCACGAAACCATGATCCGGGTGAATCGGGCGGCCGAGTCCGGGAACCTATTTTTACTGCGCGCGCTGTTGGATGAGGCGCTTTCCAGGATGGGCACCGGCAAACAAGTCCCGCTTTGAGGTGAGCATGGCTATCAAACCTTGGTCTTTGGGAACTCTGATTCGCTTGCGTTGCCCAGTGTGCGGCGAAGACACGTTCAAAACCGGGTGGTTCCAAACGGCTTCGGCCTGTAGAGCCTGCGCCACGGTTTTTGAGGAAGAGGATGGGTTTTATGCTGGAGCGATCTATCCTATGTATGGAATGATCGCAGGGTTGGGAGCTTTGGGCATGCTCCTGGGATGGCTTTTGGGGCTTTCATTTGAAAAAAGCCTATTTATGGACGGATTTATTATTATTTTGGCATCTCCGTGGCTTTTCCTGTATTCAAGAATACTTTTTTTGTATACCCATCATAGATTTTTCAAAAACTTCGATGGTCCTGCTGAGTCGGCAAGCGAGGTAAAGGTAAAAAGAGAAGGATAAGGGTGGGTGGCCGGGTTCAAGCGCGGCGATGGATGGTGCGCAGGGGTTCAAGGGGTTCTTGAAATCCCGGGGGCGCATATCTTTTCGTTTTTAAACACTTCATTGCGGTTGTTTGATTTTAGATCCATCTTTGCTTCGAAATGAAATTAACAAAAATACATATAACCTTTTAAATATAAACGGCACGGTCCTTGCGTGATATCCAGGCATACCAGTTCCATTAAGGATTCGAAAGCGAGGCGACATTCATGGGAAAAATCATCGGCATTGATCTGGGGACCACCAATTCCTGCGTGGCCATCATGGAAGGCGGGGAACCCAAGGTCATCAACAATTCCGAAGGCAATAGGACCACTCCTTCGGTGGTGGGTTTCGCCAAGGACGGTTCCCGGCTGGTGGGCCAGGCCGCCAAGAGGCAGGCCGTCACCAATCCCGAGAATACCGTGTTCTCGGCCAAACGGTTCATCGGTCGGCGCTTCAACGAGGTCCAGGCCGAGGCCAAGCGCATGCCTTTCAAGGTGGTCGCCGCCGACAACGGGGACGCCGCCATCGAGATCAAGGACAAGCGCTACGCCCCCCCTGAGATCTCGGCCATGGTGCTGCAGAAGCTGAAGGCCGACGCCGAGGCCTACCTCGGGGAGCCCGTGACCCAGGCCGTGATCACCGTGCCGGCCTACTTCAACGACAGCCAGCGCCAGGCCACCAAGGACGCCGGAAAGATCGCCGGCCTCGAGGTCCTGCGCATCATCAACGAGCCCACCGCGGCGTCCCTGGCCTACGGCTTGGACAAGAAGGGCAAGAACGAAAAGATCGCGGTCTACGACCTGGGCGGGGGCACCTTCGACGTCTCCATCCTGGAGATCGGGGATGGCGTCTTCGAGGTGCGCGCCACCAACGGGGACACGCACCTGGGCGGCGACGACTACGACGAGGTCGTGCTCGAGTGGCTGGCCTCCGAGTTCCAGAAGGCCGAGGGCATCGATCTGCGCAAGGACCGCATGGCCCTGCAACGCCTGAAGGAGGCCTCGGAAAAGGCCAAGATCGAGCTCTCCAGCGCCGCCTCCACGGACATCAACTTGCCGTTCATCACCGCCGACGCCACCGGGCCCAAGCACCTCAACGTGAGCCTGAGCAGGGCCAAGCTGGAGCAGTTGGTCGCGGGGCTGACCGACCGCACCAAGGGCCCCTGCCAGCAGGCCCTCAAGGACGCCGGCCTTTCGGCCTCGGAGATCGACGAGGTGGTGCTGGTGGGCGGCATGACGCGCATGCCCAGCGTGGTGCAATACGTCAAGGAGCTCTTCGGCAAGCAGCCCCACCAGGGGGTGAACCCCGACGAAGTGGTGGCCGTGGGCGCCGCCATCCAGGCCGGCGTGCTCAAGGGCGAGGTCAAGGACGTGCTGCTGCTGGACGTCACCCCGTTGAGCCTGGGCATCGAAACCGAGGGTCGGGTGTTCACGAAACTGATCGAGCGCAACACCACGGTGCCGACCCGCAAGAGCCAGGTCTTCAGCACGGCCAGCGATAGCCAGCCCTCGGTGGAGGTGCATGTGCTGCAGGGCGAGCGCCCCATGGCCTCGGACAACAAGACCATAGGACGCTTCCACCTCGACGGGATCCCGCCCGCGCCCCGGGGCGTACCCCAGATCGAGGTGACCTTCGACATCGACGCCAACGGCATCCTGGCGGTGAGCGCCAAGGACCTGGGCACGGGCAAGGAGCAGAAGATCACCATCACCGCCAGCTCCGGGCTCGCCAAAGACGAGGTGGAGCGCCTCGTCCAGGAGGCCAAGGCGCACGAGGCGGAGGACAAGAAGCGCCGTGAGGCGGCCGAGGTCCGCAACCACGCCGAGAGTCTGGCCCATTCCGTCGAGAAGACGCTCAAGGACCTCGGCGACAAGGTTCCCGAGGATAAGCGCAAGGACCTGGAGGCCCAGGCCGCCGCGCTGCGCGAGGAGCTCAAGAACGAGTCCGACGCGGAGGCGCTCAAGCGCAAGGCCGACGCGTTGGCGGAGGCCATGGCGGCGGTCTCCGAGGAGTTGTACAAGAACGCCAAGCCCGAAGCCGCTCCCGGCGGCCCGGATGGCGGGCCGGCCCAAGCCGGCGCCGCGGCCGGGGCCAAGACCGTCGACGCGGATTTCGAGGTCGTGGACGAGAAGAAAAAGGACTGAACACCATCACCGCAGCAAGGAGGAACAACACGTATGAAACTGCGTCCGCTCAACGATAAGATCGTGGTCAAGCCGATCGAGGCCGAGGAAACCGTGAAGGGGGGCATCATCATCCCCGACAACGCCAAGGAGAAGCCCCAGCAGGCCGAGGTGGTCGCCGTCGGCCCCGGAAAGCTCCTTGAAAACGGCAACCGGGTCGTCCCCGGGGTCAAGCCGGGGGAACGGGTGCTTTACTCCAAGTACAGCGGCAGCGAGTTCAAGGTCGGCGGCGACGAGCTTCTGGTCCTGGACGAGGGCGACATCCTGGCCGTCGTCGAGAAGTAGCCCCAAGCGCGAAACGCCCGCCGGCAGGCCGGTGGGCCCCAAATACGCAAATACGGAGGACACGGAAACATGGCTAAGATGCTCATCTTCCACGACGGCGCCCGCCGGGCCATCCAGCGCGGCGTCAACAAGCTGGCCGATGCGGTCAGCGTCACCATGGGCCCCAAGGGCCGCAACGTGGTGCTGGACAAGAAGTACGGCGCCCCGACCATCATCAATGACGGCGTGACCATCGCCAAGGAAATCGAGCTCGAGGACCCCTACGAGAACATGGGTGCCCAGCTCGTCAAGGAGGTCGCCAGCAAGACCAGCGACGTCGCCGGCGACGGAACCACCACGGCCACCGTCCTGGCCCGGGCCATCTACAACGAGGGCCTGCGCAACGTCACCGCCGGCTCCAACCCGATGTCCCTCAAGCGCGGGATCGAGCGGGCCGTCGAGGCCGCCGTGGAGACCCTGAAGAAGAACAGCAAGAAGATCAGCGACCAGAAGGAGACCGCCCAGGTCGCCTCCATCTCGGCCAACAACGATTCCGTCATCGGCAACATGATCGCCGACGCCTTCTCCAAGGTCGGCGGCGCGGACGGCGTCATCACGGTCGAGGAGGCCAAGGGCATCGAGACCACGGTCGAGACCACCGAGGGCATGCAGTTCGACCAGGGCTACCTGAGCCCGTACTTCACCACGAACGCCGACACCATGGAGGCGGTCCTCGAGAACCCCATGATCCTGATCTACGAGAAGAAGATCAGCGCCATGAAGGACCTCCTGCCCGTGCTTGAGAAGGTGGTGCAGAAGAGCCGGCCGCTCGTGATCATCAGCGAGGACATCGAGGGCGAGGCCCTGGCCACCCTGGTGGTCAACAAGATCCGCGGCACCCTGCAAGTCGCGGCCGTCAAGGCCCCCGGATTCGGCGACCGCCGCAAGGCCATGCTTGAGGACATCGCGATCCTCACCGGCGGGCGCATGATCGCCGAGGAGTTGGGCGTCAAGCTCGAGAACGTCGAGCTCAAGGACCTCGGCCAGGCCCGTCGGGTGGTCATCGACAAGGACAACACCACCCTGGTCGACGGCGCCGGCGACAAGAAGGCCATTGAGGCCCGCATCAAGCAGATCAACAAGCAGGTCGAGGACACCACCAGCGATTACGACCGCGAGAAGCTGCAGGAGCGCCGTGCCAAGCTCGCGGGCGGGGTCGCGGTCCTGCACGTCGGCGCGGCCACCGAGGTGGAGATGAAGGAGAAGAAGGCCCGCGTGGAGGACGCCCTGCACGCCACCCGCGCGGCCCTGCTTGAGGGCATCGTGCCGGGCGGAGGCGTGGCCCTGCTGCGCGCCCAGGAGGCCATCGACGGCCTCAAGCTCTCCGGCGACGAGGCCATCGGCGCGGACATCATCCGCCGGTCCCTGGAGGCCCCGCTGCGCACCATCGCGGGCAACGCCGGGATCGACGGGGCGGTGGCCGTGGAGAAGGTGCGTTCGCTCAAGGGCTCCGAGGGCCTCAACGCGGCCTCGGGGAACTACGAGGACCTGGTCAAGGCCGGCGTCATCGACCCGACCAAGGTCACCCGCAGCGCCCTGCAGAACGCGGCCTCCATCGCGGCGCTCATGCTCACCACCGAGTGCCTCGTCACCGACATCCCGGAGAAGAAGGAAAAGGCGGCTCCGGGAGCCGGCGGGATGGGCGGCGGGATGGGCGACATGGGGGGCATGGACTTCTAGGAGTCCCCTGGGGGACCCGCCGGATTGCCGGCGGGTCCCCTTCATTTTCCACCCCGTCCGGGAACTTTCCCGGGCGGGTCGTGCGTCCGGTGGGTTGGGATTCGTACGTGACGTCTTGCGCCCGGCGACCGGGCCTTCCGGACCCGGGCGCCGCCAAGGCCCGCCCGGAGCCGACTACCACGCGGGGGTTTCCTGCTTATGATCGAAGTCAGCGGTCTGACCAAGGAATACGGCGCCTTCAAGGCCGTCAAGGGCGTCAGCTTTTCGGTGGAGCGCGGCCAGATCCTGGGCTTCCTGGGGCCCAATGGGGCGGGGAAGAGCACGGTGATGAAGATCCTCACCTGCTACCTGCCGGCCACCTCGGGACGGGCCGGCGTCGCCGGCTTCGACTGCGAACTGCAGGCCCGTGAGGTGCGCAAGCGCATAGGCTACCTGCCCGAGAACAACCCGCTTTACCTGGATATGCGCGTCGGCGAATACCTGGACTTCGCGGCCCACGCCAAGGGGATCGCGGGGCCGTCCCGCAGGGCCGCCGTGGCCCGGGTCTGCGAGGAGACCGGTCTGGGGTCCGTCACGGGACGCCTCATCGGGCAGCTCTCGAAGGGCTTCCGCCAGCGCGTGGGCCTCGCCCAGGCCCTGGTGGGTGATCCCGAAGTGCTCATCCTGGACGAGCCCACCGTGGGCCTGGATCCCCGGCAGATCCTTGAGATACGCAACCTCATCCGTTCCATGGCGGGGCGCCGCACCGTCGTGCTGTCCACCCACATCCTCCCCGAGGTCAGCGCGGTCTGCGACCGCGTGGTGATCATCAACAAAGGCTTGGTGGTGGAGCAGGACAGCACCGCCAACCTCGGCCGCAAACTGGCCAAAAGCGACCGGGTCCAGGTGGGCGTCGCCGGCCCCGGCGAGGAGGCCCGGATCCTGTTGGGCGGGCTTCCCGGGGTCCAGCGGGCCCAGGTGCGCTCCGAAAGCGAAGGCGTCGCGGTGCTTGAGGTGGAGAGCACCAAGGGGACGGACCTCAGGGCGGACATAGCCCGGGCTGTGGTGTCCAAGGGTTGGGGCTTGGTCGAGCTCAAGGCCTTGGGGCTGGGCCTCGAGGAGGTCTTCCTTCAATTGGTCACCCAGGACAGCGAACACGCGGCCGCGGAGACGGCCGCGGTCACGGAGGCGGCGGCATGACCACGAACCTTTACCCCATCTACCGGCGCGAGACCCGCGCCCTTTTCCTTTCCCCGGTGGCGTGGATCGTGCTGTTCGCGTTCTACTCCTTGGCCGGTTTTTTCTGGGTGGCCCCGCTGTCGCAGTACGCCTTCTATTCCGTCATGATGGCGGAACGCGGCCAGGTGATGAAGCTGGTGGACTACCTGATCGCCCCGTTCCTGGGGAACGTCACGGTCACCTTCATCTTCCTCCTGCCCCTGGTGAGCATGCGCCAGTTCAGCGAGGAGAAGAAGTCGGGGACCATTGAAACCCTCTTCACCTATCCCTTCAGCGACCTCGACATCGTCCTGGGCAAGTGGTTGGCGGCCGTCACGCTCCTGGGCGTGATGCTCCTGCCGCTGCTGATGGATTTCGGCTTGATCGCGGACAAGGTGGCCGTTCCCTGGCCCGTGGTGGCCACGGGGATGGCGGGGGTCTTCATGGTGGGCGCCTGCTACTTGGCCGTGGGCCTGTTCACTTCGGCCCTGACGGAGAACCAGGTGGTCGCGGCGGCCCTGAGTTTCGGGGCCCTGCTGCTGCTGTTCGTGCTCAACTGGCTGGCCGCCTCGGCCAGCGGGTCGTTGCACGACCTCATCGGGCAGCTGTCGATCACCACCCACATGCAGGACCTCACCAAGGGGTTGCTCGCGCTCAAGGACGTCACCTACTTCATCCTTTTCACCGCGTTCATGCTCTTCTGCACCCTGAGGGTGCTCGAGAGCAAGAAGTGGAGGTAAGCGTGCGCCGGGAATACGCCAAGGCGGCCGGCTGGACCGCCCTCATCGCCCTCGCCTCCGCGGGCGTCACCTACGCCGTGCGGGGGATCGCGGACCTTTGGTTGTGGCTGCCCCTCGGCCTGGGCGTCGCGCTGGCGGCGGTCTGGGCGGCGGCCCTGGGTAGGGAAGCCTTCCAGGTGGTCTCCTCCCGGCGGGCGCGCCAGGGGGGACAAAGCCTGGTGTACGCGGCGGCCGTCCTGACCATCGTGCTCGTGCTGCAGTCCCTCGCCGTCAACAGTTCGGTGAGCGTCGACTTGACCAAGGACAAGGCCTTCACCCTCTCCGAGCAGACGGTCAAGACGGTGAAGGGGCTCACCCAGAAGGTGGAGTTCCTGGCCTTCTACGGGGCCAGCGCGCCCGGGCGCCCGGCCTTCGAGGATCTCCTGAAGCGCGTGCGCGCGCTGAATCCGGCCCGGGTCGGCTATGACTTCGTGGATCCGGTGCGCAAACCCCTGGAGGCCCAGGAGTACGGGGTCCGTGAGCAGGGGACCACGGTGGTGGTGTGCGGAGACCGCAAGGAGACCCTGACCGGATCGCAGGAGGAGGACCTGCTCAACGCCCTGCTCAAGGTCAGCGCGGGCCAGACCGAGAACGTCTACTTCCTCGCCGGCCACCAGGAGGCCGATCTGGGCGATTCCTCGGCCCAGGGCCTTTCCGGACTGAAGACCGCCCTGGAGTCCGACTCCTTCCAGGCGAGCACGCTGAATCTCGCCACCGCGCCGGGCGGGGTGGTGCCCGAGGACGCCGCCGTCGTCGTCCTGGCGGGCCCCCGGACGGACCTCATGGAACCCGAGCTCAAAGCGCTCACCGATTTCCTGGGGCGCGGCGGCCGGATCTTCGTGGCTTTGGACCCGCGCGCCGAGGTGCCCAGGTTGCGGGCTTGGCTGGCCAAGGCGGGCATCGTCTTCGACAACGACATCGTCATCGACATGAACCCCTTCAGCCAGCTTTTCGGCGCCTCGCCGGTGGCCCCCATCGTCAACTCCTTCGACGGCACCAATCCCGCGACCAAGGACCTTTCCCAGCAGCATGGGCAGGCCCTCTTCCCCCAGACCTCCGGCTTCAGCGAGGGAACCCTTCCGCCGCAGGCGGCCTACACGGAACTGGCCCGGACCCTGCCGACGGCCTTCGGCTGGACGGGCAAGGGCGACCGCGCGCCCACCCATCCGGGGCCCCGCGACAAACGCGGGCCGGTGGCGGTCATGGTGTCGCTGCAGGCCCCGGTCAAGGACTTTGGGGGGGCGCCCAACGCGCCGGCGGACGAGAACGCGCGGCTGGTCGCGATGGGAAGCAGCGTGCCCCTGCAGAACCGGGCCGTGGGCGCCTTCAACAACCAGGACTTGATCGTCAACAGCCTGCGTTGGCTTTCCGACCAGGACAAGCGCATCGCCCTGGCCCCCAAGCCCGTGGACAACCAGCCCCTGTACCTGAACCAGGCCCGGGCCCGCCTCATCCACTGGAGCGTGGTCCTCCTGGCCCTCGGCGCGCTCGCCGCGGGCGTGGCCGTGTCTTTGGCGCGCCGGAGGTCGGCATGAAGGAGGGGAGCCGGACCCTGGTCGCCTTGGGGGCGGCCCTCGCGTTGGGGACGGGCTATTGGGTTTGGGCCGTGAAGATCCAGCCCCGGCGGGCCCAGGAGGCCGAGGACGCCAAGCTCCTGTTCAAGGGCCTCAACCCCGCAGGAACCTCGGAGATCCTCCTGCGCAAGGCGGGCTATCCGGACGTGCTCCTGCGCAAGGTCCAGGGACAGTGGCGCCTGGTCACCCCGGTGGCCGCCCCGGCCGATCCGGCCGCCGTGGGGGGCATCCTGACCCAACTGGAGCAGGCCAAACGCGGCGAGGTGGTTTCCGGACCGGGCACTACGCTGCGGGACTTCGGCCTGGACCATCCCCGGGGGGCGGTGACCTTCAGCCCGGACACGCCCGGCGCCAAGGCCCAGGTCCTGTATTTCGGCATCGACAGCCCCCTCGGCGGCCAGACCTACGCCGAGGTGGAGGGCCGTCCTGGGGTGTTCCTCACCGACCTCTACGTCAAGGACGCGATCCTCAAGGACGCGGGCCAGTTGCGGGACAAGACCGTGTGGAGCTTCCAGAGGGACGATGTCGTTTCCGTGCGGTCCGGGATCTCGGGGTTCACCCTGGAGCGGAACAAGGACGGCTTCTGGAGGGTGGTCGCCGGGGCGCGGAACGAGCCGGCCAAGCCAGACCAGGTGCAGCAGTGGTTGGACGTCCTTTCCAGCCTGCGCGCCGATTCGGTGCCCAGCGAGACCGGACGCGGGAAGTTCGGCCTGAAGGCGCGCGCGCGCTCGCTCACGGTCACCCTCAAGGGCGGCCAGGAGATGGTCCTGCGTGAGGGCTCCGAAGCCAAGCCCGGACCCGGATTCTACGTCCAAGTGGCCGGCCAGGGGCCGGTGTACCAGCTCCCCGAGTACCAGAAGGCCCAGATCGAGAAGAAGGCCGACGGCCTGATGGACCTGGATGCCTTCGGTTTCGACACCTCCTCGGTGGGACGCTTCACCGTGGCCCGGCCCGGGCGCAAGACCCTCACGGCGGTGCGGGCGGACGGGGTGTGGGGCTGGGTCCCCGCGGCCCCTCCCAAGCCCGGCGTCCGTGCCTTCGACTTCCCCGGGTTCCTGGCTTCGCTGGCCCACACCCAGGTCCTGGGGCGCCTTCCGGACGCGGACAGGCCGGCCCACCCCGTGGCCACGGTCACCCTCTACGGGGATACGGGTGGGGTCCTGGAGACGGTTGAATTCGGGACGCGACGTGGCCCGGGGCAGGTGGCGACGAGCGCGACCAAGCACCAGGTGGTGGTGGTGCCCGTGAACCTTCTGGACGGGCTGCCCCAGCACGCCCCATCGGCGACCCCGGCTTTGACGCCGACGGCCGCGCGCTAAAGGGGGGACGCCGTGGCGGGGGGGGTGGCCGATCTCTACGCGGCGTTGGGCGTCCCCGAATCCGCCTCGGCCGAGGAGATCAAGAGGGCCTACCGGGCCCTGGCCAAGCGGTGGCACCCCGACGCCAACCCCGGCGACCGGGGTGCGGAGGAGCGCTTCAAGCAGATCGGCCAGGCCTACGAGATCCTGTCCGACCCCGACAAGCGGCGCCGCTACGACGCCCTGCGCCGTTCCCCGGTTCCCGAACCGGAGACCGGGGCGCCCCCTTGGGCCTCCTCCGGAGGGGCGGCCGCCTGGGGAGGCTCCGCCAGCGTGGAGGATTTGTTCTCCATGTTTTTCGGCTCCGGGGAGGCCGGGCCGGGGCCCTTCGGGGTGCCGGACCAGGGAGGGGACTTCGACAGCGAAGTCTGGGTCTCCTTCGAGGACGCGGCCCTCGGGAATCCGGTGACGGTGCGCCTGGAGGGAAGGCCCCAGCCGCTGAAGCTCAACCTGCCGCCCGGAGCGGAAAGCGGGCTGCGGATGAGGCTCGCGGGCCAAGGGGCGCCCCGGCGGCGCGGGCGGCGGGGCGACCTCTTTCTCACGCTCAAGGTGCGCCCCTCGGAGCGTTTCAGCCGCAGGGGCCTGGACATCCACGGATTCGTGGAGGTGAACCTCGCGCAGGCCCTGTTGGGCGCGCGGGTCCAAGCCCCCACCCTGCGGGGAAGCGCGCGCGTCGGGGTGCCCGCCGGGACCCAGCCCGGGACCCTGCTGCGCCTTGCGGGCCAGGGCATCGAGGCCGAGGGCCGGCGGGGAGACCATTTTGTTGAGGTGCGGGTGAAGCTGCCCACCGACCTCGACGAGCCGGAAAAAGCGGCGATCTTGGGCATGGCCCGTCGCCGCGGCTGGGCGCTTTGAGGAGAGGGTACGCCATGAAGCTCCGATATGCACTGCTTCCCGCGTTGCTGCTCGGGGCGCCGCTGCGGGCCTCCTCGGTCGCCGGCCTCCCGAACTTCCGCGACGTGGCCCGCAGGATCCGCCCGGCCGTGGTCAACCTTTCGGTGGTCAAGGACGTGTCCGAGGACCAGCAGGACCCCTTCGCCGGGCAGTTTTTCGGGCGGTTTTTCGGCCAGCAGGGCGGTCCCCAGCAGTGGTTCCAGCAGCGCAGCCTGGGCTCGGGGGTGATCATCGACGCCAAGCGCGGCTACATCCTCACCAACAACCACGTCGTCGAGGGCGCGGACGCGATCACCGTCAAATTCGCCGACAAGCGCGAGGCCAAGGGCACCGTGGTGGGGCGGGACCCCAAGACGGACCTCGCGGTCGTGCAGGTCAAGGGCATGCATGGACTCGCCCAGGCCTCCTTCGGCGACAGCGACAAGGTTGAGGTGGGCGACTGGGTCCTGGCGGTGGGTTCGCCCTTCGGCCTGGAGCAGACGGTCAGCCATGGCATCATTTCGGCGAAGGGGCGGGTCATCGGTGAGGGCCCCTACGACGACTTCCTGCAGACGGACGCCCCCATCAACCCGGGCAACAGCGGGGGGCCCTTGGTGGACATGGACGGCGACGTCATCGGCATCAACACGGCCATCACCACCCAGAGCGGCGGAAGCGAGGGGGTGGGCTTCGCCATCCCCAGCGACATGGCCCGCGGCATCTACCGGCAGATCGTGGAGCACGGCAAGGTCACCCGAGCCTGGCTGGGGGTCAGCATCCAGGACCTCGATCCCGCCCTGGCCGCCCGCTTCGGCCTTCCGGCGGACTCCCCGGGGGTCCTCATCGCAGACGTGATGCCCAAAGGGCCCGCGCACGACGCCGGCATCCGCCCCGGGGACGTCGTCCTCGCGTTCAACGGGAAGGCCATGGCGGACTCCCGGCAGCTCCAGAGGAATGTGGCCGGGGCGCCGGTGGGCCAGCGCGCGAGCCTCAAGATCTGGCGCGATGGTTCGGCGCGGAGCGTTTCCGTTGTTTTGGGGGACATGACCCAAAGCGATGCCGGCGGCGCCCAGGACGCGGACGAGGAGCCCATCACCAGCCCCAAGTTGGGCGTGGATGTGCGGCCCCTGACCCCGGACGAGGCCAAGGGACATGGCGCAGGCGGCGTGGTCGTGACCCGCGTGGACAGCGGCTCCGCGGCCGACAACGCCGGGCTCCAACCCGGGGACGTCATCCTGGAGCTGGGCAAGGACAGGGTGGCTGGAACGGACCAGTTTTCGTCCTTGGTGGCCGCCCTGAAGGCGGGATCCAGCGTGGTGGTGCGCGTCCGTCGTGACGGACGGAGCTTCTACGCGGCGCTGCAGGTACCCGGGGGCCAGTAGGTCGGGACGGTTTCCCCAAAGGCCGGCCCCCCCGGGCCGGCCTTTTTTTTGCTCCACCAAGCCCGTCGGCAGACAAATCACCCCCCCGGCACGCTCCTTCTTGCAGGACCATCGCCCGCTCCGGGCGCGGAGCCGCCCCCGGCAGGACATGGACCAGGGCCCACACCGAACCTTCGACGAGAGCTTCAACGCGTGGTTCGCGGGCGCGCGGCCGAGGCTTCTGCGACTCGCCTTAAGCAGGGTGCGGGACCGGGCCCTGGCCGAGGACGTGGTCCAGGACACGGCGTTGGCCCTTTGGCGGCGCCTCGCCAAAGGCGGGGTCCGCGACCTGGATTCCTACGCCGATCGGGCCGTCTGGATCAACTCGATCCGGGGGGCCTCCCGGCGGCGCGTCGATCTGCCCTTGGACGGGGCCGGGGAAGGGGACATGCCGGCGGTGCCGCCCGAAGTCGAGGAGTGGCTCGAGGCCGCCGAATGGGAGGAGGCCTTGGCGGGCCTGCCGCTGCCCCAGGCCGCCGCGTTGCGCCTGCGGTTTTACGCGGACATGACCTACGCCGAAATGGCCCGGAACCTGTCCGTGGGGCTCAACACCGCCGCCAGCCGTACCCGCTACGCCCTCACCGCGCTGCGCAAGATCCTTTCGGCCCGCGATGCCCCCCCCGCCGGCCGACGGCCCCGTGCCGCCCCGAAGGGGGATCCACTGGAGGAACGCCATGCAGATCAACGTCGAAGCCGAACGCCCCGCGCCGGGGCGCAACCGAGGCGGGGCCCCGGGCGGCCCCTTTGAGGCCGATGCGTCCCGTACGGACCGGACGGCGATGAGTTTCGGAGGGGGCCGGGTGGCCGTCGCCGGCATCGTCGGCGGCTTCGGCATCGCGGTGGGCGGTTCCGCGGTGCTCCTGGGGCTGGGGCAGTCCCTGGGGCCGGCCGTGCTGACCGTGTTGGTGGTGTTGGCCTTGGTCGGCGGCGGTTTGGTGTGCCTGGTCTCGGCGTTCTTCGGCCTGGTCATCCCGCGCCACCTGGGCCAGGGGCCGTGGATGGACCCGGAGAAATGGCGGCGGTTCGCCCTGGAGCGGCGTTTATGGCATGAGCGCCATGGCGCGGGCGCCTGGGGGCCCTGGTATGGGGCCCGCAGGGAGGAACCCGTCGGGGAGGGGGACGCCCCGGGGAAAAGTCGGCGGCGCCGCGGAGAGTCCGTGCGCTCCTGAGGTGACGGGCGCCCCTGGCCGGTTTACAATCGTCCATGGCCACCGTGCGTTTCGTCGAATCCGCCCTCGACCTCGAGCAGGCCCGCGACCTGCGGCGATCGGTCTTTTGCGGGGAAATGAACTGGGACCGCAGCGTGGTGGATGACGGATCCGATCCGGGCGATGGCGTGGCCCTGGGATGGGAGGGGGGCAAGCCGGCCGCCACCGGGAGGCTTGCGCGTCGGGGGGAGAGGGCCTGGCTGGAGCTCCTGGCCGTACTGCCGGCCCTCAGGCGCAGGGGCCTGGCGTCGGCGGTGGTGTCCCTGCTTGGTCAGCGCGCGAAGGCAGCCGGGTCGACCGAAATCTGGGCCCTGGCGCCGGCCGGGAGCGTCCCGGCCTTCAGGGGCCTGGGCTTCCTCCCCCGCGGCGGGGAGGACGATGTGTTCCTGATGGCCAAGGGGTTGGGGTGAGCATGGCGACGACCAAGATGCCCACGGCCGCGGCCCTCCATTCGCTGCTGCAGACGGCGCGCCCTTACATCCTGCTGCAGAACAGCCTCACCTATTATGTCGACCTGCCGGCCTTCCTGATCCTCAACGGCGACTTCAAGAGTTGGCACACCCTCGTCACGCGGCGCCAGCCCAAGGAGACGCCCATGGACTACGAGGGTTTCGCGCATTGGGAGGAGCGGGTCCGGTACAACGAACGCTGCCTGGCCAAGGTGTGCGCAACGCGCAAGACGGTCTGCGCCCCCTTGCGCGGGCTCCACGGCCTGTTCGTGCCGGTGATCAAAGCGGGACGCTGCCTGGGCGTGCTCCAGACGGGCGTGTTCCTCATGGCCGTGCCCACGGAGGCCGAGCTCGCGGCGCTGTGGAAGGATTTGAGCGGGCGCAATCCCCTGCCCAACGACGAGGCCTTCTGCGCTTATGCGCGCGCCGTGGCCGATACGCCGGTCCTCGATGCGGAACTCGTCGCCGCCTTGACCGAGGCGCTCGAGCTTTTTTCCGCCTTCCTCACCGGGGCGCTGGACGGGGCGGCCGCGGCGTCCCGCCTGGATGTTCTCCAGAGGGACGTCTTCGCCCGGCGCCTTTGGCACCATCAGTGGGTCGAGTGGCAGGCCATCAGCCCGAAGTTCTTCCGCTTCAACGGGGACCACCGCCGGCTCATGGCTTGGGAGGTGGAGGAACTGGGCATCGAGCGGTTCCCCACCACCGTGATGGCGGCCAAACGCGAGGGCACGGGCAAGGAGTGGGCGGACGCCCTCGCGGCCATGTCCTTCCAACGCGAGGCCCGCCGCGTCGCGCCGGAATTGGGCCAGACCCTGGCCCATCCTTTGGGATACTACGGCACCCTTCTGCTGACCTCGGCGGACCCCGCCACCGCCGCGCCGCGCGCCGCCGAGGAGATCCTGAACCGGGCGCACGAATTCTCGCGGCGCATGTCCCGCCGCTTCGGCTGCAAGGTCTGGGTGGGCATCGGCGGCACGGACCCGAGCGGGACGGCGCTGAAGGGCTCCTACCACGAGGCGGTGGCGGCCCTCCACGTGGCCCTGTCCAAGGGCGAGACCGTGGTGCGCTATCGGGACCTGGGGCCCGCGGCCCAGGAGGGGAGCGGTCTGCGCGCGGGCATCGAGGAGCTGTCGCGAGCCCTCCTGGAGCAGGGGCGGGCCCGGGCCGGGGAGCGCGCGGCGGCCTTCATCCAAAACGTCCTCATGAAGACCCTGGGCCGGCCCGAGGCCAGCCGGCGGGCCTTCATCGAGGTGATCGACCGCCTTCTGGGGGCCCTCGAGACCCGCAAGGGGCTGGACGCCCAGGATTTGGCCCGCTTCGAGGCCGACGTCATCTTCAAGATGGAGACGGCCTTCGACCTGGCGGAGATGGTCGGTCGTTTCGAGTCGGCCCTGGACCTGCTGCTGTCCTTTTTGGAGCGTCCGGTGTCCGGGGACAAATACTTCCGCCTCAATCGGGCCTGCCAGGCCATCGACACGGGCCTCAACGAGCCCTGGACCCTTCCGGGGGTGGCCCGCCAATTCGGCTTTTCCACCACCACCTTTTCCAGGGAATTCGCCCGCCACACCGGGCGGCCGTTCTCCGATTACCTGCTGCACAAGCGCATCGAAAAGGCCAAGCGCATGCTGGCCGAGGGCCTGGCCCTGGAACAGGTGGCCGAGGCCTGCGGCTTCCGTTCGGTGAACTATTTCATCCAGATCTTCAAACGCAAAGTCGGGCTGCCGCCGGGCCGTTACGGGCGGCAAAAAGGGGCCTGATCCGCCCAACCCTCCAGGCCCCGGAAGGGGCCCCTCCCGGTCCGCGGACGGCCCCCGTGGCGGCCCGGCCCCGCATTTGCTACCATGACGCCCTCGAACCCCGCATGGAGGCGCCCGGCGCATGGAATTGAGGACCATCAGCCCCGAGATCGACGGCGGCAAGTACGCCGCCAAATGCGAAACCGACCGCGACTTCGTGGTCGAGGCCGAGGCTCCGGGCGCGGCCGAGGCCGTGCTCAAGACCCGCCGTCAAGGCGACGCCGCCTGGGACAGCGTCCCCATGGGATCCCTCGCGTCCGCCGGATGCGAGGGCCGCTTCCGGGGGGCCGTGCGCCTGGCCCGCGCGGGGACCTACGTCTACACGGTCGAAGCCCGCTCCGCCGGCCCCCGGCCCGAGACCGTCACCTATCCCGAACGCCGGGTGGTGGTGGAGCCGCCCCACGCCCGCGTGGGGGCCTGGTACGAGCTTTTCCCCCGCTCCCAGGGGCGGGTCCCGGGGGTCAGCGGCACCTTCAAGGACTGCGAGGACCGGCTTCCGGCCATCCAGGCCATGGGCTTCGACGTCCTCTACTTGGCCCCCATCCACCCCATCGGGCGCACCAACCGCAAGGGGCCCAACAACACCCTTTGGGCGGGCCCGGGCGACCCGGGTTGCGTGTGGTCCATCGGCGACGCCTCGGGCGGGCACACCGCCATCCATCCCGACCTGGGCACGCTGGACGATTTCCGGCGCTTTTGCGCCAAGGCCCGCGGGCTCGGAATCCGCGTCGCCCTGGATGTGGCCCTGACCTGCTCCTACGACCATCCTTGGCTCAAGGAGCATCCGGACTGGTTCTTCCACAACCCCGACGGCAGCATCAAATACGCCGAGAACCCCCCCAAAAAGTATGAGGACACGGTCTTCCTCAATTTCTACCCGCCGGACCGCGAGCGTATGTGGGAGGAACTCAAAGGCATCTTCACCTTCTGGATCTCCCAGGGGGTGGACATCTTCCGCATCGACAACCCCCACACCAAGCCCGACGACTTCTGGGCCTGGTGCATCCCCGCCGTGAAGGCCGCGCACCCCGAGGCCGTCTTCCTCTCCGAGGCGTTCACCTACTATGAACGCCTCGAACTCCTGGCCAAGATCGGGTTTTCGCAGTCCTACACCTATTTCACCTGGCGCACGCGGCGCGACGAGATCCTGGAGTACATGGCCCGCCTGACCGGGACCTACGTGAAGGATTTCCTCAGGCCGAATTTTTTCGCCAACACCCCGGACATCCTTCCGAAGAACCTCCAGGAGGGCGGGCGGCCGGCCTTCCTGCAGCGTCTGGCGCTGGCGGCGACGCTCTCCCCGACCTACGGGATCTATTCCGGGTTCGAACTGTGCGAAAACCGGGCCCTGCCCGGGGGCGAATCCTACGCCGACTCCGAGAAGTACGTGTGCAAGGTGTGGGACTGGGACCGCGCCGGGAACATCAAGGATTTCATCGCCTGCGTCAACCGCGCGCGCCGGGACAACGAGGCCTTGCGGCACCTCGACAACCTGGTCTTTACCAGTTCGACCGACGAGCACGTGCTGGCCTTCACCAAGGTCAGCCCGGATCGGTCCAACGCCGTGCTGGTGGCGGTCAACCTCGATCCCTACGCCAAACGCGACACCCGGGTCACCGTGCCCCTGGAACGCCTGGGTCTGGGGCACCGCTACCGGGCCGTCGAGCAGATCACCGGCAGGGCCTACGCGTGGCTGGGCCGGGAGATCAACCTGCAGCTGCCCCGGGAGGAACCCGTGCAGATCTACCGCCTGGAGCCTCCGGCCTCGGCGGCGGCTCCGGCCCGGACCGAGCCTTCGCCCTTGGCGGAGGCCCATTTTTCGCGCTTCGCCGAGCTCCGGCGCCGGGCCGCGCGCGAAAGCGACCTGTTGGCGCGGCGCGAGATGAAGCAGTTGTTCCACGACGAGATGCTGCACCGGGTCTACTACGGCCCCTCCTACGACGCGGCGTACCACGGGGCGCTGGACGCCCTCGCGCGCGCGCAGGGATTCGATTCGATCCTGGAGATGTCGGTGGGCACGCCGGGCCATTGACGGCCCGCGGTGGCCGGCCTTCCGGTTTCGGCCCGTCTCTGCTATGCTTGAGTCCCACGTAACTCCCCCTGCTGTGGAGGCAATGGTGCAAGTCCTCACCCTCTTGGTCCGTTGGACCCATTACGTCGCGGGTGTCCTGTGGATCGGCCACCTGTGGTTCTTCAATTTCGTGAACTCCAACCTGCAGGCCGACCCCAAGTACACCCCCGAAGCCAAAAAAGTGGCCAACCCGCTGCTGATGACCCGGGCGCTTTTCATGTTCCGTTGGGGGGCGATGTTCACCTTCCTGAGCGGCCTCTACCTGCTGTGGTTCATCTACATGTCCTCCACCGGGATCGGGTTCAACAATCCGCGCGGCATGTACATCATGACCGGGGCCACGTTCGGAACCATCATGTGGTTCAACGTCTGGGGCATCATTTGGCCGCGCCAGAAGAAGATCATCAGCGCCCAGCAGGGCGGACCGGCCGTCGACCCCAAGCTCGCCAAGCAGGCCACCTTGGCCAGCAAGGTCAACACCTACCTCTCGGTTCCGCTGCTTTTGGGCATGATGGGCGGCCACGACCCGAACTACGAATTCCCGGGCGGGGCCCTGGGCCTGGCCTTCGGCGTGGCCCTGGGACTGTTCGTGGTGTGGATGGCCTACAAGCTCGCGCCCAAGGTCAAGACCCAGTTGTTCCAACCGCAGGCCTAGAGCCCGCTTCCTCCGGGGAGTGGAACGCGGGCCGGGGCTTCGGCACCGGCCCGCGTTTTTTTCGCGCAGGCTTCGGACGTGCGCGGTGCCCGCGGACGGAATGCCCTTCTGGATTTTTGAATGCCTACCTTTCCGGTGTCCCCGCAGTCGATGGCCGAACTGGAGGCCCTTTGCGCCAAGCTTGGACTGCGCGAGGAGGATCTGGAGGAGCGCTTCATCCGTTCAGGAGGGCATGGCGGGCAGAATGTGAATAAGGTAAGCACTTGCGTGGTGCTTGTGCATCGCCCCACAGGCTTGGTGGTGCGCTGCCAGCGGGAACGCAGTCAGGGGCTCAATCGCTTTTGGGCCCGGCGCCTCCTGGCCCAAAAATTGGACGAGAAAATCAATGGCGCGGTAAGCGAAAAAAGGTCCGAAGCTGAAAAGGTGCGCAGGCAGAAGCGCCGGCGAAGTCGGCGTTCCAAAGAAAAGATGTTGGAAAATAAGCGTTTTCATGGAAGCAAAAAAGCCCTGCGCAGGGCCGTTGGCGCGGGTGCGGATTGAGCGTTTTTCGTTTCGAAATAGTCTTGGAATAAAAGCATATTTCTGTTAGAAGTGTTTTGTTCGATTTTCACGGAGGGTCCGTGACCAAGATCGAAATTGTCGAAGCACTGGCCGAGAAGACCGGTATGCAGAAGAAGGACGCCGAGGGCGTCCTGGAGACGCTGGTCAACACCATCCAAGAGAGCCTCAAAAGCGGCCAGAAGGTGAATCTGGCGGGGTTGGGAACCTTCGTGGTGGTGGAAAAAAAGGCCCGCGTCGCGCGCAATCCCAAGACCGGCGAGACCGTCCAGGTGGAGGCCAAGAAGGCTCCTAAATTCAAACCCGGCAAGCAGCTCAAAGAATTGCTCTCGGGTCAGGTTCCTTCGGCTTGAACCGTCCTTCGAGACGGAGTTTTTCGTTTGTCGTCCCCGATGCCTCCGCGGAGCGCATAGGCGCGGCGTTGGGTGGGATCTTTCCGGATGGGGTGTTGCACCAGCCCTGCCCCGGGGGACGCACCCGGTTGCAAGGTTGGCTGCCCGCGGGACGCGCCGAATTGAGCCAGGCGCAAAAGCGCCTCCTCGCGGCCTTGGGGATAGGCCGGTTGCGGCGCGAACGTCCGGCACCGTCCAAGCCCACCAAGCCTTTCGGCCGTTTTCCGCCCCGCCGGGTGGGTCCTTTCCGCATCCTCGCCGCCGGGGATCCTGCCTTGGCCCGCCGGCCCCGTCCCCCTCGGACCATCGTGTTGACCCAGGGGCAAGCCTTCGGCAGCGGCCGCCACGAGTCCACCCTTCTGATGCTTCGGGCCTTGTGCGCCCGCCCGCCCGCGGGTACGGTGCTGGATGTCGGCGCCGGTTCCGGGATCCTGGGCTTCGCCTGCCTGGAGCTGGGCGCGGAGCGCGTCGTGGCCGTGGAGCAGGAGACGGCGGCCTGCGCCGAGTTGAGGGCCAACCGGGACCTCAACTCCGTGGAAGCGGTTCGCCTGCCGGTGCTGGCCGGGCGTTTTCCCCTGCGGCGCCTGGAGGGCCGGCGTTTCGCGACGGTGTTGGCCAACCTCGTCACCCCGGTCCTGGTGGACCTGATGCCCGCGCTTTCCCGAGCCCTGGCGCCCGGCGGCGCGCTGCTGTGCTGCGGGATCCACACGCGCCCCGAGGCGCTTCGCGTGGCGCGGGCGGCGCGCTCCGAAGGGTTGGCGGCCCGGGGGGAAGGCGAATTGCGCGGCTGGCGCCTGCTGCGCCTCACAAGGGCCTGAGGGCCCGGAGGGCCTATGGTCCGCACCGCCTTGGTGCTCGTCGCCGTCGCTCTGGCGCCCGCCGGGGCGGGCGCCGACACCCAGTACGTGTCGGGCCGCGCCCTGGACGCCTGCCAGGCCTTCGACACCACCCTGGGCGGCCTCGAGGACGGGTCCCTGGACGGCCGGACCGCCCGCGCGCGCTTCCTGGCCCTTTGGCCGGTGCTGCGCAAGGCGGGGCCCGTGCTCGGACGCGGACGGCGTTGGGCCTGGATGTTCCCCCTGCCGGGCTACGACGCGGGCTGCTTCGGCCTGAGCTACGACCCCGACGGCTACCGCTTCCTGGACGGCCCGCGGGCCCGGGGCTACGCCGGGCTGAGGCTCTACATCCGCGACGGCGGCAGAAGGGGCTTGGAGGACCGCACCGGAAGGCCCGAACCCGTGGTCAGCGCCACCGACGGCGTGGTGGTCGCCTCGCATCCGTACCGGCGCGGCGATGGCGGCCCCTGGGGCGGGTACTGCATGGTCTACGACCGGCGGGGGGGGCTGTTTTTCCTTTACGGGGATCTGGCCAACCTGCGCGTCAGCCCGGGCCAGTTGGTGCTCCAAGGGGAAGTTCTGGGGTGGCTGGGCCGCACCGATCCCGAGGTCCGCGCGCACGATCTGGGCACCCAACTGCGCTTCGAGGTCCACACCTTCGACGGGGGGCTGTTCTATCCGGTTTATCCCGGCCGCGACCTGCGCGAGGCCGGGCACACCGAATGGCCCATCCCGCCCGGCGTGGTGCGCCCGCGCTTCCGCGCGCCCCAGGGACCTCCGCCCACCCCCTCCGCCTTTCGGACCCCATAGAGTCCTTGCCCGGGCGCTCCGTATTCCGGACAATGGCCCCCTTTCGGACCGCCCGACCGGGCGGAGCCGCGCCCAGCCGTTTCCGGAGCGCCCATGAAGCCCCTTGAGAAGGTTCCCCAGTCCGTCATCGACACCGTGCGCGTGCTGAGCATGGACGCGGTGCAGAAGGCCAACAGCGGCCACCCCGGCACGCCCATGGGCGCCGCCGAGATGAGCCTGGTTCTGTGGAGCCACTTCCTGCGTTTCCATCCCGAACATCCGGATTGGCGCGACCGGGACCGTTTCGTGCTGAGCGTGGGCCACGCCAGCGTCCTGCTGTACAGCCTGCTGCACCTGTTCGGGTACGACTGCACGCTGGACGACCTCAAGTCCTTCCGTCAGCTCGGGTCGCGCACTGCGGGCCATCCCGAATACGGCCACCTGCCCGGCGTCGAGATGACCACCGGCCCCCTGGGCCAGGGCGTCAGTTCGGCCGTGGGGCTGGCCATGGGCCAGCTGCTGCTGGCCGGGCGCTTCAACACGCCCGGGATGCCCGTGGTGCACGGCAGGGTCTGGTGCCTGGCGGGCGACGGCTGCCTCATGGAGGGGGTCTCCGCCGAGGCCGCCAGCCTGGCCGGCCACCTCGGATTGGGCAATCTCACCGTCATCTACGACAAGAACGACGTCAGCATCGACGGCAGCACCGAGGTGACCTTCACCGAGGACGTGGCCGCGCGCTACGAGGCCTACGGCTGGAACGTGGCCAAGGTCTCGGCCTACGACCAGGCCTCCTTCGCCGCCGCCCTGGAGGCCTCGCGCCACTCCCCCCGGCGGCCCACCTTGGTCATCGCCCAGAGCGTCATCGGCCGCGGCGCGGCCAGCATGGAAGGCAGCGCCGCCACCCACGGCGCGGCCCTGGGGCAGGCCGAGGTCGACGCCACCAAGCAGAAGCTGGGCTGGACCCTGCCGCCCTTCCACGTCCCCGACGAGGCCCGGGCATGGTGCGCCGCGCGCGTCGCCGAAAAAGCCAAGGTCCACGAGAAGTGGGAGAAGGATTTCGCGGCCTGGCGCCGTGCCGAGCCGGAGCTGGCGCGGGAGTGGGACCGCCACTGGTCCCAGGACGTCGAGGAAGGCGCCCTGCTGAAGGCCGTCGAGGGGATGGAGCGCGAGAAGGCCGCCGGCCGCAAGCACGGGGGCAGGATCCTCAACGCCTTGGCCCGGGAGTGCCCCTGGCTGGTCGGCGGGTCGGCCGACCTCATCGAGAGCAACGGGGTCCTTCTCAAGGACAGCACCGTCATGCGCTGGAGCCCGCGGGGGGTCTTCGAGGGGCGCAACATCTACTTCGGGGTCCGGGAGCACGCCATGGGCGCCGTGGTCAACGGGCTGAACCTCCACGGCGCCTGGCGCGCCTACGGGGCCACCTTCCTGCAGTTCTCCGATTACATGCGCCCGGCCCTGAGGCTGGCGGCCTTGATGCGGCTGCGCAGCGTCTTCGTCTTCACCCATGACAGCCTCTTCCTGGGCGAGGACGGCCCCACCCACCAGCCCATCGAGCACCTCGCCGGGCTGCGCCTCATCCCGGGGCTGACCGTGTGGCGCCCCGGCGACGGCCTGGAGACCGGCATGGCCTGGGCCTGGACCGCGGCCCACGCCCGGGGGCCGGTGGCCCTGTGCCTGAGCCGCCAGGTCCTTCCCACCCTGGCCTTCCCCGAAGGCTTCGACCGCAAGCAGGTGTGGCGCGGCGGCTATGTCCTGCGCGAGGATCCGCGGGCCCGCGTGACGCTCATCGCCACCGGCAGCGAGGTGGCCCTGGCCGACGCGGCCCTGGGTCTGCTGGCCCAGGCCGGGATCCCTGCCCGGCTGGTGAGCATGCCCAGCGTCTGCGTGTTCAAGGCCCAGGACGCCGCCTACCGTGACGGGGTCCTGGGGCGTTTGCCGCGCGTCACCCTGGAGGCCGGATCCACGGCCCAGTGGGCCTCCTTGGCCGGCTCCGGGGCCCTGGCCATCGGGGTGGACGGTTTTGGGGTTTCCGGGCCCCCGGAGGACCTGGCCCGGCATTTCGGTTTGACCCCCGAGAAGGTGTCCGCGCGGATCCGGGAGTGGCTGCGCGCCCAGGCCCCGGACCAGGTTCCGGCGTGATCCGGATGCGCCCCTACGCGTTCGGGCTGGCCCTGGCCTGTGCGGCGGGCCGCTGCGCGGCGGCGGCCGTCCCGGCCGCCCCGGCCGCGCTGTCGTCCACGGCCGCGTCCGTGGCCCGGGCCAAGAACGGCGCGGCCGTCGAGGCCGCCCCCGGACGGGTTTCCCCGGCGCCGTCCAGCCGAACGGCCGCGGCGACGGGGTTGATTCCGGCCGGGGAGAGCACCCTCGGGCTGCTGGGCTACTACGGGACCAGCCCCCTGCGCTGGCGCACCTCGGATCTGTTGTGGCTGGCCCCCTCGGTGGCCCTTTCCTGGGTCACGCTGCACAACGACTTGCCCATCTACCGAACCCTTTCCCTGGGTTCGGCGCGCAAGACTTGGTTGAACCACAGCATGCCGACGGTCTCGGCGTTGGGCGAAGGCCTGACCGAGGCCGGCTTGACCGCGTTGGGCACCCAGTTCGGGTCCGAACGCTTCCGCCGAACCTCGGTGACCGCGTTGGAGGCCCTTTCCATCGCCGCGGTCTACGGCCAGGTCTTCAAGTTCGCGGCCTGGTCCAACCGGCCCTACGAGAACGACCAGGCCCACACCTTCTTCGACTACAGCCAGCACACCATGGGGATGCCCTCGGGGCACTCCTTCTCGGCCTTCGCCGTGGCCGAGGTCTATGGGGCCGAGTACGGGAGGGAATGGACCTATCCGGTGGCCGCGCTGATCGTGTATTCCCGCGTGTACAACCAGGACCATTGGCCCAGCGACGTGGTCGTGGGCTCCCTTTTGGGGATCACGGCGGGCGTGGCGGCCCGACATTTCGCCGCGCTCAACGGGACGTCCGACTTCGGTTTCGGGGTCTCCTCCGACGCCATCGGCACGCCGGAGGGGGTCTTCCATGCGCGCTTCTAGCCCCGCCTTTGCGCGCCGCCCGGCCGCCGTCGCGGCCCTGTTGGCGACGGTTTGGGTCCTCCCCGCGGCCCTGCGGGCCTGGACCGATCCCTTTGCCCAATGGACCGCCGACGGCTACACCCAGGTGCTGCAGATCGACCGACCCTCAAATGGGCGGCCCCCCTACGGACCCGTGGACGCCTATGGGATCGCCCCCATGGCCGCGGGCTACATCTGGGACGGCCTGCAGTTCCGCGACCTGAACGTGAGCCTGCAGGGGCCCCTGGGATGGGACGGCTGGAGCGCGGTGGCCGAGGCCCAGGTCTACCTGAGCCAGGCCTCCATCGACGACTTCTACGTGCGCTATGACGGCGCCTGGGGCGCCTTCCGTTTCGGCAACGTCTTTCTCCCCTTCGGACAGGAGCAGCAGACCGACAAGGCCGACCTCATCGGGGTCCAGCGCAGCCTGCTCTACGGGTTCGAGAACTACGGCGCGGCCCGGCCCTGGGGCCTCCAACTGCTCAACCAGCGCGGCCTGGGGCTGCGCTGGGATGGCGCGCGCTCCTTGGGGCCGCTCACGGCCACGGCCGCGGCCTCGCTCCAGGACTTCGCCGGCGGCCAGCTCTACCAGGGGGCCTTAGGAGGGGTGGGGCGGATCGGGCTGGGTTGGAGCCGCGGTTCGTGGATGGCCTCCCTGGGCCTTTCCGGAGCCGCGGCCCGAGTGGCCCTGGAGCAGCCCTACGCCTTCGCGCCCCTGGGCGCGCCCCAAGGGGCCGCGTTCGTTTCTCCACCGGTGTTCCAGGGGAAGCACGCGATGGAGACCTGGGGGGGGGACCTGTCCTTGGGGGCCGGTCCGCTGCACGCCGCGGGGGAATGGGACGGGCAGGAACTCGACGGCTTTTGGAGGGGAGGAGGGGAAGCCACGGTGTGGCTGGATTTGGGCCCCTGGCTGGCGGCCTGGCGCGCGCCGCGGGGCTGGCGGCGGGCCCGGATCTACGGACGCTGGGAGCAGGTCGTCAGCGGCTTCAACGATGGGGTGCTGTTGGGCGGAGCGCTGTATCGGGACGCCACCGTGGGCTTGGACCTTCCCACGGGTTGGTCCCACGCGAGCGTAAGGCTGGAGTACCTGTGCCTGTACAGCCCCAGCTTCGGCGTCCTCCCGGACGGCCGCATCGCCCAGGCGGAATTCCAGGTCAAGCTGTAGCCGCAGGGGCGGACATCCTTTCCTGGCCGGTGGCCCAGTTCGGTTTCCTTCCCGCGCGGGGTAGGTTTAAGGGGGGAGAAATTATTATTTGACTACCATTCATGTGTATGGTATTATACCCATACACCTGAATGGTGACGGTTCGGCCCGCCCTGACGTGATGACATCCAGGGTGCCGGTGCATGCCGAGGGAACCCCAGCCCTGTCCGGAGGATGGTGATGTCCGCCAACAACGAAAAGCAGCGCGCGCTTGAGATGGCACTGGCCGAAATCGAGAAGCAGTTCGGCAAGGGTTCCATCATGAAGCTTTCCGACGCCCCGGCCATCGACGTGGAGGCCATCCCCACCGGGGCCCTCAGCCTGGACATGGCCCTGGGGGTCGGGGGCATGCCCCGCGGCCGCATCGTCGAGATCTACGGACCGGAGTCCAGCGGCAAGACCACCCTGACCCTCAGCATCGTGGCCCAGGCCCAGAAGCTGGGCGGAATAGCGGCCTTCGTCGACGCCGAGCACGCCATGGACCCGGACTACGCCCGCAAGTTGGGCGTCAACATCGACGAGCTCCTGGTCAGCCAGCCCGAAAGCGGCGAGCAGGCCCTGCAGATCGTCGAGACCCTGGTGCGCTCCTCGGCCATCGACATCATCGTCGTGGATTCGGTGGCGGCCCTCGTGCCCAAGGCCGAGATCGACGGGGAGATGGGCGAGAGCCTGCCGGGGTTGCAGGCCCGGCTCATGAGCCAAGCCCTGCGCAAGCTCACCGCGCTGGTGGCCAAGAGCCGCACCTGCGTCGTCTTCATCAACCAGTTGCGCGAGAAGATCGGGGTCATGTTCGGGAGCCCCGAAACCACGCCCGGGGGCAAGGCCCTCAAGTTCTACAGCTCCGTGCGCCTGGACATACGCCGCATCGAGACCATCAAGAACGGGCAAGATGCGGTGGGCAACCGGGTGCGCGTCAAGACCGTCAAGAACAAGTGCGCCCCCCCCTTCCGGGAAGCTCTCTTCGACATCCTCTTCGGCGAGGGCATCAGCCGCGAGGGCACGGTGTTGGACATGGCCGCGGACCTGAACGTGGTCGAAAAGGCGGGTTCCTGGTTCGCCTACGAGGGCAACCGCATCGGCCAGGGCCGCGACCAGGTGCGCGCCTTCCTCAAGGACAACCCGGCGCTTTGCGACGCCATCGACAAGAAGGTTCGAGAGGAGATGGCCCGGCTCAACAAGGTCAAAGCTGAGGAGGCGGCGGCCCGCAGCCAGGCCAACGCCAGCCGCTACGCGGAGTTCCCCACCCCGGCGCAGATCGCCTCGGGCAAGAGCGTGGTGGCCGAGTCCGGGACATCGGCCAAGGCCCCGGTTCCTGCGGCTCCGGCCAAGGCTCCCGTGGTCCCCAAGCCCGCGGCCGCCGAGAAGAAATAACCCGACTTGAGCACGTGGGGAGGGGGCGTCCGCCGTTGTGCGGACCGCCCCCTCCCCATTTTGTTCGTCCACTTGGCCGTCAGCGCCCCAGGCGCGCCCAGAGGTCGGCCGCGTTGAGCCCCAGGGAGAGCAGCGCCAGGCCGGCGCTGAAGAACGTGACCGCCTTGTCGATCCTGGCGGTGTCCACGGGCCTTCGGGTCAGCTTGCGGATGAGGAAAGGGATGTAGGGCCCGGAACTGTCTTTTCCCAGCCCCAGACGGCGGCGCACGGCCCATTGCGCCTCGGTAAGGGGGCAGGCCCCGAACACGATCCAGGCCGCCAGGGTCAGGGCGATGAGGCCCAGGTGCCAGGGGCGGAGGGTCCTGGGGATCCACCCCACCACGATGAACCCCACAATGCCCAAGTGCAATATATGTCCCAGCACGTTCAGGATCCGGTAGCCCCACACACGCATCGCTTCCCCCCGTTCCCTGGGCCTGGAGGCCCGGCCTCCCCGCGGGTTCGGCCCCGGGGAGTTGGGGCATTATAGCGCCGGGGAGGGTCGCTGTCGCGTCCCGCCCCCGGGTCGACAAGGCGGAGAGGCTTTGGTACAAAGCTACCGTCGGCCGATGATTTTCCCAGACCCCTTGCCCGAGGTTCCCTTGTCCTCCCCCTCCTCAGCCTTGAAACCGTCCCCAGCGCCCTCGGGCGTCCGTCGTTGGCCTTGGTGGCTCAAATTGTCCGCGGCCGTGGCCCTTCTCTTCATCCTGGCCAGCTTGGTGGCCCCCCTGTTGCTGCCCTGGTCCCGCCTGAGGCGCCAGGCCGTCGACGCCGGAAGCCGACGCCTGGGCCGGACCCTGGCCATAGGCGACGTCAAGGTCGGGCTGTTCAGCGGGGTGACCCTGAGGGACTTCAGCCTGGCGAACGCCGGGGCGGGCTACGCCGACCAGCCCCTTTTCCGGGCCTCCGAGGCCCGGCTCAGCGTGTCCCTTTTGCCGCTGTTCTCCGGCCGTGTCGTGGTCGACCAACTGCTTTTCGTCAAGCCGGACCTCCTCCTGGAGACGGATCGGAGGGGCGTTTCCAACCTTAGCGGACTAGGGTCCGCGGCCCCCGGCTCCCAGGCCTCCCCCGCGCGGGCGTCCCAGGCTTCCTCCGCGCAGGCGCCCCAGGCCTTCCCGGTGCTGGTCGAGAACTTCGAGATCCAGGACGCCACCCTGACCCTGCGCGACGACCGCCGTCCGGGCCAGGACCGGGTCGTGCACCACTTCAACCTCAAGGTGCTCGGGCTGGGCCTGGAACATCCCGGCACCTTCCGGGTGGAGTCGGGCCTCACCCTGACGCAAGGGGACGGGAGCCCCTTGCCCGTGGCCTTGAGCGGGGTCTTCACCTACGACCCCGCCGCGGGCTCGCTGCGGGTGCAGCGCCTGAACCTCACGGCGCCGTCGCTGGCCGTGGACGCCTCCGGCCTGCTCACGGACGTGCGCGCGCCCAAAGGGAAGTTGGGGCTGGACCTCAAGGCCGATCTCGCGCATCTGCCGGTCCTGATCGCGGCCTTCAAGCCGACGGTCGGGAAAGCCCTGGAAGGGATGCTGGCCGGCCAGGCCCAGGCGCACGCCGACGTCACCCTGGAAGGCGGGCCCGGCGGGATGGCCGATGGGCTCCGAGCCACCGCGACCTTCGGGATCACGGACGCGGTCCTGCAGGCCTGCTCCGACCAACTCAAGATCGCCCGCGCCCTTCCCTACGCGCCGGTTCGGGACCTCCTGTCGCGGCCCCTGACCTTCGCCACGGTCCGGGGGGCGTTGGACTACGCCGGGGGCAAGGCCACGCTGACGAGCTTCGAGGCCGGCAGCGGGCCGGGCTTGAGGGGCGGCGCGATGTTCCTGCAGGCCTCAGGCTGGCTGATTCCGGGAGGGGCCGTCGACCTCAGCTTCGTGCCCCACCTCAATCCGGCCATGATGAAGGGCGGCCCCGGGCGACTGGCGGCCCTGGCGGATCCCCAAGGCTGGCCCACCCTGGACTGGATCGGGCTCAAGGGAGCCGACTTCGCGTCCGCCCGGCCGGACGTGACCCCGGTCCTAAAAAAGGCGGCGCGCGCCGTTTGGAGCCGCGCCAAGGGGCGTTTGACGCGGACCCTGGGCGCGCGGATCCGGCAGGCCCTGCCCAAAGGCCTGCCCTCCGGCGTGTCGCGCGGCCTGGGCCGCCTGTTCGGGAATTGACCCCCGCCGTCGAGGAGCCATGAAGGTCACCCTTTTCACCCGCGAATATCCGCCCCATGTCTACGGGGGCGCCGGGGTCCACGTGAAGTTCCTCGCGCGCGAGCTCGCGGCGATCATGGACGTGGACGTCCGCTGCTTCGGGGAGCAGGACCTGCGCGAGGGCCGGCTCAGCGCCGTGGGGTACGCCCCCTGGGCCGACCTCAAAGGTCCCCAAAAGTTCATCCCGGCCCTGGAGACCCTGTCGGTGAACCTGCTGTCCCAGGCGCGGGCCATCGATTCCGACGTGGTGCACAGCCACACCTGGTACGCCCATTTCGCCGGCCTCCTCGCCAAGATCCTCTACGGCAAGCCGTTCGTCCTCACCTGCCACAGCCTGGAACCCCTGAGGCCCTGGAAGGAGGAGCAGCTCGGCAGCGGCTACGCCCTGAGCTCCTGGATCGAGCGCACCTGCGTGGAGTCCGCCGACGCGGTGGTGGCGGTCTCCAAGGGCATGCGGGAGGACATCCTCCGCCACTTCCGCGTCCCCGAGGAGCGGGTGGCCGTGGTCCACAACGGGATCGACCCGCTCCTTTGGACCCGCAGGGCCCTCTCCCCGGCGCTCAAGGGGCGCTGGGGGATCGCCGACGACTACGTGCTCTTCCTGGGCCGCTGCACCCAGCAGAAGGGCGTCGAGCACCTGGTCGACGCCGCCGGGGAAATCCCGGCCCAGGTCGTCCTGGCCATGGGCGGGGCCGACACCAAGGAATACGCCGACCGGGTGGCCGCCAAGATCCGGGGCCGGGACAACATCGTGCACATCGACCGCATGCTGACCGAGGACGAGGCCGCCCAACTCTACAGCGGGGCCCGGGCCTTCGTTTGCCCCTCGATCTACGAGCCCTTCGGGATCATCAACCTGGAGGCCATGGCCTGCGGGGCCCCGGTGGTGGCCTCGGCCGTGGGCGGCATCGTGGAGATCGTCGTCGACGGGGAGACCGGGCTGTTGGTGCCCCCGGGGGATCCGGCGGCCCTGGCCCGGGCCGTGCGGGCCCTTCTGGCGGACCCGGGCCGTGCCCGGGCCCTGGGCGAGGCCGGGCGGCGGCGCGCCGAGGAACGCTTCAGTTGGGCCTCCATCGCCTCCCGTACGCGGGACCTCTACGCCGGGTTGGTCCGGGCCGGGGCGTGAGCCCGGGACCCAACCGCCTGGAGCGCAGGCTGGCCGGGCTCACCCGGCCGGCCGTGGTGCCGGGGCTGGAGCGGGTGCGCGCCCTGCTCCGGCGCCTGGGGGACCCCCAACGCGGGCTGCGGGTGCTGCACGTGGCCGGCACCAACGGAAAGGGCAGCGTCTGCCGCATGCTCGAAGGGGCGCTGTTGGCCTCGGGACGGCGGGCCGGGCTGTTCACCTCGCCCCACTTGGTGCGCTTCAACGAGCGCTTCCGCTTCCTGGGGCGCTCCGCCGGCGACCGCGCGCTGGAGGCCTCCGCGGCCCCGCTGTGGGCGGCCCTGGAGGCCCAGGCCGCGGCCGTGGAGGGCCCGGCCACCGTGTTCGAGGCCCTCACCGCGTTGGCCTTCCTCCACTTCCGCAGGGTGGCGGCCGAGGTGGTGGTGCTCGAGGCCGGCCTGGGGGGCCGCCTGGACTCCACCAACGTGGTCGAACGGCCGCTGTTGACGCTGATCACCAACATCTCCCTGGACCACACCCGGGAGCTCGGCCGCACCGAGGCCGCCATCGCCTTCGAGAAGGCCGGAATCCTCAAGCCCGGAAGCCCCTTGGTGACGGCGGCTTCCGGCAAGGCGCGCGCCGTGATCCTGCGGCGGTTCCGCCGGGTCCAGGGGGCGGGATCCCGCACGTCGGTGGTGGCGCTGCGGCCGGACCGGGACTGGCGGGTCCTGGAATGCCGCGAGGAGCCCGAGGAGGGCCGCCAGCGGGTCGTGATGGCGGTGGGGCCCCGGGTCCACACCGTCGATCTGCCGTTGTTGGGGGCCCACCAGCACCAGAACCTGGCCTGCGTCCTGGCCGCGTGCGGCCTTCTGGAACGGCGTCTGGAGCTCGATCCGGCCTCGGTCGCGCGGGGACTGGCCCGCGCCCATTGGCCGGGACGGCTGCAGGTGTTGTCCCGAAGGCCCCTGACCCTTCTGGATGGGGCCCACAACCCCGGCGGCGCCAAGGCCTTGGCGGACTTCGCGCGGATCCTTCTGGCCCGAAGGCGTCCGCGGCGCGTGGCCTGGGTGGTGGGCGTGCTGGCGGACAAGGATTGGAAGAGGATGTTCCGCTGCTGGATGGGTTTGGCCGGGCGTTGGTTCGTGGCCGAGCCCCCGGATCCCCGGGCCCTGCCCGTGGGGGAGGCGGTCCGTTGGTTGAAACGCCAGGGGGCCTCGGTCCAAGGCGAGGGAAGCCTGCCCAGGGCCCTGGAGCGGGCCCGGATCTGGGCCGGACCGGACGGGGTGGTGGTGGCCGCCGGCTCGCTGTATGGCGCCGGGGTCCTGCTCCGAGCCGAGGGCGTGATCGCGTTTTAGGGGCGTTTTTCCTCAACATTCTTGACGGAAAGAAGTTTCATAAAGTAAAATTTTTCGTCCTACTGGCCTTTTCCCGGCGCCGTGCCGACAAGGCGGGTTTCGTTGTCCCGCGATAAGGAAAGGCTTGGTTGGAAGGGTGTTTTTCGGAGCGTACCGTGGCGAAGGTCGTGCTCAAAGACGTTTCCAAGGTTTATCCCAACGGGGCGATGGCGGTCAACAAGGTCAACATCACCTGCGAGGAAAAGGAATTCCTGATCCTGGTCGGGCCTTCCGGCTGCGGCAAGTCCACGACGCTGCGGATGATCGCCGGACTCGAGGAATTGACCTCGGGGGAGATGTGGATCGACGACGTCCTGGTCAACGACGTGCCCCCGAAGGACCGCGACATCGCCATGGTGTTCCAGAACTACGCCCTCTATCCCCACATGACCGTCTACGAGAACATGGCCTTCGGTTTGAAGCTGCGCAAGTACCCCAAGGAGGAGATCAAGCAGCGGGTGCACGAGGCCGCCGAGATCCTGGGCATCGAGGAGTACCTCACCCGCAAGCCCAGGCAGCTCTCCGGGGGCCAGCGCCAGCGCGTGGCGCTGGGACGGGCCATCGTGCGCAAGCCCAAGGTGTTCCTGTTCGACGAGCCCCTCTCCAACCTCGACGCCAAGATGCGCGTGCAGATGCGCGCCGAGATCAGCAAGCTGCATACGCGCCTCCAGGCCACCATGATCTACGTGACCCACGACCAGGTCGAGGCCATGACCATGGCCGACCGCATCGTCGTGATGAAGGACGGCTTGGTCCAGCAGGTGGCCGATCCCCTGGCCCTCTATGACAAGCCGGCCAACCGTTTCGTGGCCAGCTTCATCGGCAGCCCCAGCATGAACTTCATCGAGGGGACCTTGGTGAAGCGGAGCAACGGCTTGTTCTTCAACGAGGACAATTTCCAGATCCGCCTTACCGACGAGATGGTGGCGGCCCTGGGGGAGCGCGTGGGCGACGTGGTCTTCGGCGTCCGGCCCGAGGACATTTACGACAAGGTCTATGCCACCAACGCCAGCCCGGACAACACCCTCACGGCCACCGTCGAGGTCGTGGAGCCCATGGGATCGGAAAGCTACATCTACCTGACCACGGGCAAGACCCCGTTGGTCGCCCGTTTCGACGCCGGCGACCAGGTTGAGGTGAACACCGACATCGAGGTGGTCTTCGACATGAGCAAGGCCCACCTTTTCGACCCGGCCACGGGAGCGACCATCTACTGAGGGCCTCCCCCCGCCGCGGGGAGGGCGCCCCCAGACCCGTCCGACGGGACGCCCTCCCTCCCCGCATGGCCCTTTCCCTGCCTCGCATCCCCTTTCCCGCGTTCGTGCGGGGCCTTCTGGCCGCCGCGTTCCTGGCGTTGGCCTCGGGCGCCGCCGGCGCCCCCGCGCCCCTCCCTTCGGCCGCGCCGGCTCCCGTCTCCCCCACCGCCCTTGTCCCGGTCGGCACCGGTGCCCCCACCCCCTTGAGCCCTTCCGCCGGCGGCCTCACCGGCACGGCCGGCGCCCGGGGCGTCTCCGGAACCGCGAAGCCCAAGGGCGCGCGCCGCGGCCCGCGCGGCCCGGGCTTCGCCCGGTCCTTCGACCAGACCAAACCCATCTCCATCCAGGGCCACCGCGTCCGGTTCGACCAGCAGGATGAGACGCTGCTGGCCGAAGGCGACGTGGTGCTCGTCAGCGGCGACACCCAGGTCCACGCCCAGCGCCTTTGGTACGACGTGAAGCAGGGCCTGTTGAGGGCCGAGGGCAACGTGGTGGTGGCCGACTCCTCGGGCGACACGCTGTGGGCCAAGCGCTTGGCCATGAACCAGGTCAGCCGCACGGGCCAGGCGCGCGGCATCCTCTACACCCAGTCCCCATGGGTGGCGACCTGCGGCGGCGCGGACATGCTTCCCGGGAACGTGGTCGTGCTCCACGGGTGCGAATGCACGAGTTGCCGCCAGGAGGTCCCGATGTGGCGCATCTGGGCCAAGAAGATGCGCTTCAAGGCCGGGGATTCGATCACGGCCTGGGGGGTGTGGCTCTACACCGGCCGGGTTCCGGTTTTCTACATCCCCTATTTTTCCCGCAGCATCAAGGACCCCCGGCCGCCCATCGAGATCAAACCCGGATATTCCTCCGTCCTGGGCAACTACGAGGACCTGGGCTACAACTACTACCTGGGCAACGGGCAATACGGGACCGTGCGCTACGACCAGATGTCCAACTACGGCAGCGGGTTCGGGTGGGGCCAGCACTACAAGGTCCCGGGCGGATCCGGCACCGTGGCGGGGTACTTCAACAACCAGAAGAACGACCCGTCCGTGGACAACTACAGCGCGAATTGGACCCACAAGCAGGACCTGGGCCACGGCCTCACCCTGCAGGGCAATCTCCAGCTCCTGAGCAACCCGGACTTCAACGAGATCTTCGACATGAGCCAGGTCGACAGCTTCTCGCAGACCAGCTACGTGGAGCTGTCCTCCCACCAGAAGACCTATTCCTGGGACCTGCAGGCCGGGTACACGAACTCCATCCAGTCCCTCCCGGTGGTGGGCAGCGCCCAGATGGTGACCCAGTCCGTGGTGACCCAGGAGACCCTCCCCAGTTTCACCTACTCCCACGACTCCACCGCGTTTTTCCCGGACAGCCTATGGGCGCCCGCGCGGCTCCTGTACTGGGGCGTCCAGGCGAGCGCCCAGCGCCAATTGGTCGTCCCCCAGGTGCTCGACAACCTTTCGGGGACCGCCACGGAGGCCTTCGACCCGAACTTGGACTACTACATGGATGGGGTCACGATCTCGCCCACCATCAGCGACACCTTCCCCATCCGCCACGACCTTTCCCTGAACACCGTCGAGACGCTGAACATGGGTTGGGTCGAGAACGAGGCGGTGCGCTCCCAGGGGGCCGCCCCGCAGGGGACCCTGAGCCTGGTCATCCCCCCGGCCGAACCCGGCGTGGGGTCCGCGCTGGCGGGCTTCGGCACGGCGGAGGACCTGCAATGGCGGGCCCGGCGGGGTCTGACGACGGACCTCACCTACCAATACCAGCGCCAGCTCGACCCCCAGGTGGGCATCCTCTGGTCCGGGGAGGCGGTCAACCTGCTGGCGCTCAAGCTCCAGGAGGAGCCGGTCCGGCACTTGAGCCTGCTGGCCACCGGGAGCTACGACCTGAGGCCCTACAGCGTGCCCCGGCAGCTCGAACGCCTCTCCCTCATCAACCTCCAGTCCTCCTGGACCCCGCCCGACGGGCGTTCGGGCTCCCTGAGCGGGTCCTACAGCGTGCCCAACGCCGCCTTCAAGACGGTGGACGCCTCCTACAACGCCTCCGACCCGGGACGGCGCTGGCAGACCAACCTGAGCGCGGACTGGGTCAACAACGCCATCATCCAGATCCAGCCGCCGCAGGACTTCACCGCCCCGCCCGAACTGGGGCCCTACATCCCCCGCGTGATGCCCGACCAGCTTTTCGTCGGGATCCGCAACTCCCTGGCCTTGGGCCCGAAGTGGAAGGTCAGCTACTACGACCAGTTCGATCTGGTGAACCGGCGCCTGAACCAGCAGGCCTACACCGTGGACCGGGATTTCGATTGCATCGACCTCCAGATCTACGCCCGTCAGGACCTCTTCATGGGGTGGCAATACGGCTTTTCGGTGAGCCTTTCCGCGGCCCCCAGCGTGAAGTTCGACACGAACCAGCTCAACTCGGACCTGTTCAACCCGGCCCAATACGGGTACTGAGGTTTGGGCCGGCCCCGTCCGACGGGTCGTCGGCCGCCTTGAGGGGGGCGGGGCGCTCCGCTATAATCCAACTCCGGCGCGACGCACCCGCGGGTGCCGGGATTTTCAAGGGGGCGGACTTGGAGCTTTGCGTCATTGGGGTGGGGTACGTCGGCCTGGTCACGGGAACATGCTTCGCCGACCTGGGCAACCGGGTGGTGTGCGTCGACACCGACAAGCCCAAGATCGAGGGGCTGAAGAAGGGGCGCATCCCCATCTATGAGCCCGGACTGGAGGAACTGGTCCGCCGAAACCACAAGGACAAGCGCCTGGTGTTCACCACGGAATTGAAGGAGGGCCTCAAGGGGGCCCAGATCGCCTTCATCGCGGTGGGAACGCCCAGCGCGGCGGGGGGCGAGGCCAACCTGGAGTACGTCAAGGCCGCGGCCCGGGGCATAGGGCGCCACTGTTCCGGCGACCTCATCGTGGTGGACAAGAGCACGGTGCCGGTGGGCATGGGCGACATGGTGGCCGGCATCATCTCCGACGAGCTCGAGTCGCGCGGGGCCAAACATGCCGTCTCGGTGGTCTCCTGCCCCGAGTTCCTGCGCGAGGGTTCCGCGATCCACGACTTCATGAACCCGGACCGGGTGGTCATCGGCTGCCGCGACCGCCGTCCCGCCGACAAGGTCGCGGAGCTGTTCAAGGGCCTGCCGGGGAAGACCATGATCACGGATCTGCGCTCGGCGGAGATGATCAAATACGCCAGCAACGCCTTCCTGGCCACCAAGATCAGCTTCATCAACGAGATCGCCAATTTGTGCGAGCGGGTCGACGCCGACGTCGCCCAGGTGGCCGAAGGCATGGGGCTGGACGGCCGCATCGGCTCGGCTTTCCTCAACGCCGGCGCGGGCTATGGCGGGAGCTGCTTCCCCAAGGACGTCAGCGCCCTGGTGCACATCGCGGAGAAGGAAGGCTACGAGTTCCGCATCCTTAAGAGCGTGATGGCCGTCAACGAGGCGCAGAAGCGCGGCGTCCTCGCCCGCATCAAGCGCCTCATGGGCACCTTCGAGGGCAAGACGGTGGGCGTGCTGGGCCTGGCCTTCAAGGCCAACACCGACGACATGCGCGAGGCGGTGAGCCTGGACGTGGTGGCGGGCCTGCTCGAGAAGGGCGCGCGGGTGCGCGCCTTCGACCCGGCCGCCACGGAGCACGCGCGCCGCATGCTGCCCCAGGCCCAATACTGCGAGGACGCCATCGGCGCGGCCCGCGGCGCCCATTGCTTGGTGGTGCTCACGGAGTGGAACGAGTTCAAGGAACTCAACCTAGCGGCCGTGAAGAAGGTCATGAAGACCCCGCTGCTGGTCGACGGCCGCAACCTCTACGATCCGGCCAAGGTCAAGAAGCTGGGATTCTCCTACCAGGGCGTGGGCCGTTCCTAGGCCTCCCGCCCGCCCTTGAGGCGAGGCCTCCCGTGATTAAAGTCCCCCTGATCGACCTGCCCGGCCAGGTCCGGCCCTTCAAGGCCCGCATCCTGAAGGACTGGGCCCTCATCCTGGAGCGGGGAGCCTACATCAACGGCCCCCACGGCAAGGCCTTCGAGGCCGAGCTGGCGGCCTATCTGGGGGCCCGTTTCGTGGTCGGCTGCAACAGCGGCACCGACGCCCTGGTGCTGTCCCTGCGCGCCCTGGGGGTCGGGCCGGGGCATTCCGTCCTGGTTCCGGCGTTCAGCTTCTTCGCGACGGCGGAGGCCGTGAGCCTGGTGGGCGCCCGTCCCGTGTTCTGCGACATCCTGCCGGACAGCTTCCTGCTGGACCCGGAGGACGCCCTGCGGCGGCTCACCCCCGACTGCCGCGCGGCCATCCCGGTGCACCTGTTCGGCCGCGTTTTCGACGTGGCGGGATTCCGCGCCCGCCTGAAGGCGGCGGGGCGGCCGGACCTGCGGATCCTGGAGGACGGCTGCCAGAGCCTGGGTGCGGAACTCAAGGGCCGCAAGGCCGGCGCCTTGGGCGACGCCGCCGCCATCAGCTTCTATCCCACCAAGAACCTGGCCGCGGCCGGGGACGCGGGCGCCCTGGCCACCGACGACGCGGATTTGGCAGCGCTGGCCCGGCGGCTGCGCGAGCACGGCATGCCCCGGCGCTACGAACATACCGAGATCGGGTACAACAGCCGCCTCGACGAGCTGCAGGCCGCCGTGCTCCGGCGCAAGCTTCCCAAGCTCGACGTCTGGACGCGCCGCCGGCGGGAACTGGCGACGGCCTACGCCCGGGTCCTCAAGGGCCTGCCGCTGGGGCTGCCCGCGCAGGCCGCGGGGGACTGCTGGCACCAGTACACCGTGCGCGTGCCGGGCGGCCGCCGCGACGCCCTCCGGGACCACTTGGCGGCCGCCGGGATCGGCACCTCGGTGTTCTACCCCGTGTGCATGCACCAGCAGGCCCCTTACGCCGCCGGGGCGCCCGCGCTGCCGGTGGCCGAGGCGGCGGCGCGTGAGGTGCTTTCGCTGCCGATGTTCCCGGGCCTCACGGCCGCGCAGATGCGTGCCGTCGGCGCCGCGGTGCGGGGCTTCTACGCCGGGCGCTAGGCCGCGCGCGAACGGCGGAAGCCCCTCCGCCGAGGCTTCCCGCGCCCTCGCCTGGGCCGTGCTGGCGGCGGCGGTTTTGGCGCTCGTGCGGCTGTGGGTGGCGGGCCGGCTCAACCTAGCCGAGGACGAGGCCTACTATTGGGAGTGGTCGCGCTCCCTGGACTGGAGCTACTACGACCAGGGGCCGGGCTTGGCCCTGGCCATCCGCCTGGGCACGTGGCTGCTCGGCCCCACGGAACTGGGTGTGCGGCTGCTGGGTGTGGTGGGCGGTTTCGGGGTGTCCGCGGCCGCCGCCTGGATCACGGCGGACGCCCTGGATCTCCCGGGCATGGCCCTTTGGGTGGTGCTGGCCTTCAACGGCTGCCTGATCTTCGCCGTCGGCGGCGTGCTGATGATGCACGACAGCCTCATGGCGGTCGGTTGGATCGGCGCTTTGGCCTGCGGGTTGAAGGCGCTGCGGGGTTCCCCGCGCTGGTGGATCGGGGTGGGCCTGGCCGCGGGTTGGGCCCTCCTGAGCAAGTACACCGCCGTGCTGCTCGACGGCTGCCTGGTCCTGGGCTTGGTCGCGGTCCCGGAACTGCGGCGCCAATGCCGGACCCCATGGCCCTGGATCGGGTTGCTCATCGCCGCCCTGGCGGGGGTGCCGCTGCTGGGGTGGAACGCGGCCCACGGCTGGCCCTCGCTGAGGCACATCGGGTCCCTCGCCGGCGGTGACGCGCACCGGCGGCGCGGGGTGCCCTGGCTCGAACTGCTGGGCTCCCAGGCCGCCTTGGTGACCCCGGTGCTGTGGTTCGCCTGCCTGGCGGGGTGGGCCCGCGCCGCGCTGAGGTGGCGGGCTGGCCGGGACACCCCTGCGGAACGTTGGCTCCTGGTGACGTCCCTGCCCGTGGCCCTGTTCTTCCAGGCCCTGTCCTTCCATAGCCGGGTCGAAGGGAACTGGCCCGCGGTGGCGTACCTGGGGGCCTTGCCCCTCGCCGCGGGGTGGCTCAACGAGCGGTCCCCCCGCGGCGGCTGGGGCGGACGGCTGGGGGTCTGGTCCCTGGGCGTGGCCTGGGCCATGACCATCCTGGTCTTCACCCAGGCCCTGGTCCCCTTCCTGCCGTTCCCGCAGCGCTTCGCCAAGGCCGATGTCCCGGCCCGCCTGGCGGGTTGGGCCGACCTGGGCCGCCGGGTCGCCCAGGAACGCGCGGCCCTGGGGGGGGCCGGGGTCTTCACCGCGGCCACCACCTACCAGAACGCGGCCGAACTCGCGTTCTACCAGCCTGGGCAGCCGCGCAGCCTGCTCCTGAGCGCAGGGTTGCCGGGGAACGAGTACCGGTTCTGGAACGACGCTCCCCTCCACGTGGGGCAAGACGCCGTCCTGGTGGTCGGCCAGGATTGGGAGGAACAAGGGGTCAGTGCGCGATTCCGCGCCCTGGAGCCGCTTCCGGATTGGGTGTTCCGGCGCAACGGCATCGAGGTGCGCAGAATGCACCTGTGGCGGGCGTACGGGTTCAAGGGATGACGTTCTCGGGGTACCGCATGGCGTTCGATTTGGGGGGCCGCAGGCTCATGGTCACCGGCGGGGCCGGCTTTCTGGGCTCGGTCCTCGTGGAGCGGCTCAAGGCCCGCGGCGCCGCCGCGGTGTTCGTTCCGAGGAGGGCGGACTACGACCTCACCACCGAGGCGGGGGTGCGGCGGGCCTACGACGACGCGCGGCCGGACGTCGTGTTCCACCTGGCCGCCGAGGTCGGGGGCATAGGCGCCAACCAGGCCCACCCGGGGCGCTTCTTCTTCGCCAACATGGCCATGGGCCTGCTCCTCATTGAGGAGGGGCGTCGGCGGGGGCTCAAGCGTTTCGTCCAGACCGGCACCATCTGCGCCTACCCCAAGTTCACCCCGGTGCCCTTCCGCGAAGAGGAACTCTGGAACGGCTATCCCGAGGAGACCAACGCGCCCTACGGGATCGCGAAGAAGGCGCTGCTCCAGATGCTCCAGGCCTACCGGGCCGAGTACGGCTTCGACGGCGTCTACGTGCTGCCGGTCAACCTCTACGGTCCCGGCGACAACTTCCATCCGCGCTCCAGCCACGTCATCCCGGCCCTGATCCGGAAGATGGCCGACGCCGCCGACCAGGGCCTGCCCGAAGTGGAGGTCTGGGGAAGCGGGCGGGCCAGCCGGGAATTCCTGTACGTGGACGATTGCGCCGAAGGCCTGGTGCTGGCTGCGGAACGCCTCGCCGACAGCGAACCGGTCAACCTGGGCACGGGCAGCGAGGTGGGGATCGCCGATTTGGCGCGGAAGATCGCTGAGGCCTGCGGATACCGGGGGGCCCTTCGTTTCGACCCGACCAAGCCCGACGGCCAGCCGCGCCGTTGCCTGGACACGACCCGCGCGGCCGAGCGCCTGGGGTTCCGGGCCCCCACGGGGCTGGACGAGGGATTGAGGCGCACGGTCGCCTGGTACCGGGCCCAAAGGGGCCTGGGACGGGTACGCGAGGTCGCCTACGCCGAAGGTCCGGACGCGCTCCCGGGGTCCCGGGGCGCCGGAGCCGCCTGAAGCGTCCCGCAAAGGAGCCATGAGATGAAGACCCCGTCCTTGTCCCAAACGCTGGCGTTGGCCCTCGCGCTGGCCGGCCCCGCGTCCCTGTCCGCCGCGGCCCGCCCCTCCCTCGCGGCGCAGCGCGCGGCGGTGCTCGCGCGGCTGCCCGCATCGGCGCCCCGGAGGCTTTCCGACCTCTACCGCGTCTTCGAGGGGGCGCTGGGCGAGGGCCTGGGCGTCCCGGTCCGCGCGTCCGTGGTCCGGCTTTGGGGCATCAGTTGGCAGCTTGTCCGCGACGCGCGCTTCCCCAAGGCGGAAGTGCACCTGAAGACCTTCCGGGCGCAGGGGTTGCGCTTCGACAAGGCCGATTTCATCTTCCGGGATTTGGTCGTGGATCGCAGGGCCCTGTGGAAGGGTCGCCTCGAACTCAAGGACGTGCGCGAATCCCAGACCCAACTGGTGTTCACCCTCAGGTCCCTGGACCAAAAGCTCGCGTCCTCGGACGGCACCGAACCCGGGATCCGCGCGGACCTCGAGGCTCAGCGCCTCGTGCTCACCGGCAAGGGCACGTTCCTGGGGCTGGCCTGCTCCACGGTGGAGACCTGCCGGCTCGTCTGGAACCCGGCGGCCCGCACGTTGAGCCTGGTCCCGGTGGAACGGATCTTCGGGGGGCGCAAGGTGCCCCACTGGCTCTGGGGCCTCGCCAAAGGAATGGTTCCGTCCGCTCCGGTGCTGGATTTCGGCGCATCCTGGATCCCCTTCAACATCCGCCAAGTCCACGTCGGTTGGGACGAGGTGGACCTTTCGACCGACTGGTGAGGTGCGCGTGATCCGGGATGCCGTCATCCTCGCGGGGGGCTTCGGGACCCGCCTGCGACCCTTGACCTCGGGGACCCCTAAACCGCTCCTGCCCGTGGCGGGGCGGCCCTTCGTGGAGACCCTCCTGGCCCGCCTGGCCCAAGCGGGGGTGAAACGGGTGGTGCTGTCGGTGCACCACCAGCCCGAAGCCTGGCGGCGGGCCCTTCCGCGGCTGAGGCGGTTTTCCATGCGCCTGGAGCTGCGCCGGGAACCCGAGCCCCTGGGGACCGGAGGCGCGATCCGCTTCGCCTGGCCCGACCCCGATCGGCCCTGCCTGGCGCTCAACGGGGACGCGCTCAGCGATTTTGACGTCCGCTCGCTGTTGAGCCGGCACGCCGCCTTGGGCGCCGCCGCCACGTTGTGGGCGGTGTCGGTCCCGGACACGAGCGCCTTCGGCGTGCTTGAGGCGGGCCGGGACGGGCTGATCCGGCGTTTCTTGGAGAAGCCGCGGCCCGGACAGACCCGCAGCCGTCTCATCAACGCCGGCCTCTACGCCCTGGAGCCGGAGGTGCTCAGGCGCATCCCGGCCGGGCGCCCCGTCAGCGTGGAACGCGAGGTGTTCCCGGGCCTGCTTGAGGCGGGGCTGAAGGTCGGCCTATGCTCGCAGGGCAGCCCTTACTGGAACGACATAGGCACCCCGGCGGCCTACCTCAGGGCGAACCAGGATGTCCTGGCGGGCGCCCTTTGGCGCGGCAAGGGGCTGGCGCCGGCGCTGTGGGGACGCCCCGACCGCGGGCGCAACATCCTGGGCCGGGGGGTCCGGATGGGGCGGGGCGCCGAAGTGTCCTCCAGCGTGTTGGGGGCGGGGTGCCGGGTGGATGAGGGGGCCGGCGTCGTCGGTAGCGTGCTCATGGATGGGGTTCACGTGGGCTCCGGCGCCCGGGTGGAAGGGGCCGTGCTCGGAACCGGTTGCGTGGTGGGCGAAGGTTGCGTGCTGCGGCCGGGCGCGGTTCTGGGCGCGGGCACGCGCTTGGCCCCGGGAAGCCGCACGTGAGGCGGTGCCCCTGGGTCCGGGCGCTGATCTTGGCCCTGGCGGCGGCTTCGGTCCCTGCGGTTCGGGCCTCGGCGTCCGTCTCCGCGGCGCCGCCGCCGCCCCATGCCGCCGTCGGCCGCGGTCCGGATCACCTTCTCGCGGCCATCTGTTACCACCGTTTCGGCCCCGAGACGGCCAAGGATCCCTACCGCATTTCGCTCAAACGCCTCGCCGGGGAGCTGCGGTGGCTGCGCGCCCACGGGTGGCAGGGGGTGACCCTCGCCCAGGTCGGGCGCGCCCTCGACGGTGACGCCGGCGCGCTTCCGCCCAAGGCGGTGCTGCTGACGGTGGACGACGGGTACCGGGCCGGGGCGGCCGCGGCTCCCGTGTTCCGGCGCTACGGCTACCGCGCCGTCTTTTTCGTCGTGCCCTCGGTGCTGGGGCGCGGCGCCTTCCTCTCCTACGCCGACCTCCGCCGCCTCGAACGCGAAGGCTTCCAGGTGGCCAGCCACACCCTGACCCACCCGGACCTGGCCAAGGTGCCCCGGGGCCTGGACCCGACGGGCTACGCCCGCTGGGTGCGCCGGGAACTTGGGGAGCCCAAACGCATGCTCGAGGAGGCCCTGGGCCACCCCGTGACCGCGCTGGCGTGGCCCTACGGCGCCTACAACCCGGCCATCGCGGCGGAGGCGCTCCGCCTGGGTTACCGCCAGCTTTGGTCGGTGAGCGGGGGCCTCAACGACGACGCGACCCTGGACCGCTCGAGGTTGCGCCGCATCATCCTCATCGGCCATCCCAGCCTGGGCTCGTTCGCCCGGCGCCTGGAGTTGCTTCCCTTGAAGCCGTTCCCGGGCGGCATCCACGAGGGCGCCCTCTACTACCGCTCCAGCCTGCCCCTGCGCGTGGATCTGCCCCCCGGGGCCCGCGCCGTGCTGGGGGGCCGTCCCGTGACCCTGGACCGGCGCCACGGCTTCTGGATCGGCGCGGGGCTGAAGAACGGGTTCCACTACCTCAATGTGGCGGAGGCGGATCACGGGATCGAACGCATGACGCCCTTCCTGTTCCAGGTGGCCCCCGACGCCTGGAGGCCCTGTTTTGAGGCCCTGGAGGCGCCGCAAGAGCCGCCGCGGGCCCTGCTTCCGGATGGCGGCGGGGCTTCCGGGGCCGCGCCCGAGAGGAGACCATGATCGAGACCCGGGGGATAGACCAGAAGCGCCGCATCATCCTGGCGTTGGACGTCGACAACCGCGAGAAGGCCGAGGAGTGGGTGCATCGGCTCAAGGTGCACGTTGGTTGCTTCAAGGTGGGCCTGCAGCTGTTCACCAAGGAGGGCCCCGAACTCGTGCGGTCGGTGCGCGCCCGCGGCGGGCGGGTCTTCCTGGACCTCAAGTTCCACGACATCCCCAACACGGTGGCCCGGGCCTGCGAATCGGCGGCGGCCCTGGGCGTGGACTTCCTCACCGTCCACGCCTTGGGCGGGAAGGCCATGCTGCGGGCCGGGGTCGAGGCCCTCGCCTCGACGGCCACGCGCATGCGCCTGCAGCGTCCACGCCTTCTCGCGGTCACCGTGCTCACCAGCCACGATGCGCGGTCCCTGCGCGGCGAGGTGGGGCTGCGGCTGCGGCCCGAGGCCGAGGTGCTGCGCCTGGCCGCGCTCGCCAAGGCGTCGGGCTGCGACGGGGTGGTCTGTTCGCCCATGGAGGTCGCCGCCATCCGGAAGGCCTGCGGGCCCGGGTTCCTCGTCGTCACCCCCGGGGTGCGGCCCGCCGGGGCGCCCAAGGGGGACCAGAAGCGCACCCTCACTGCGGGCCAGGCGATCGCCCGGGGTTCCGACTTCCTGGTGGTCGGCCGGCCCATCACCGGGGCCGCCGACCCGGTGGCTGCGGTGGAGGAGATCGCGGCCGACATGGCGCGCGCCGCGGCCCCCGCCGCGCGGAGGGTGGGGGCGGTCCGGGGCGCGAAGGGGGTGCGTGCGTGAACGAAGCCGAGGTCTTGGAGATCTTTCGGGGGTCCGGGGCCTACCTTGAGGGGCACTTCCTGCTGACGTCGGGGCGCCATTCGGCGGCCTATGTCGAGAAATTCATGGTCCTCCAGCAGCCCCGGCATTGCGGGGCGCTGTGCGCGGCCCTGGCGGATGAGTTCCGGGACCTCGCGCCCACGGTGGTGGTGGGGCCCGCGGTGGGCGGCATCCTTCTGGCCTACGAAACCGCCCGGGCCCTGGGGGTGCGCGGGATCTTCCTGGAGCGCGAGAACGGGCGGCTCGTCCTCAGGCGGGGTTTCGAGATCCTGCCCCAGGACCGCGTGCTGGTGGTTGAGGACGTGGTCACCACGGGCACCTCGGTGTTCGAGGTCCTCGGGGCCCTGGGCAGGGAGGTCTCGGAGGGGCGGGTGGTGGGCGTCGGCCACCTGGTCGACCGCAGTTCTGGCTCCGTGGATTTCCGCGTGCCGCGACAGAGGGCGCTGCTGACCTTGGACCTTCCGTCTTGGGAGGCTTCCGAGTGCCCGCTGTGCCGCGAGGGGAAGCCGCTGACCAAGAGGGGAAGCCGTGCCTCCTGAGGCGCGGCGGGCGGTCGCCGAGACCATCACCGTGGGCTCCGAACTGACCCGGGGCCTGAGCGTGGACACCCATTCCGCCCTCCTGGCCCGCGCGCTGGAAGGGGTCGGTTTCCCGGTCCGCTTCCAGGTCAGCGTCGGGGACGCCCTGGACGACATCGCCTCCGCGCTGACCCAGGCGCTGGGGCGGGCCGACGTGGTCGTGGTCACCGGTGGACTGGGTCCGACCGTCGACGACCTTACCCGCGAGGCGGTGGCCAAGGCCACGGGCCGGGAGCTCTCCGAGGACCCGGCCCTGTGGGCCGCGATCCAGGAGCGCTTCCGCGCGGCCGGCCGGGCCCCCAGCCCGAACAACCGCAGGCAGGCCTTCGTCGTGCAGGGGGCCGAGCCCCTGACCAATCCCCACGGCACGGCCCCGGGCATGCGCCTCGAACACGGGGGCCGCGTGGTCTTCGCCCTGCCCGGACCGGGGGTCGAACTCAAGGCCATGCTGGAGGAGACGGTGCTGCCGTTCCTCGAGGCCCGCCGAGGCGTCACGGTGGCCCGGCGCGTCCTCCAGGTGTACGGCCTCGGGGAAAGCGCCGTGGACGCGGCCCTCCAGGGGCTGGTCCCGGAAGGGGACACCGAAAGCCTCGCGCTCCTGGCCAAGACGGACCACGTCGAGGGCATCCTGAGCGCCACGCGGCCGATCGGGCCGGAGGCCCGCGCGGCCGTCGAGGCCCTTGAGAGCGCCGCCCTGGAGATCCTCGGGGAACGGGTCTACTCCATGGATGGTCGCAGCCTGTGCGAGGTGGTGGTGGGCCTGCTCCGCGAGCAGCGGCTCAATCTGGCCGTGGCGGAAAGCTGCACCGGAGGCGCGGTCGCCGCGCGGATCTGCTCCGTTCCCGGAGCCTCGGAGGTCTTCCTCGGTGGGATGGTCACCTATTCCGACGAATCCAAGCAGGCGCTTCTGGAGGTGCCATCCTTCGTCCTGGCCAAGGCCGGGGCGGTGAGCCGCGACACGGCCTTGGCCATGGCCGTCGGGTTGGCGCGCCGCCTGGACGCGGACTACAGCCTGGCCGTGACCGGTATCGCCGGACCCGGCGGCGGGAGCCCGGGCAAGCCGGTCGGCACGGTCCATTTCGCCCTCGCGGGCCCCGCCGGTGTCGCGCACCAGACGGCCCATTTCCGGAATTCGGACCGCGCCGGGGTGCAGGCCCGGGCCGTCCAGGCGGCCCTGTGGATGGTGTACGCGAGCCTCGCGGGGCTGGAACTTCCGCCCGAGGTCGAGGACCGGGGGGCGGCCCCCGTCCAGCCCGGGGCCTGAACCCGGTGCCCGCGGCGGACGCGCGGCTGTTCCTCGCGGTCCCGCCGGGGCTCCGGGAGCGCCGCGCTTTGGCCGCGGCCCGGGACGCGCTTCCCCGGGGCCCGTGGATCCTGGATCCCGTGGCCGACGCGGATTTTCATCTCACCGTGCATTTCCTGGGGGCGACCCCGCTGCGTTTGGTGGACGACCTTAGGAGGGAACTGGGCGCGGTGTGCCACGCGCGCCGCCGTTTCGACCTGCGCCTGGGCCGTGTCCGGGCCTTCCCGGACGCCGGCGATCCCCGGGTGGTGTGCATCGGGATCGAGGACCCCGGGGGCCGGTTCGAGGAACTCCGGGCGGCGACGGGACGGGTGCTGAGGGCGTACGGGATTCCGGGGACGGGGCGGGAGGTGGAGCCCCACGTGACCCTGGCCCGCGTGGAGAGGCCGGACCCGGGCCGGAGCCCGGGGGCCCCCTTGGCGGCGGCCCCGGGGGCGGGAGGCAGGGAGGGGTTCGGGGTGGAGGCGTTGGCCTTGATGAGGTCGCGGCCCGAGGCGGAGGGGCCCCCGCGCTATGAGGCCCTCGCCGTCTTGCCGTTGTCCTGAGGACGGACCCGCTACTGCAGCGCCGCGGCGAAGAAGCGGCCGGCGATGGGCGCGGCCACGCTCATGCCGGTTCCCTCCCGGTCGCAGAACACCGCCACGGCCAGCTTGGGGTGGTCGGCGGGGGCGAAGCCGATGAACCAAGCGTCCAGGGCCGCGTGCGGATGGGTGCGGGAGGTGCCGGTCTTGCCGGCGATGAGGATGCCCTCGACGCGCGCGCGTTTGCCGATGCCGTCCCCGCCTTCGACGGTGTCCTCCATGACCCGGGTCACCCGGGCCGCGGTCCCGGCGCGCATCACGCGGTCCTCCACGACCGGTTGGTCCTGGTACAGGATTTCACCCACCGGCCCGCGCACCGACTTGACGATCTGGGGCTTGAGCAGGACCCCGCCGTCGGCGATCACCAAGGCCATCCGGGCCGCCTGCAGGGGGCTCACGCGGAACCCCTTGCCCAGCCCGCAGGAAAGGTTGGCCAAGTCGAACTGGTCGTCGGCCTCCTGGGGGGTGTAGGGGCGCGCGGCGCGGATATCGACGCGGCGACCGTCGGCCAAGTCGAAGCCCAAGTCCATGTCGCGGTTGAAGCCGAACAGGTTGATCATCCTGAGCAGGGCGTCCGGACCCATGGCCTCGGCCACCCGGTACAGCGCGATGTTGGAGCTCACGGCCATGGCCTGTTTGAGGCTGCCGATCTCGCCGTGGTACTCCCAGTCGCGGAAGATCTTGCCGTCCAAGGAGATGGCGGTCGGGGGGGTCATGGGGAAGAGCTTGGCCATATCCACGCCCGTCTCGAGGGCCGCGGCGGCGGTCATGATCTTGGCGATGGACCCGGGCTCGAAAAGGCCGTCCAGGGCGCGGTCCTGCAGGGGCTGGTTGGGGTCGTCCCGCAGGCGGCCCCACTGCCGGTCCACCTTCTCGGGCAGGAAGCTGGGCTGGCTCACGGCGCACAGCACCTCCCCCGTGGACACGTCGAGGGCGACGATGGCCCCCTTGCGCCAGCCCAGCGCCTGGCTGGCCGCCTCCTGGAGGCGGGCGTCGAGCGTGAGTTGGACCTGGTCGGCGGGGAAGAGGGGCTTCAAGTCGCGCTCCAGGCCCGCATCGCCCCTTTTCTGGCTCAGGTATCCGATGACATGGGCCGTGAGCTGGGCGCGCGGGTATCCCACCGCGCCCAGGGTGTCGCCCGAGACGTCCTGGCGCGCCAGGGGCTCGCCGTTGCGGTCGATGATGCTGAAGAGGCTGCCCCGGGAGAGGGCGTCCTCGGCGATCCTCGCGCCGTTCTGGGCCTCGGTCAGGCCCGGATCGCCGGCCAGGGCCCGCTTGAAGTCGGCGTCGGCGCTGGCCACATGGCCCTGGGCCATGGCGCAGGCGCCTTCCCCGGCGCTCGCTTGGGGAAGTCCTGGGGAGAGCGCGATGGCCTGGTCGAATTCGGCGTGCGCCTCGTCCCAATCGCCGCGGTCGAGGTAGCGGTTGCCCTCGTCGCAGTGGGCCCGGGCGTAGGAAGCCCCCAGGCCCAGGCTGCGGGCCCGGGCGTACGCGGCCGCCGCGTCGGCCGGGCGGTCCAGGCGGTCCAGCGCCAAGCCCAGGGCGTCCTGGACCTGGGCGCTGGTGGGGTGGTCCGCCGCCAGGGCGTTGAGGCGGTCGAGCGCCTCCTCGGCGCGCCCGCTCTGGGCCAACCCCAGGGCGCGGTGGACCCGCGCGGGCAAACCGAATCCGAAGCGCCAAGCCACCCATAGCGCCAGGAGCGCCGCGGCGACGGTCATCAGCAGGGAGGCGACGGGCGGTCCTTGGCGCCGGCGGGAAGGTCGGCTCGAGGCGGGGGTCTTCAGGGGGGAGAGGGGCATGGAATTCCTTGGAATCGGAGGGGACCATGGCGGCCGGCCGAAGGCGCATTTTAACAGAGCGGGCCCCCAGGTCAACAAACGCCGGAGCCCCGGCCGCGGCGTCGACCGTCGGTGGCCCGGGAGGCCCACCTTGCGCCGCGGGGGCGTCCCGGGGCCGGTTCACGCCACCGCCTTGTGTTCTCCTTCGGTTTGGTCTATCGTTTCCACGGAATACCCGCCCCGCTCAAGGCCCAGGCGCACCGTCGGCCCGGGAGTTGGGGGCCCCACCTTTACTCACGTAGGAGCCGACATGGCCCGTTCCCGTCAAAAGCGCAAGACCGTCAACAAGAAGAAGTAGCCATGAACCCCGGCCCGAACCCTACCAACCCTCGGCCCGGCTCGGCGCCGGTCCTTGTTCTCGCCCTGGCGGCCGCGGCGTTGGGCTTGGCCGCCTGCGGCACCGGCGTTCGCCAGAGCCCGGCCGCCTCCGAGGACACCGGCACCGTGCGCGCCGTCCAGGCCGCGAACTCCACGTACACCACCCGCTCCGGGGACACGCCTGTGTCGGTGGCCGCGCGTCCCGACGTGTATTCCGACCCGGAACTGTGGCCCCTGCTCAAGGAGGCCAACGCCGAGGTGCTCAAGGGCATCTCCCCCTATGGTCCCATCCCGGCGGACACGGTCCTGGTGATCCCCCGCGGGGTGTCCCAGGAGCGCCTGGAGGCCGCCCGCGCCGAGGCCCGCAGGGTCGCCTTCGAACGCAAGCGCAAGGGGGAAGTCCGGCGGCCCACGGCTGAAGCCGCCCCGCTTTCACCGACGGTGTCCGCGGCCCAGGCGTCCCCGGTCGCGTCCGCGGCGTCCCCATCCGCAGCGCACGCGGCGGCATCCACCACGGGAGCCGCCTCCCCGGCCTCACCGACGACGAAGGCCAAGGCCGCTGGACGCGGCCTGCCCCTCACCCTGCTCATCGTGTTGGTGTTGGCCGCCCTCGCGGCGGTGCTGGTGGTGTTCTTCAGGCGGGATCGCAAGGACTTCGACTGAGGCGGCGCGAGCCGTCTCGCGTCCCGGGTCATGTCCTCGCTCTCGCCTAATCTTCAACTCCGGCAGCAGCAGCGGTTGGTGATGACGCCGCAGCTCAAGCAGGCGTTGAAGATCCTCCAGCTCAACACCGGCGAGCTGGGCGACCTCATCGAGAACGAACTGGCCGAAAACCCGATGCTGGAGGAGATCGGATCCGAGGCCGAAGCGGCCGAGGCGGGGCCGTCCTCGGAATCCGAATCCGGATCGGCGGGCGAGGCCGACGAGGCGTCCCGGGCGGCTTCGCCCGAATCCGAGGCCGCCCCCGAGGGGCCGGTGGAGGCCCCGGTCGAGGCCACCCGGGAACTGGAATTGGAGGGGCCCGGGGCCGAACTCGACGACTGGGCCCAGTACCTCGATGACGACGGCACCGACTACAGTTTGGCCCGTTCCGAGCGCGAGGACGGCGAAGAAAAGCCCGGATTCGAGAGCTTCCTTTCCCGGGCCGAGACCCTCCAGGAACACCTGTTGCGGCAGCTCGAGTCCGAGGAACTCCCCCCCGAGCAGCGGAGACTGTGCGAGGAGATCATCGGTCGGGTCGACGAGCGGGGCTACCTTGACGAGGGCCTCGAGGGGATAGGGCGCGACTGCGGCGCCGGGGCGCCCGAGCTGTTCCATGCCTTGCGCCGTGTCCAGTCCCTGGACCCTCCGGGGGTCGCCGCCCGGGACCTGCGCGAGTGCCTCCTGCTCCAACTTGAGGCTCTGGGTGCCAAGGGCGGGGCCGCGTGGGACGCGTTGGAAAGCCATTACGACGATGTGGTGCACCGGCGCTGGGACCGCGTCGCCAAGGCGTTGCGGCTCGATCCCGGGGAGGCGGCCCGGGCCGAGGCCCTGGTCGCTTCCCTGGAGCCCATACCCGGCCGGCCCTACGGGGGGGCCCCCAACGCGGGGGTGCGGGTGGACGCGGTGGTGGAGAAGGATCCGCTCACCGGCTCCTACCGGGTGGTCATCGCCGATGGCGGCCTGCCCCGCCTCGGCTTCAACGCCTACTACCGCCGCCTGATCAAATCCGGCGGGGCCTCGTTGGCCGATCCCGAGACCCGGGCCTGGCTCAAGGACCGCCAGCAGTCCGCGTTGTGGCTCATGCGCGGCATCCAGCAGCGCCACCGCACGCTGCGTCGGGTTTTGGAGGAAATCGTCCAGGAACAGAAGGGCTTCCTGGACAGCGGCCCGGCGGCGTTCCGTCCGCTGACGCTCAAGGACATCGCCGGCCGCACGGGCCTGCACGAAAGCACCATCTCCAGGGTTTGCACCGGGAAGTACGTGCAGACGCCCCGCGGGGTCTTCGAACTCAAGTTTTTTTTCGCCTCCTCCCTGCGCACGGACGACGGCGAGACCAGCTCCCGCGCGGTCAAGGACCGGCTGCGGGAGCTCATCGGCGAGGAGGACGAGGGCCAGGCGGTGCGGTCGGACCTGGAATTGGCCGGGATCCTGAGCCAAGAGGGTGTGCGCATCGCCCGGCGCACGGTGGCCAAATATCGCGAGGAGTTGCGCATCCCCCCGGCCCATTTGCGTCGCAAAAGCTGAGCCCTTCGCTCGCCCGCGCCGGCGGCACCCAATTGACAGTGCCCGGGTTCCCGTGGTAGTTTCGCTTAGGGAAAAATCAATAAAATCAAGGCTTTTCATAAAAGTCGGGAACCCACGGGGAGGCGCCATGCAGATCCAGATCGCCGGGCAGCACGTCGAGGTGACGCCCGGTTTGCGCCAGTTCATCGCGGCCAAATTTGAGCGGCTCGGGGACATGCATCCCAGCGCGCGCAAGGCGGCCGTGGTGCTATCGGTGGAGAAGTACCGGCACACCGCCGAAATCCACCTCCACGTCGACGGCGTGGAATTGAGCGCCAAAAAGACCACCAAGGACATGTACGCCAGCCTGGAACAGGCCTTGGAGGCGATCGAGCAGCAGGCCGACAAGCGCAAGGACCGGCTGCGCACCAGCGGCAGCCTGCGGCGGGGCAAAGCCAAGGTCGAGCGCCTGCGGGCCCGGGGCGGGGCGGCCGACGCGGAGACGGCGCCTCCCCCCAAAGTGGCGCGCCTGCGGCCCTCGACGCCCCGTTCCCTGACCCTGGAGGAGGCCGTGGAGGCCCTGGAGGCTTCGGGCAACGGGTTCGTGCTGTTCAAGGAGCCCGGACGTTCCGGGACCCGCCTGCTCGTCCGGCGCCCGGACGCGAGCTACGCGCTCACCGAGGTCTGAGGAGGCGGGAATGCGTATCTCGGAATTCCTGGTCCCGGAGGCGGTGCTGGTCGACCTTAAGGCGACCAACAAGCGGGACGTGCTCATCGAACTGCTCCAGCCCCTTGCCAAGGCCGGCCGCATCGCCGACGCCAAAAAAATGGTGGAGGTGCTCCTTGAGCGCGAGGAGCTGGGTTCCACGGGGATCGGCGGACGCATCGCCATCCCCCACGGCAAGGCGGCCCAGGTCCGGGAACTCTCGGCCGGCCTGGGCGTCTCCCGCGCCGGGATCCCGTTCGACGCGCTGGATGGGGAACCGGTGAACCTCTTCATCGCCCTGGTGGCCCCGGAGGGGTCGGCGGGCCTGCACCTTAAGGCCCTGGCCCGCGTCTCCAGCCTGCTCAAGGATCGGGCCTTCAAGAAGGCCTTGATGGGCGCCCAGACCCGCGAGGACGTTTTGCGCCTCATCGAGGCCGAAGAGAAGGACAAGGGCTAGCCGCGTGCGCCTGCGCGTTCCCAGCGGCCCGGGCATCAAACGCTGGCTTTCGCTGCTGGTCCTGAGCATCCTGGTCCTGGCCTTCGCCCTCAGCGGCATGATGGGCAGGATCTTCGCCGGATGGCGGGTGAACGTCGTCTCCCCGGTCACGCTGCGGCGGTGGACGCGCCAGGTCCAGAGCCTGCGTTTCGTGGACTACGCCCTCGCCATGACGGCGGTGTGGGGCATCACCCTGGCCCTGCGGCGCCTCTATTTCAACGTGCTGGCCTTCGCCGCGCGTGAACCCCAGGCGGCGAGCGCCCCGGCCCTCAGGGCCCGCCGGGCCCGGGGCCCGCGGGTGGTGGCCATCGGCGGCGGAACCGGGCTGCCCAACCTGCTCAGCGGACTGAAGGCCTACACGGACCGGCTCACCGCCGTGGTGACGGTGGCCGATGACGGCGGCTCCTCGGGGCGCCTGCGCCGCGACCTGCGCATCCTCCCCCCGGGGGACCTGCGCAATTGCCTGGTGGCGCTGGCCGAGACCGAGCCGCTCATGGCGAGGCTCTTCCAGCACCGCTTCACGCGCCAGGGGGCCCTGGCCGGGCACAGCTTCGGCAACCTGTTCATCGCCGCGCTCACCGAGGTCACGGGCGATTTCGGCGAGGCGGTCCGGGCCAGCAGCAAGGTCCTGGCGGTCAGCGGGCAGGTGCTGCCGGTCACGTTGGAGGATGTGCGCCTCGTGGCCACTTTGGCGGACGGACGCGTCATCTCCGGCGAGAGCCGCATCACCTCGGCCGGCGGCGTCATCCGCAGGCTGGTGCTGGAGCCCGCCGGGGCGAGGCCGAACGTGGAGGTGCTCCAGGCGATCGCCCGAGCCGACGCCATCGTCCTTGGGCCGGGCAGCCTCTACACCAGCATCCTGCCCAACCTGCTGCTCGAACCTGTGGCGCGGGCGGTCGAACGCAGCGGCGCCCTGAAGATCTACGCCTGCAACGTCATGACCCAGCCCGGCGAAACGGACGGCCTGCCCGTCTCGGGGCACCTCAAGGCGCTGAAGGAGCATACGCGTTTGGCGCTGGTCGACACGGTGTTGGCCAACACCGAGCAACCCAGCGATGAAATCCTGGAGCGCTACGCCCGCCAGGGCCAGCACCCGGTCGCGGTGGACCGCGACGCCATCGAGGCGCTGGGGGTCCGCCTGGTCAAGGCCCGCCTGCTGGAGGCCCGGGACGGCCTCATCCGGCACCATCCCGGACGCCTGGCCCGCGCCGTCATCCGCTTGATCGTCCTATGATCCCGGTATTGGTCCTGACCCACGGTGAACTCGCGGCGGCGCTCCTCGGGGCGGCGGAATCCATCCTTGGGCGTCAGGACCGCGCCGCGGCCCTGGGCCTGGAGGCCTCGGAGAGCAGGGAAGCCTTCGCCGGACGGGTCCGCGCCGCGGCGGACCAACTGGGCGCGCCCGCGCTGGTCCTGGTCGACCTCGCGGGAGGCACACCCTGGAACGCGGCCTTGCTCTGCGGCCTGGCGTCCGATCCCGGCGAAATCCTGGCGGGCGTGAATCTCCCCGTGCTTTTGGAGGCGCTCGGCCGGAGGGACGGGCCCGGGGCCTCGCCCAGGACCCTGGCCGCGGACCTGGCGGCCCTGGGGGCCGCGGCCTTCGCCAGGGCGTCCGACCTCATGGCGCGCGGGGCGGCGGCGTGAGCGTCCTCCTGGCCCGCGTCGATGACCGTCTCATCCACGGACAGGTCGTGGTGGGATGGGCGCGGGCACTGGAGGCGGACTGCCTGGTCGTGGCCAACGATGCTGTGGCCGCGGATCCTCTGCAACGGACGCTCCTGCCCATGGCCGTCCCGCCGCATATCCGCGTGGCCATCCTGCGCCTCACCGAGGCGGCCGAGGCCGTGGCCAAGGGGACCCTGCCGGGCCAGCGCGTGATCTTGCTGTTCGCGTCGCTCCCGGATGCCGCCCGTTTCATGGCCGCCGGGGGGCCGCTGAAGGAACTCAACATCGGCGGCATACGCCTGGCCCCCGGCCGCCAAGCCCTGCGCACCGCGGTGGCCCTCGGGCCCGAGGATGTGCGCGCGGCGCGCGACCTAGCCGGTTGCGGGGTTGCCTTGGCCCTGCGCATGGTGCCGTCCGAACCGGCGGAACCCCTGCTGCCCCTTCTGCCCCCGAATTGAGCCGGGGGGGCCTGGGCCACACGAGGAACGCATGCTCCCGTTGGGTACGCTGATCCTCCTGAGCGCCGTGGGCGGACTCCTGGGCCTGGATTCCACGGGTGCCCTCCAGGTGATGCTGTCCCGGCCTTTGGTGGTGGGGGCCCTCTTCGGCGTGCTCCTGGGGAACCTTTCCCTGGGGCTGGTGCTGGGCAGCATGGTCGAGCTGTTGTGCATCGCGGGTCCGCCCGTGGGCAGCCTGGTGCCGCCGGACTCCACGGCCGCCGCCGCCGCCGCCGCGACCGTGGCGGTGCGCCTCGCGCACCTCAGGCCCGGGCATTGGACCACGGCCGCGGCCGCCCTGGGGTTCCTGGCGGCGGTGCCCGCGGGCGCGCTGGGCGCGCGCGCCGAGGTGTGGCAGCGCCGATGGACCAATCGCCTGAGCCGGAGGGCCGACGCGGAGTTGGACGCCGGCAGGCTGCCCCGCCTGGGGATCCTCCTGGCCGCCGCCCTGGGAATGGCTTTCTTGAGGGGCTTTCTGGTGTGCGCCCTGGTGCTGGGGGTGGGCGTGCCCGTGTTGGCGGGCATCTTCAAGGGGTTGCCGGTGGAGGGCCTGTACGCGCTGCGCTGGTCGTTCTGGCTGTTCTGGCTCCTGGGCTTGGCAGTCGCGGCCGACCAGTTCTGGGACCGCCGCGGCCTGCGGACCGCGGCCGGCGTTTCGCTGGGCGTGGCGGTGTTCGGCGCGGCCGTGGGGGCCGGCCAGGGTGAGGTGTTGGCCGCGGTGATCGGCGCGGCCGGGGTCGCCGGGGTGTGGATCTGGCTGGCCAACCGCAACGAGGGCTGGACGTGAAGTCCGGGGCAAGTTGGCGCATCGAGGCTGCGCTGCGTGCCACGCTCCTGCAGGGCGCCTGGAATTTCGAGCGCATGCAGAACCTCGGGTGGGCCTATTGCATGGAGCCGGCCCTGCGCGCCCTCTACCCGGATCCGGCCCGCAGGGCCGCCGCCCTGCGGCGCCACCTGGAGCTGTTCAACACCCATCCGTACCTGGCGCCCTACGTCCTGGGGGCGGCCCTGCGGGCGGAATCCGAGGCCGCGGCGGGCCGCGGCGGCGTCGAGGCCGTCGCGGCCATCAAGGCGGGCCTTTCCCCGGCGTTGGCGGCCGTCGGCGACTCCTTTTTTTGGGCCAACCTGCGCCCCGCCGCCGGGCTGTTGGGGGTGGTGTGGCTGTGGCTGGCGCCCGGCCGTCTGCGCCTGGCGGCCCCGCTGGTCTTCCTCGGGGCCTACAACCTGGCCTCCCTCCCCCTGCGTCTGCGCGGCGTGCGCGCGGGCTGGCTCAAGGGGGACGGCGTGGCGGTGCACGTCGCGCGGCTCGGCCTTCCGGCGAAGGCCGAGGGGCTGCGGCGCATGGCGCTGGTCCTGGTGGCCGGGCTCTGCGGCGCGCTCGCCCGCATCAACCAGCCCGCGGTGGGGCCTTCACCGGTGGCGGACAATTTCCTGTTCCTCGGGGCCGGGCTGCTGATGCTCCTGCTCCTGCGCCTGAGCGTCCGTCCCGTGGTGCTGCTGGTGCTGTGCACACTGGCCTCGCTGGTCCTGGCGCTGGCCATCCCCCCCATGAACCCGCATTGAAAGATCCGACTATGGCCGAGCCCCTCCACCGCGACATCCCCATCGTCAACAAGCTGGGCCTGCACCTGCGGGCCGCGGCCCAGTTCGTCCAGCTTTGCGGACGCTATCCCTGCGACGTTTGGGTCGCCAAGGACGGGCGCCGCGTCAACGGGAAGAGCATCATGGGCGTGATGACCCTGGTGGCGGTCAAGGGCAGCACCCTGGGGGTCGATGCGGAGGGGGAGCGCGCCTCCGAGTGCCTGGATGCCCTGGCCAAACTGGCCGCCGAACGCTTCGGGGAAAAGGAGTGAACCTTTCGCTCAAAGGCGTTCCCGCCTCGCGCGGGATCGTCATCGGACCCGCCCTCGTGCTCTCCGGCGCCGCCGGGGACGATGGCCAGGAGCGGCGCCTGGAGCCGCGCGAGGTCGAACCCGAGATCGAGCGCCTGCTGAAGGCGGTCGCGACCACGCGCGACCAACTCCTGGACCTGAAGCGGCGGGTGGCCATGGAGATCGGCCAGAAGCACGCCGAGATCTTCAACGCGCACATCCTCTTCCTGGACGACCCGACCTTCCTCGTCGAGACCCAGGAGCAGGTCCGCAAGCAGCGGACCTGCGCGGAGTGGGCGGTCCGCGGCTACGTCGACCGCTATGCGCGCATGCTCGACGCCGTCGGGGACGGCATGATGCGGGAGCGCCAGGGGGACATCCGCGACGTGGGGAAACGCGTCGTGCAGAATCTGCGGGGCGGGTCGCTCGCGCCGCTGTCGGAATCGGCCGAGCGGCGCATCCTGGTGGCCCGCGACCTGAGCCCGTCGGAGACCGCCCAACTCGACTTGGGCAAGGTCCTGGCTTTCGCCACGGACCAGGGGGGCCCCACCTCCCACACCGCCGTGATCGCCCGGACCATGGAGATGCCCGCGGTGGTCGGCCTGGAGCAGGCCACCCTCCACATCAAGGACGGGGACACGCTGATCCTGGACGGCGGGGCGGGCGTCGTGGTGGTGTCCCCGGACAAGGAGACGCTCGCCCGCTACCGCCAGCGCCAGGCCGAACTTAAGGTCAAGGAGCGCGAACTCAAGGCGGTCTCGCGGCTGCCCGCCGTCACCAAGGACGGCCGGGTCATCAAGGTCTTCGGGAACATCGAGCTTCCCGAGGAGGCCAGGAACGCCGCGGCCAAGGGCGCCGAGGGGGTGGGGCTCTTCCGGACCGAATTCCTCTTCGTGAACCGGAACAACCTGCCCACCGAGGAGGAGCAGTTCGAGGCCTACCGCCTGGCCCTCCGGCACAGCCATCCCCACCCGGTGACCATCCGGACGCTGGACCTGGGCGGGGACAAGTTCGTCACCCACCTCGGCATGTCCGGGGAGATGAACCCCTTCCTGGGGTTGAGGGCCATCCGTCTGTGCCTGGCCCATCCCTACGTCTTCAAGGTCCAACTGCGCGCCATCCTACGGGCCAGCCATTTCGGCCCCGTGCGCATCATGTACCCCCTCATCTCCGGCTTGGAGGAGCTGCGCCAGGCCAACCAGATCCTGGAGGAGACCAAACGGGACTTGGCGCGGCGCTCCATACCCTATGACCCGGATGTGCCCGTGGGGGCCATGATCGAGGTGCCTTCGGCGGCCATCACCGCCGACCTTCTGGCCAAGGAGGTCTCCTTCGTCTCGGTGGGCACCAACGACCTCATCCAGTACACCATGGCGGTGGACCGCAACAATGAGCGCATCGCCTACCTTTATGATCCCCTCCATCCGGCCATCCTCCGCAGCCTGCGCATGATCGTCGCGGCCTCGGAGAAGGCGCGTGTGCGCCTGAGCCTCTGCGGCGAGATGGGGGCCGATCCCCTCTTCGCCATGGTGCTCGTCGGGCTGGGCCTGCGCGAACTCAGCATGTCGGCGGGGTCCATCCCGGTGGTCAAGAAGGTCCTCCGCTCCATCGGGTACCGGGAGGCGCACGCCCTGGTCGTCCAGGCCATGAAGCTGGCCACCGGGGCGGAGATCCGGGAACTGCTTTCCTCGAGCGCGGTGGGCCGCCGCGTGACGGAAGCCTGAGCGGACGATGCGGCGGGTCGGGCGCTGGGGCCTCCTGGCGGCCCTGGGGACGGCGTGCCTGGCCTTATGGCTGCCCCGCACCCCGCTGCCCGCGGACGCGGTCAACTGGGCCTTGGCCCGGGCCTTTCGCGACCCGGGCGGGCTCCGGGTCCACCTGGGCGGGTTGGGCACCGACGGATTCGGCGTGCTGGTCGTTCGTCGCCTGAGCGTGACGGCCTCCGAAGGCGGCGTCCAAGAACCCCTCTGCGCCGTCGATTCCGTCACCCTCCGGGCCGACCCCTGGGCGCTGCTGCGCGGCCCGTCGTCCTGGGACCGTGTCCCGAGGAGCTTGATCGTCCGAGGGCTGAGCCTGAAGGTGTTGCGCGGCGCCGACGGGGTCTGGAACCTGTCCGCCGCGCTGCCGAGGGGTGGGTCGGCCGGCGGGACCGGCCGGACTTTTTGGCCGATGCCGGCCCTGCGCGTCGAGCTCCGCGGAGGGCTCCTGTCCTTCACCGACGTGCCGCGGGGTTTCGGGACCGTGGTCCGCGGATTGCAGGGCTTCGCGGACGGTGCCGGCGGGACGATCCATTTCGCGCTTTCGGGGAGCACGCCCGGCCGGCGCAACCGGAACTTGGCGGTGTCCGGATCCTGGAACCCCGCGGGCGGTTTCGCGGCGCGCCTCAATCTGCGCCGGGTCGCCATGGCGGGCATCCTGGATTACCTGCTGCCCCCCAAGGGTCCGCGGTTCACGCGGGGCCGGGCCTCCCTGGAGTTCCGCCTCTCCAAGGCCCTGGGGCGCCCCCCCCGCGAGAGGGGTTGGGCCTCCCTTTCCGGCGGAAGCGTCCTGCTTCCGGGCTTCCGGGCGCCCCTCAAGGGGCTCGACGGAAGGGTGTACTTCGACGGCGGCGACCTGCGCTTCACGGGGGTGCGCGCGAGCTTCCTCGGATCCGAATGGACCGCGGGCGGCACGATCCTCGGCCTCGAGGACCCCGTGGCCAAGCTTTCCCTTTCCAACCCGGCGGTGCCTCTGGGGGTGCTCACCCGGCAGGTCGCGGCCCTGGATCCCCTGCGCCTCAGCGGCACGGCGGCGGCCTCGGCGGTGCTCTCGGGGCGTCTCGCCCGTCCCAGGGTGCGGGCGCGGGTGACGGCGGATCGCTTCTGGGTGGGCGGGATCGCCATGCGGCGGCTCGACGCATCGGCCCATTTCGTCCCCGACCGCCTGGTCATCGACCGGGTTTCGGCGGCGTTTTGGGGCGGCCAAGTTCAGGGTTCGGGCAGCCTGGACTTCCTGGGGAGGGGATCCGTGGCCGCCGGGCTCACGGTCACGGGGGCCCTCCTGCGCCTGGGGAGCGTGTCCGGACGCCCCCTGCCGTTGGACGGCATGGCCCGGGCCGCCTGCTTTCTGGACGGCCCCTTGCGCGACCCCCGTCTGGCTTTTTCCGCGGGCGTGTCTCGGCTGCGCCTGGGCGCCCTCGACTTCGGCACGGTGTCCCTGGCCGGAGGCTACACCAACGGGGGCCTGTTCGCGGCGGCGGACTCGAGGGATGGCGCCCTCAAGGCCCGCTTGGCCGCCGCCGCCGGCCCCGCGGGGATGCGCATCCGAACCGGGGTGGTGTCCATCCACGGCCTCCCCCTGGGTGCCTCGCTCCTCACCTTGGGGCAGTTGGGGCCCTGGGTTTCGGTCGGTCCGGGCGTGGCCCACGCCCTGGCCGCGTTGGCCGGACGCATGGACGGGCGTTGGTCGGTGGAAGCGGACGCCTCGGGAGCCTTGACGGATCCGGCCCTGTCCCTGCGCACGACCTGCGCGGGCGGAAGGTTGCAGACCGGCCTGGGGCGCTCGTCGGAGATCCTTCCCCTCGCCTGGAACCTGGGGGCCACTTTAGCCGGGGGCTTCCTTACCGTCGGCGACGCCAAGGGGCCGGCGGTCCTAACCCTGGGATCGGGCTTCAAGGGTTCGGCGCTGCTCAACGCGCGGGGGTCCCTGTCCCTGTCCCGGCCTTCGCCCGCCGGCATCCGGGCGGCCCTTTCCGCGGACTTGGCCCTGCTCAAGCCCTTCGGGTTCGCGAAGGACGAGAAGGGGACCCTGACGGCGGGCCTGACCGTGACGGGGAGCGTGGCCGTTCCCCGCTTGTTCGGAACCCTCGCGGTCCGGGGCTTTTCCTGCCTGCCCGTGGGCTACCTTGGGCCCGTGCGGGATGGGAAGCTCGAGGTCCGGATCGGGCCGCGGAGCCTCGACTTGGTGGGGCTGTCCTTCCGTTCGCCGGGGCGCGTCACCGCCGCGGGGACGCTTGAATTGGGGCCGGGCTACCACCCGCGCGGGGGCACCCTCAAGGTGTGGGCGGCGGGGAAGGGCTTGGCCCTGGTGCGCTGGCCGGAGCTGGGTTCGGCCACGCTTCGCTTCGTGCCCCTCATGGTGTGGGTGCGGGGCCCGGACACGCCCGTCGAGGTCGGGGGGCGTGTCGTGGTCGGCCAGGCCCGCATCATCTACGGCAGCACCGGCGCTTCCGGCACCGGGCCGAAGGCCCCGGCGCGGACGTCGGAGCCGGCGGGGCGCCCCCGGCCCGTGGAATTGGACTTGCGGGTCGCGTTGGGCAACGGGGTGTGGTACGACCGGCACCAGTCCCACACCCTGGACTTCACCGACCCGGCCCAACTCCTCCGCGAGACCCTCGAATCCGCCCAGGGCAGCCTCTTGAGCCCCGACCTTTCCCTGCATTTCGCCCCCACCACCACCGACATACGGGTGCGCGGCACCACCCCCGACATCGACCTTTCCGGCGGGCTCACGGTCGACCGCGGCTGGGTGACCATCATGCAGAGCGACTTCCAGCTCGGCGGCCAGGAGGGCCCCACCACCATCGTCCTGAAGGGGACCCACGCCGAGGTGAGCGGGACCGCCGCGGTCAACCTGACCTACACGCGCTTCGACCCGGTGACGGGCCACCCGACCCCGCACGAGGTCCAGGCCCTGGCCATGCTTTCGCCCCGGAGGAGCCGGTCCTCCGGAGGCCAGTTCGTGGACTTCCGGCTGAAATTCGACTCGAACCCGCCCATCATCCCGGGGGACCCCGAGCGCCAGCAGACCGCCGTGCTCAACCTGGTGCTGTTGGGGGATCCGGTCATCGACCTGACCAACAATGACGACCTTTTGATGAGCCCGGCGACCGCGGTGGCCTCGGGACAGCAGGCCGATCCGGGTACCCTGCTGGCGAACGCCAGCCTGGGGGCCGTCACCACCGCCTTCGCCCGGAGGGAGCTTTCGGGCCTCATGAGCCGGTTCGACATCCCGGTCACCTCATGGTTCGACGTCCTGCGCATCAACCCGCGCATCCGCTACCTCATGGGCGCGGCCAGCCCCCTGGCGGGGACCACCGGGGCCTCGCCCCTGGCGGCGGCCCCCTCCGCCGGGGGGTATGACATCGATTGGAGCCTGGAACTGGGGAAGAGCTTCACCAAGTCCCTCTATGGGACCTTCCAGGCCGTGACGTTCGGCCAGGCCGACCGGGACAGCGTGATCGTGGCCAGCCAGTCCAACCAGGCCGTCCAATCCTACGGCCTTCGCGGCGGCTTCGAATACAACCTGGGAGCCTACCGCGAGATCGACGTCTACGGGGACTTCGGCTGCGACGACAACCTCAACCCTTTGGCCTACCCCTCCAACTGGAGCGCCCCCAACCCCAGCTACTTGGTGCAGTGGCGCGCCACGATCCCCACGGGAAGCTACGGCGCCGCGGACGACCGGCGCCGGCGCTTCGACGGCGGGGCGGGGCTTTAGCCGGGGAGCGCTTGCGCCCGTCGTGCCGCGGGAAGTATAATGCATTCCTTTTTCCGGCCTTCCCAGGGACGATGGAACAGAGCCTGATCCGAAACTTTTGCATCGTCGCCCACATCGACCACGGCAAGTCCACCCTGGCCGACCGCCTCCTTGAGGCCACCGGGGCCGTCAGCAAGCGCGAGATGCGCGAGCAGCTCCTGGACGGGATGGACCTGGAGCGGGAGCGCGGCATCACCATCAAGGCCAAGGCCGTGCGCCTCCGCCACCGCGCGCCCGATGGGCGCGAGTACCTGCTCAACCTCATCGACACCCCCGGGCACGTGGACTTCAATTATGAGGTCTCCCGTTCGCTGGCGGCCTGCGAGGGGGCGCTTTTGGTGGTCGACGCCAGCCAGGGGGTGGAGGCCCAGACCATGGCCAACGCCTTCCTGGCCATCGACAACGGCCTGACCGTGGTCCCGGTGGTCAACAAGATGGACCTTCCGGGGGCGGACCTGGAACGGGCCAAGGCCGAGATCGAAGACATGATCGGCATCCCCGCCGACGGCGCCATCCCGGCCTCGGCCAAGGACGGGATGGGGATCCCCGAGATCCTCCAAGCCGTGCTCGAGAGGATCCCCCCGCCCGGGGGGGATGCGGGCCGTCCGTTGAAGGCCCTCGTCTTCGACAGCCAGTACGACGCCTACCGCGGCGTGGTGCTGTTCGTGCGCGTGGTCGACGGGGTCCTGAAGCCCGGCATGCGGGTGCGGTTCTTCAACAGCGGCCTGGAGCATCCCGTGCTCGAATTGGGCGCGCTCTGCCCCCAGAGCGTGACCCTCCCCGAACTGGGCCCCGGGGAGGTCGGCACCGTGGTGGCCGGCATCCGCTCGGCGACGGAGGTCCACGTGGGGGACACCCTCACGGACGCGGCCCGGCCCGTTGGGGAGCCCCTGCCCGGCTACAAAGAGATCCATTCGATGGTCTTCGCGGGCCTTTTCCCCCAGGAGGCCGACCGCTATGAGGACCTGCGCGAAGCGTTGGCGAAATTTCAGCTCTCCGACAGCGCCCTGAAGTTCGAGCCTGAGACCAGCCAGGCCCTCGGGTTCGGGTTCCGCTGCGGCTTCCTCGGCCTGCTCCACATGGAGATCGTCCAGGAGCGCCTGGAGCGCGAGTACGACCTGAACCTCATCGCCACGGCGCCGAGCGTGGTCTACCGGGTGCGGCGCACGGACGGCACGATGCTGGAGGTGGAGAACCCCGCCAAGCTCCCGCCGCCGAGCGCCATCGACGGGATCGAGGAGCCCTACGTCAAGGCCGCCATCCTGCTCCCCGCCGAATACGTCGGGGCCATCATGGGGCTGGCGCGGGAACGCCGCGGGATCCAGGTCGAGAACCGCTACACTTCCCCGACCCGGGTCCAGCTCACGTACCACCTTCCGCTGGCCGAGGTGGTCATGGACTTCTTCGACCGGCTCAAGTCCCTGACCAAGGGCTACGCCAGCCTCGACTACGAGCCGCTGGACTACCGGCCCGGGGATGTCGTGAGGGTGGACCTCCTGCTCAACGCCGAGCCGGCCGACGCGTTGAGCTTCATGTGCCACCGGGACGCCGCGGAGCGCCGCGGGAGGGCGCTGTGCGCGCGCCTCAAGGAACTCATCCCCCGCCAAATGTTCGAGATCCCGATCCAGGCGGCGGTGGGGGGGAAGATCCTGGCGCGCGAGACGATCTCGGCCATGCGCAAGAACGTGCTGGCCAAGTGCTACGGCGGTGACATCACCCGCAAGCGCAAGCTTCTGGAGAAGCAGAAGGAAGGCAAGAAACGCATGAAGAGCATGGGATCGGTGGAGATCCCTCAGGAGGCCTTCCTGGCCGTGCTCAAACTGGACGCTTGAGGAGACCGGCGTGGACCTGAGGGCCTGGTGGCTTGGATTCATGCAGTACGACGGGACCGAACGCTTCCTCTACGCCCTGGCGGCGCTTTTCACGCTGTGGTACCTGGCAGCCCTGCTGCTGCGATGGAAGGGCCTTCCGCGGCGCCATTGGTTCCACGAATGGGGTGAGGCCGGGTTCAGCGCCGTATGGCTCGCCCTCATCATCCGGGCCCTGCTGGTGGAGGCCTACTCCATCCCCAGCGAAAGCATGGTGCCGACGCTGCTGGTGGGCGACCATCTGCTGGTGAGCAAGACGACATTCGGCTGGCCCGACCCCTTCGGACCCGGCCGCGTCCTGCGGTTCCGCGCGGTGCGCCGGGACGAGATCGTCATCTTCGCGCCGCCCAACCAGCCCAAGGTCAGCTACGTCAAGCGCTGCGTCGGCGTGCCCGGCGACGTGGTGGAGGTCCGCGACAAGGTCGTCTACATCAACGGCCGGCCCGCGGATGTGCCCTACAGCTACGGACGCCTCGCGGCGGTGGCGCCGGCGAGCCTGCACGCCCTGGACGCCGCCTACGCGGCCTATCTGGCGCGCCCCGGGGTGGCGGCCGCGCGCACGCGGGACGATTTCGGCGCCGTGGAGGAGTCGGCCACCTGGCTGGGTCCCTTCCACCTTCCCACGGGCACCTACTACCTCGAGGCCGCGCCGGATTACGTCCGGGCTTACGCCCGCATCGAGGACATGGCGACGGCCGGCGCCTACCAGGTGGAGCCCCGCGGGGCGGTGGAGCCGGTCGTTCCCGGCCAGCCGGACTGGGCCCGGGACCATCACCTCGGCAACCGCGACTGGTTCGGGCCCTACCGCCTGGGCCCGGACGAATACTGGATGATGGGGGACAACCGTGACAACTCCCTGGATTCCAGGTATTTTGGGCCGGTGAGTTCCTCCGAGCTCAAGGGCACGCCCATCGTGCGGTATTGGCCGCCGGATCGCCTCGGCGTGGTGCACTGAGGGCGCCCGGCGGCGCCATGGTCCACGGGCTGTACATCCACATCCCGTTCTGCGAGCGCCGCTGCCATTATTGCGACTTCAATACCTATGAGGGGATGACGGACCTGGCCCCGGACTACGCGGCGGCCGTATCCGCCGACATCGCCGCGCGCGCGGGGGAGGGGCTGCGCGCGGCGCCGGGGGGCTTGAGGTCCGTGTACTTCGGGGGCGGAACGCCCTCCCTGCTCGAGGCCGGCCTCCTGCTGGACCTCCTGGACTCCGCCCGCGAAACCTTCGGGCTGGCTCCGGACGCCGAGGTCACCCTGGAGGCGAACCCCTCGACCGCCGACGCGGGCAAATTCCGGGCGCTGCGCCGCGGGGGGTTCAACCGGATCAGCATGGGGTTCCAGGCGGCCCAGGACCGCCACCTGGAGGCGCTCGGCCGGGTCCACCGCGTCGCCGACAGCGAGCGCGCCTGGGACTTGGCGCGCCAGGCGGGCTTCGAGGACATGAGCCTGGACCTGATGTTCGGGCTTCCCAAGCAGAGCCTCCCTGAGTGGGAGGCGAGCCTGGATTGGGCCCTGGAGCGCGGACCCGAGCACCTCAGCTTCTACGGGCTCACGGTGGAGCGGGGAACCCGCTTCCATGCCCTCGCCGCCAGGGGCGAACTGCCGCTTCCGGGGGAGGGAGAGCAGGCCGGGATGTACGAGGAGGGCATACGCCGGGTCGAGGGGGCGGGCCTGGCCCAGTACGAGATCAGCAATTTCGCCCTTCCCGGGCGCGAGGCGGTCCACAACCGGCTGTATTGGGAGAACCTGCCCACCTTGGGCGTCGGGGCGGGGGCTTGGTCCTTCGTCGACGGGGTGCGCAGCGGGCGGCTGCGCGGGCCCGCCGCCTACATCGCGGCCGTAACGTCGGGGCGGGACCCGGTGGCCGAGTCCGAGAGGCTGGAGGGGCGCGAGGCCCGGGCCGAGGAGGCCACCCTGGCGCTGCGGATGAACCGCGGGCTGGACCTCGGGCGCTGGGCGGCCGCGCGGGGGGACTTCCTGGTCGAGTTCGGCGCGGCGCTCGCCCCGGCCTTCCGGGCGGGCTGCCTGGAGCGCGAAGGGGGCTTCCTGAGGCTCACACCCCGAGGGCGGCTTCTCTCCAACGAAGTGTTCCTGGCGCTGCTGTGAGGGCGCCTTTGCCGAGAAAGGGGTACGCACGATGACGAAAGTGGACTTGATCGACCAGGTTTCCCAGAAGACGGGCCTGCCCAAGCGCGATGTGGAGCGGGTCCTCGAGACGGCGATCGCGGCCATGCAGCAGGCCTTGACCCACGGCGAGAAGGTGTCGCTCACCGGTCTGGGCGTGTTCACGGTCGCCGAACGCAAGGCCCGCATCGCCCGCAACCCGAAGACCGGGGAGCAGGTGGAGGTGCCGGCCCGCAAGGCGGCGAAGTTCAAGCCGGCCAAGGAACTCAAGGAGATGCTCGCCTAGGCGGGCGGAGGCGCGGATATGACGCAACGCGAAGAGGGCGATCCCGGGCGGCAGGCGGTTCCGGCGGAGGCGGCGCCCGTTCACGGGCCCGGGGAGGCCGCCCCCGGGGCCGGCGATTTCGAGGAGTCCTTCGTGGCGGAAGGTTCGGGCCGCGAGGAGCGACTGAAGGCGGAGCTCGCGGAAGCCCAGGACAAATACCTGCGGGTGGTGGCCGAGACCGAGAACTTCAAGAAGCGCGTCGCCCGGGAGCGCCTCGAGGAGAAGGCCTTCGCCGCGCGGGAGGTGGTCCTGGCCCTGCTCCCGGTCGTCGACAACCTGGAGAGGGCCCTCGGCGCGGCCAAGGCCGCCGGCGCGGCGGGCGAGGCCGCCGGGGAAGGGCCGCTGGCCCAGTTGGAGAAGGGCGTGGAGCTCGTGCTGCGCCAATTCGAGGACGCGTTGCGGCGGCAGGGCGTGGAGGCGGTTTCCGCCGAGATCGGGAAGCCCTTCGACCCCAACCAGCACCAGCCCCTGACCCAGGTGGACGACCCCGCGGCGGTCGACGGCGCCGTGATGGCGGTGCTGCAGAAGGGCTGGCGCATGGGCGATAGGCTGCTGAGGCCCTGCATGGTCCAGGTGGCCCGGCGTCCATGAGCAAACGGGACCACTACGAGGTGCTGGGGGTCGGCAGGGACGCCGGCCCCGAGGACCTCAAAAAGGCCTTCCGGCGCAAGGCCTCGGAGTTCCACCCCGACCGGCATCCCGGCCTCGACGAGGCCGGGCGGCGCGAGATGGAGGAGCGCTTCAAGGAGGTCGGGGAGGCGTACTCCGTCCTGTCGGACCCGGAGAAACGGGCCCGCTACGACCGTTTCGGGCACGAGGCCTCCGGCGGCGGAGGCTTCGACCCCGGCGCCTTCCAGTCCCAGTTCGGGGACGTCTTCGGGGACCTGTTCGAGGGCTTCTTCGGCGGCGGCAGGCCCCGCGGGGGGGCCGACCTGCAGGCCGCCGTCGAGTTGGAGTTCGCCGAGGCCGTGTTCGGCAAGGAGGTGCTGTTGCAGGTGCCGGCGCCGCGGCGTTGCGCGGAATGCGGCGGCACCGGGGCCAAGGCCGGCACCCGCCCGGCGCCGTGTCGGCGCTGCGGCGGCGCGGGCAGGGTCCGCGTCAACCAGGGGTTCTTTTCGGTGGCGGCGGTGTGCCCGTCCTGCGGGGGGCGCGGAACCAGGGTCGAGCACGCATGTCCCGCCTGCCGCGGGGAGGGCCGCGTCCGCCATACCCGGAGCGTGAAGGTGTCCGTCCCGGCGGGCGTCGAGGACGGGATGCAGGTGCGGCTTCGGGGCGAGGGGGAGGGCGGGCGCGCCGGGGAGGAGGACGGCGACCTGCTGGTGCTCCTGCGGGTGCGTCCCCACGACGTCTACGAGCGCGACGGCAACGACTTGGTTTGCGAACTGCCGGTCAGCTTCACGCAGGCCGCGCTGGGCGCCGAGGTGGAGGTGCCCCTCCTGGAGGGCGGGACCGCGCGCATCAAGGTCCCGGCGGGCTCCCAGCCCGGCAGGGTGCTCAAGGTTCGCGGCAAGGGGGTCCCCGACCTCAGGGGCGGGGAGCGGGGCGATCTGCGGGCCCACCTGGTCGTGGAGGTGCCGGAGCGTCTGAACCCGCGCCAACGCGAGCTCCTCGAGGAGTTCGCCCGCGAGACCGGGGAACCGGCGCCGCCGCGCCGTAAGGGCTTCGTGGAGAAGGCGCGGCGTTTTTTTGAGTGAAGAAGGGGTCTCAGGGCTCCGCGCGGGGCGGGGGCGAGGCGTAGAACCAGAGTCGGTACAACCCGAAACCCGCGGGGACGTCGCGGTCGGGCCTCAGATACCTGACGCTTAGCGGGCGCGCGTTCTCCGCCGGGTCCAAAGGCAGGTCCACCTCGGAATACGTTCCGGCCGGGCTGGGGAGCACGTCGAGCGCTTTGGTAGGGCCGCCTTGGGACAGCAGGAGGCGTCCCGCCGCCGGGAACACCGCCCTCATCAGGAGGAAGCGCGCTTCCGGCGGGACCCCCCGCGCGAGCTCGAATCCCGCCAGGCGCCGTCCCCCCTCGGGGACGCCCGCGCCCCCGGGCCGTAGGGCCATTCGGGCCAGGACCGTCGTTCCACGGGGGTCCTGCGGCCGGAACCCCCAAAGCTCGTCGGCGGCCGGGTCGGCCGCGGGCAGCGTCGCGAACTCCACCGCGCCGGGCGGGGGCGCGATCGGGAGTTGCGCCGCGCCGACGCCGGAATAGTCCCAGCGGTACAAGCCCATGTCCTGGGCCAAGGGGCCGACCCTCCGCAGCACGCCCGAGGCGATCCACGGTTTGAGGTCGAAGTCCGGCCTATCGTTGTGGAAGGCTCCGTACACCGGCGGCCTCGCACGGCGCAGCAGCGTCTCGAACATGGCGCCGGGCCCTTGGGCGTATGCGAGGGCCTGGGCGTGGTCGGTGATGCCGGGGAGGTCCACGATCTCGCGCCCGGAATAGTAGGCCAGCAGGCCGCTGTCGACCACGGCCACCGGACCGGGGGGCAGGGCCTTGAGGGCCAGGGCTGCGTTGGTGTTGGCCTCCGCGTAATGGACCGCGCCGTCGTAGCAGCGCCACAGCTGCCAGGGCCAGGTCGCCAGCCCGAAGGCCAGCCACAGCCCCGCGAAGGC
>DAIDJD010000093.1 GCA_027451505.1 candidate division FCPU426 bacterium
GGCGGCCGCGCAGCGGTTGAGGGCCTTGGATCCCGAACGCATGACCCCGCTGGAGGCGCTCCAGGAGCTCTCCGAGCTCAAGCGCCTGGCCGGCGGCTGAATCGCCCGCGCCCGGGCGGCCCGCCCATGGAGGTGCGCCATGAAGACCCCCGCCGAGGAGCAGATCGAGGCGCTCCTGAACCTGAAATCCGGACGCGGCACGGCCCCGGACCCGCCGCGCAAGGCCGCCCCGGCCCGCGAGGCCCGCGTACTGAGGGTGGACGCCCGCACCTGGGGTCAGTTGGAGCAGCGCAGGAAGGCGGAATTCAAGGACTCCCGTAGTCTGGCCGCCTGGGCCGCCCGCTTAGTGCTGGCCCTGCCCGCCGGGGCCGCCAGCCTTTCCCCGGAGGAGCACGCGGAGCTTTTTGAGCGCATGCGGCAGTGGGCTCGGGAAAAAGGATTGCATGGATCCGGAGGGGGGGAGCCGCAGGGTTCGGGTGCGCGTCCTGGGCGTCAAGAAAAAACGTGACATTCGTTCCACGTTTTGGAACGTCCATCTGGGCCATGTGGGTAACAGGCAAAGAAGCTGGATTTTCAATGCGTTCCATTAATCCCTTGACAGGAACTTAGCTCAAGACTAACATCCCTCTGCTTGAAAAGTAACCCAACGCGGAACTGTATTCCATAAATGCGGTGCCGCGCCGAATCCTCTTATTTTCATAGACCTTATAGTGATCGCTAGCCTGCTTTCTTCGGACCTTTTGGACATGCTCCAGCGCGGGCTGGACGCGTCGGCGTTGGCGCACAGCATGATCGCGAATAATATCGCCAATGTGGACACGCCCGGCTTCAAGCGTTCCGAGGTCAACTTCAGCGGTCAGCTCCAAAAGGCCCTGGCGGCCCGCGCCCAGGCCGCCGACGAACTGCCCCTGGTCCAGACCGATCCCCGGGATCTCCAGACCACCGGGGTGACCTCCTTGGACGCCCTGCGGCCCCAGGTCACCACCGACTACGCCACCAGCCTGCGCAACGACGGCAACAACGTCGATATCGACCGCGAAGTGGCGCTGATGGCCCAGAACACGATCCAATACCAAGGGCTGGCCCAGGTCTTGCAGCACGAATACGCCGAGATGCTCGACGCCATCACCGACAACGCGAAGTGACGGGGGACCGATGAGCGCCTACAACTGCTTCGAGATCAGCGCCACCGGGCTCACCGCCGAGCGGCTGCGCATGGACGTGGCGGCGAACAACATCGCCAACGTCGACACCACCCGAACCCCCGAGGGCGGCCCCTACCAACGGGAGATGGTGGTCTTCGCCCCCCGCGGGGGCGACCAGTCCCCGTTCCGCCTGCCTTCGGTCATCGAGCACGCGCTCGACGGCACCGGCGCGGACTCCCGCACCACTCCCGCGGTCGTGGCCGGCCCCTACGGCGCGGTGATGCCCACCGACGCGGACTTCGGCCAGGGCGTGAGCGTGGTGGGCGTGGTGGGCGATCCCACGCCCGGCAAGCTGGTCTACGAGCCCGGCAACCCCGACGCCAACGCCCAGGGCTACGTGGCCATGCCCAACGTTTCGATGATCAACGAGATGGTCGACATGATGTCCGCCACGCGCGCCTATGAGGCCAATGTGACGGCCATCCAGAACGCCAAGAGCATGGCCCAACAGGCCATCGGCATCGTCGGCCAATCGGTGGCCTTCTAATCAAAGCCCACGGGAGGGCATAGAGCGTGGGACCCATCGCACCCATACCGCCGACACCGCCCCTGGAGCAGATCGTCCAGAACCAGGCGCTGACCGCCGGCTTCCTGCAGGCCACGGGCCAGGCCCCGGCCGCCCAGGCCGCGGGAACCTCGCCTTTGGCCAGCTTCCAGGATTTCTTCGCCAACGCCATCCATGATTCGGGTCGGCTCGAGGAAAAGGCCGACCACGGGGAGCGTAATCTGCTGGTCGACGGGGCAGGGCTGGCCAACCTCCATGGGACCTTCATCGCCCTGGAGAAGGCGGATTTGGCCTTCCAGCTCACCATGGCGATCCGGGACAAAGTGATCTCCGCGTACCAGAGCGTCATGCAGATGTCCGTTTGATAGAGCGAGGTGCTCTCAGTGAACGACTTCTTCCGTCAACTCCTGGACCAGACCCGCGCCGCGTGGCAGCGCTTCAACACCGTGCAGCGCACGGTGTTGGTGGCCGTGCCGCTGCTGATCGTGCTCGGGCTCGGGTTCCTCATCTACAACAGCGCGCGCCCCGGGTATCAGCCGCTGTACGCCAACCTCACGGCGCACGACGCCGGGATCCTGGCGGCGAAGCTCAAGGCGGCCGGGGTGCCCTTCAAGGTGGCCTCCGATGGGTCCACCTTGGAGGTGCCGGCCGACCAGCTTTATGACACGCGCCTGAGCCTGGCCAGCCAGGACCTGCCCTTGGGCGGGGGGGTGGGCTTCGAGATTTTCGACAAGAACAACTTCGGCGTGACGGATTTCACCCAGCAGGTCGACTACCAGCGCGCCCTGGAGGGCGAGTTGTCGCGGACCATAGGCCACCTCAGCGAGGTGGAGGGGGCCCGCGTCAACTTGGTGATGCCCAAGCCCGAGCTCTACAGCTCCCAGGAGAAGCCGGCCACGGCCAGCGTGGTGCTGGACCTGCGCCCGGACGCGGACCTGAGCCAGGGCCAGATCCTGGGCATCGTCAAGCTCGTGGCCGCGAGCGTCGAGGGCCTGGATCCCAAGAACGTCACCCTGTTGGATTCCCACGGCGACGTGCTCAGCGACACGGTGCGCGACGACCTCCTCGACGAGGAGAGCGATGCGAAGGGCGGCGCGGACGGGGCCCTGGGCGGCGGGCGTTTGCTGAAGCAGACTAACGGCGAGATGGAGGTCCAGGAGCGCTTCGAGCACGACATGGAGCGCCGCATATCCGGCATGCTGGACCGGGTTTTGGGGCCCAATCGGGCGGCGGTGCGGGTCACGGCCGAACTGAACTTCGATCAGGTCCAGGAGAACAGCGAGACCTACCAGCCGGTGGCCAACAACCAGGGCCTGCCGCGCAGTTCCCAACGCAAGGTCGAAAGCTACACCGGGACCGGGACCATGCCCGCGGGGGGGGTGCCGGGCACGGAGACGAACATCCCGGGCTACCAGGCCCCGGGCGGCGGGATCGGTGGCGGGATCGGCGGCGCCTACGGCGGCTACGGGTACTATCCCACCGCCTCCAACAGCAGCTACACCAAGACCGAGGACACGGTCAACTATGAGATGGACAAGACCGTCTCCAACGTCGTCGAGGCCCCCGGCGCCGTGAAGCGGCTTTCCGTGGCCGTCATGGTGGACAGCCTCCAGCCCCAACAGGTCGACAGCATCCGGCAGGCCGTCATCGCGGCGGCGGGCCTGGACATCGCGCGGGGCGACCAGGTGGCCGTGGAGAACGTCAGCTTCGACACCAGCGACAGCCAGGCGGCGCAGTTGGCCGATCTCCAGGCCCAGCGCACGGCGCTATGGCTGATCCTGTTCAAGGGCTTCGTGGTGATCCTGGTCGTGGTGGCCCTGCTGCTGTTCCTCAACAGCATCCTCAAGCCCCGGGTGGTGCGGGTGCAGGAGCGCCTCATCCGCGAGATCACCCGGGTGGGCGACGCGGGGGCGGGCGTGGGCGAAGAGGCGGCTATCCCCCTGGACCAGATGGGTCGGCCCAGCGAGCAGGCCCTGGAGGAGCAGCGTCGGGCGCAGCTCCGCCAGCAGGTCATCAAGCTGGCCAAGGAGAAGCCCAAGACCATCGCCATGCTGATCCGGCGTTGGCTGTCCGAAGAGAAGGCCTAGGAGGATCACCCAGACATGGCTGCGACCGTAGTCCCGAAACTCAGCGGCGAACAGAAGGCGGCGATCCTGCTCATCTCGCTCGGGCCGGAGATCAGTTCCGAGGTCTTCAAGGAGCTGAAGGAGGAGCACGTCGAGCAGGTCGCCCTCCAGATCGCCAACATGAAGAGGGTCAGCCCGGCGGAGCGCGATGCCGTCATGGAGGAGACCTTCCAGCTTTCCATGGCCGAGGAGTACATCAGCACCGGCGGCGTCGACTACGCCCGCGAGGTTCTGGAGAAGGCCTTGGGCGAGCAGCGCGCCATCGAGATCATCAACCGGCTGCAGGGCGCCCTGCAGATGTCGCCCTTCGACTTCATCAAGCGCACGGACCCCCAGCAGCTGCTCAACTTCATCCAGAACGAGCACCCCCAGACCATCTCGCTCATCCTGGCCCACCTCAACAGCGAGCACGCGGCCACCATCCTGTCGGCCTTGCCGCCCGAGATCCAGGTGGACGTGGCCCAGCGCATCGCCGTCATCGAGCGCGCCACGCCCGACATCATCATGGAGATCGAGAAGGTCCTGGAGCGCAACATCGCCAGCGTCTTCACGCAGGAGATGACCGCCGCCGGCGGCGTGCGCGCCGTGGCCGAGATGCTGAACCGGGTCGACCGCAGCACCGAGAAGGCCATCATGGAGAAGCTCGAGGAGACCAACCCCGACTTGGCCGACGAGATCAAGCGCCTGATGTTCGTCTTCGACGACGTGCTGCTGATCGACGACAAGTCGATCCAGCGCATCCTGCGCGACGTGGACCAGAAGGACCTCATCCTGGCCCTGAAGGGCGCCGGGGAGGAGGTCAAGGCCAAGATCCTCAAGAACATGTCGCAGCGCGCCAAGGCCCTCATCATCGAGGAGATGGAGGTCATGGGCCCCACCCGCCTGAAGAACACCGAGGAGGCGCAACAGAAGATCGTCAACACCATCCGCCAGCTCGAGGAGATGGGCGAGATCGTGGTGGCGCGCGGCGGCGAGGAGGAAGTCTTTGTCTGATCGCACCCGGGTGCTCGGAGCCGAGGACTACGCCCGGTCGCCGCGCCCCTACGAGGTGCAGCGGGTGGCGGAGGCGTTCCTTGAGGAGCTCAGGCGCCGGCGCGAACCCAAGGCTGAAGGCCCCCAGGCCGAGGACCCACAGGTCCTCAAGTCCCGGGCCGAGGCCGCGGAACTGAAGGCCAAGGCTGCCAAGAGCCTGAAGGAGGCCGAGGTCAAGGCCGCGGCTCTTCTTGAGGAAGCCCGGGAGCGCGGGGCCCGCGAGGCTGCGGAGGCCCGCCAGAAGGCCAAGGAAGAGGGTCACTCCGAAGGTCGAGCCGAGGGTTTGGCCGATGGGCAGGCGCGGGGGCGGGAAGAGGGCAAGGCCGCCTATGCGGAGCGCCTAGCGGCGTTGGAGCGGCTTCTGGAGGGGATACGGGACGAGAAGTCCGCGTATTTCGCGGACCGGGAATCCCTCCTGGTGGAACTGGCCCTTCGGGTGGCCGCCAAGGTGATCCACAGGGAGGTGGCCACCCGGCCGGACCACATTCAAAACCTGTTGCGACAGACGGCACAGATGTTGGCCGATCAGTCGAAACTTCAGGTTTTCGTGCATCCGGGGGATCTGGAGCGCCTGAGCCAGGCCCAGGCGGACGGGCTGCTGAATTTGAAGCGGCTTAAATCCATCGAGTTTCTGGCCGATGATAAGATAGTGGCCGGGGGGCTGAGGGTGGCCTCGGGGTACCAGACCCTGGATGCCACGTTGGACAGCCAGCTCGCGGAGATCTGTAGGGGCCTGCTCGAAGAGGCCGGACATGAACGGGACTGAGGTCCCGGAGGCGGCCCAGGCCGTCGGGTGGGCCCCCGAGGCCCGCAGGTTCTTTGAAACTTTGGCGGCCACGGAACCGGTGCGGTCCCTGGGCCGGGTGGAGCAGCTCATCGGGTTGGTGCTCGAAGCCACCGGCCCGGCCAGCAGCGTGGGCGAGATCTGCTGGGTGTATTCCAGCGACGGCCAGCGTCGCGTCCAAGCCGAGGTGTTGGGCTTCCGCAACGAGCGCAGCCTGCTGATGCCCTTGGGCGAGATGCAGGGAATCGGGCCGGGAAGCCTCATGGTCCCCACCGGACATGACTTCAGGGTCCCGGTGGGGCGCAGGCTGATGGGCCGGGTCCTCGACGGCCTGGGCCGCCCGATCGACGGGCTGGGCCCCTTGGGCGCCGAGGGTCAGGTCCCGGTGCACAGGGATCCGCCCGATCCCCTGAACCGGACGCGCATCCGCGAGGCGTTGAGCACCGGGGTGCGCAGCATCGACGCCCTTCTGACCCTGGGCCGTGGACAGCGCGTGGGCGTCTTCGCCGGAAGCGGGGTCGGCAAAAGCACGCTGATGGGCATGGTGGCCCGGGAGTCCGACGCGGACGTCAACGTCATCGCCCTGGTCGGCGAGCGCGGGCGCGAGGTGCGCGACTTCATCGAGAAGGACCTGGGCGCCGAGGGGCTCAAGCGCAGCGTGGTGGTGGTGGCCACGTCGGACCAGCCGGCCCTCATCCGGCGCCAGGGGGCCCTCACCGCAACGGCGGTGGCGGAGTGGTTCCGGGACCAGGGCCTGGGGGTCCTGTTCATGATGGACTCGGTGACCCGCTTCGCCATGGCCCAGCGCGAGATCGGCCTGGCCATCGGCGAGCCGCCGGCCACCAAGGGCTACACGCCCAGCGTGTTCGCCCTGCTGCCGCGACTGCTGGAGCGGGCCGGGACCACGGCGCACCGCGGAAGCGTCACGGGCCTCTACACGGTTCTGGTGGAGGCCGACGACATGAACGAGCCCGTGGCCGACGCGGTGCGGGCCATCCTGGACGGGCACATCGTGCTCAGCCGGGAGTTGGCCTCCCGCAACCACTACCCGCCCGTGGACGTGCTGGAGAGCGTCAGCCGCCTCATGCCGGAGCTGGCCTCGGAGGGGCACCGCGCCGCGGCCGGGCGGGTTCGGGATGTGCTGGCGGCCTACCGGGGCGCGCGGGACCTGATCAACATAGGGGCCTACGTCAAGGGCTCCGACCGACGCATCGACCGGGCCCTGGCCCACATCGACGCGGTCGAGGCCTTCCTGAGGCAGGACATGGCCGAGAAGGACACCCTGGAGTCGGCGGTGCGGCGGCTCGAGACCCTGGTGCCGGAGGGGGCGTGAGGCGCTTCCGCTTCAGCCTGGAGACGGTCCTGGAGGTGCGCAAGCGCCGTGAGGAGGCCTGCCGACTGGAACTGGCCCGGGCCCAGGCCGCCCGCGACCGGGTCCTCATGGAACTGGCCGCCCTGGAACACGAGGCGGGCGACCTTCTGGAGCGTCAGGGCGAAAGCCGGGCGCGGCGGGTGGACCTGGCGGATGAGACGTGGTTCCGGAACCGCCACGCCTCCCTGCTCCAAGGCGCTTCGAAGGCCCGCGTGGCCCTGGAGGAGCGTGAAAAGGAATTGTCGGCGCGGCGCGAAGAGACCGTGAAGGCGTCGCGGGATCGCCTGGTTCTGGAGCGCCTTGAGGAGCGGCAGCGCCGCGAGCACGCCATGGAGGTCGCCCGCGAGGAGCAAGGCTTCCTGGACGATGTGGCCCAAAGGGCCGTGTCCGACTTGGCCTATACGGCCTGATCCCTCCCCGGCGACGGGGAGGCTTGGAACGTCAAGAAAGGAGGTGAGCGCATGAGGATACGCCCGAACGCAGAACTGGCCCAGATCCAGAACCGGAACTCGGCGCTTGCCCGTTCCGAAGCCGTGTCCCGGAGCCGTTTCGATTCGGCCCTTTCCCAGGCCGCCCAAGGGGTGCAGGATGGGACCGATCCCCTGTCGGCCCTTTCCGTCCAGGCCCGCCAGGCCCTGACGGATCTGTTGAACCAGCTTTCGGGCCAGGGCTCCTCGGATCTGGGCCACTTGGCGCGCCATCCCGAGTTGCTGGCGGCCTTGGTCGCGAGCCAAGGCGAAGGCGCGGGTTTGGGCCCGGCCGAGTCGGCCCGCTTGGTGCGCATGCTGGCCACGGCCCTGCCGCGGCTCCTGCAGTTGAAGGCCCGCGATGCCTCGGCCCAGGCGGGACGTTCGTCGGCCAAAGCCGCGGGCGGTTCCGGCGCGGCCCAGAGCCAGGTCCAGGTCCCGGCGGCCCCCTCCGGGCCGGTCCAGGGGGACGCTTTCGCCGCGGTGTTGGCGCTCCTTTCCGGAACCCAGAGCGCGCCGGCCTACGCGCCCGAAATGGCGTTCGCCGCTGGGCCCGCTCCGGATTTCGCGTTACCCCAGGTCTCCGCCGGTGGCGGGACGGGCGGGCTGGCCGTTTCCGCGGATTCCCGGGCCGCGGCGTCCATGTCCGCCGCATCGGACAAGGCTTCGGCGGCTCCGGCGCAGGCCCAGCCGGGGTCCACGGTCCAGACATCCGTGGTCCCGGAGGCTGGGCCTCAGGTTGGGGGCCAGCCCGGGTCCGCGGCAGCCGAGTTTCCGGCCACGTTGGACATCCCTGCGGGCCTCGCCTTGGAGGTTCTGGATCCGTCCGCGGGTCTGCCCCTGAGCGCGCAGGCCGACAGCCTGGTCACCTTGAAGGGCGACGGCTCCTGGGTCTATCCCCAGTCCGCGCCGGTGGCCTCGGCCCGGCCAGTCCCGGCCCCGGCGCAGCCCCAGGCCCAGGCCGACGCGAACGCGGCCCCGGCGCGGGTGGTGGCGCCCTTGCCCGCGACCGCCGGATCCTTCGCGGTGTTGGGTGGCTCCTTAGCCGCGCCGGAGCCTCTTGTGGCCGCCGGAATGCCGACCGAGCCCCTGGCTTCGGCCCCGGGAGAAGCGATCCAAGCGCAGGCGGTTTCGGGCGCGGCCCCGTCCCTGGACCCCGCCATTGCGGGACCGTCCCTGGATGCGTCGGTGGCCCAGGCCGAGCAGCAGTCCGGGCAGGCCCAAGTCCAGTCCGGTGCCGGGACCCCGTCCCAGGCCCAAGCGTCCCTTCTGGTGGCCAACCAGGCGGCGGTGGCTCCGGGATCGGCCAGCCCTTCCGGCAACGGAAGGACCGCGGAGTCGGCGGGGCCGACGCGTCCGGGAGCGGCGAACCAGGGATCGGTCCCATCCGGGGCCGCGCTCCAGGTCGGAGCCGCGGCCGTGGCAGCGGTGGGGCGCGAGGGCGCCCAGGGAGGCGCGACCTCCAACAACGGGGCTTGGCCCGCGGGGAGCGCGGTGCCCGCGTACGTGGCCGATGCCGTGGCCCGGGCCGTGAACGAATCCGGCGCGGCCACGCCCGGACGCCTGTTGATCCGCCTTTCCCCGGCCAGCCTGGGACTGGTGCAGGTGGACCTGGTCCTGGCCGACGGCAAACTGACCGCCCACCTGGTGACCGGACGATCGGACGTCCGGGACGCCCTGGCGCGGGACCTCAGCGGCTTCAAAGCTTCCCTGGAATCCCATGGGGTGGCCGTCAATGAGGTGAGCGTGGCCCTGGGAATGGCCGCGGATTCCGGTGGCGGTTCGCAGCCGCGCCAGGATCCGGGCCAGGCCTGGCGGCCCCTCGCCGCAACCCTTTCGCGGCCCGTCGCGGCAACGACGGCCCCCGCGGATCCCTCCGGAGCCGGCTTGTCCGGCCTCGGGGGGGGCTTCAGCGCCTTGGCCTGAGGCCGGAACAAAAACCACACGAAAGGGGGTGAACAGACATGTCTTCAGCGGCTTCTTCGGCAACATCCTCGGCGTTGGCGGCGCTGTACAACCATGCCTCACCGTCGAAACTGGCGGGTCCCACGCAATCCGGGCAGAGCCTCGACATGCAGTTCCTGAACATGCTCATGACGGAACTGCAGAACGAGGATCCGACCAACCCGGTGGACAGCACCACCATGCTGGCGCAGCAGGCCCAGTTCGAGAGCCTGACGCAGATGCAGGACCTCAACACCAACCTGTCGGCGTTGATCGCGATGCAAAGCGTTTCGCAGGCCACCGCTCTCATCGGCACCACGGTGGTCGGCACCAACGCCAGCGGCGGCAGCGTCACGGGCCAGGTGGCGGGCATCCAGTTCCAGAACGGGACGCCGGTGCTCCAGGTGGCTCCGCAGGGCAGCACCACCACGGTGCCTGTGCAGCTTTCGACCGTGACGTCGGTGTACTGACGCCATGGTGGGGGGTGTGCAAGGGGGGGGCGTCCCGCCGGTTCCGGCGGATGGCCCCCAGGCGGCCCGAAACACGGCGGGGCGGCTCGGCTTCGGACAGCTGATCTCCCAGCAGCTCGAGGAAGGCGGGCTCAAGTTCTCGGCCCACGCCCAATCCCGGCTGGCGGAGCGGGGCATCGCCCTCACGGAGCGGGACCTGCAAAGGCTCCGGCAGGGGGTGGCTCAGGCGGCGGCCAAGGGCTCCCAGGAGTGCCTGGTGCTCAAAGACGAGGTCGCCTTCGTGGTCAGCGTCAAGAACCTCACGGTGATCACGGCCGTGGACGCGAACGCGATGCAGGGCAACATCTTCACCAACATCGACGCCGCGGTGATCGTGTAAGGGAAGGCAAGGCAGGCGGGACCCGCTTTGGGACGCCTGGGCAGCCGCCGACTGAGCGAGGCGGCTTGAACCCGATGAGAGGTACATCATGGGAGCTTTTGGAGCGGCCATATCCGGCCTGGAGTCCTCGCAGCAATGGCTGAGCGTCATCAGCAACAACGTCGCCAACAGCCAGACCGTGGGCTTCAAGGCCAGTGAACTGAACTTCGCCACGCTGATCAGCCAGGACCTGTCCTACGCCTCGGCCGACAACTCCGCGCAGAACATCGGCGGGGTGAACGCCATGCAGGTGGGCCTGGGCGTCACCGTGGGTTCGATCGCGCTGGACCTGCAGCAGGGTTCCATCCAGACCACGGGCAACGTCACGGACATCGCCATCCAGGGCCAGGGCTACCTGATCACCCAGACCGGCAGCCAGACCCAGTACACCCGGGCCGGAAACCTGACCTTCGACAGCAACGGCGATTTGGTCACGGCCAACGGGGCCCTGGTGCAGGGGTGGTCCCTGAAGGAGAACATCGTCGACGCCAACCCGGACATGGCGGCGGGCTACGCCACCAACGTGCCGCCCAAAACCGTGCCCGCCATGGTCAGCGCCAACCAGACCCTGAACACCAGCAACATCTCGGCCATCGGCGACATCATCATCCCCAACAACCTTCAGCTGTCGGCCTCGGCCAGCCTGGCCGGGCTCAATCCGGCCGATCCGTCCCAGGCCGGCGTGGCCCTGGCGGGCAATTTGGACAGCTACACCCCGGACACCAACTACAACAAGCTGGTGGCCGCGGGCATCACCACGGCCAACGCCGACGCCCAGTTGGGCGGCGCCAATGGCCCGGCCGATGCGCAGTTGATCGTGCAGAACGCCGACGCCACCAGCAACTTCACGGTTTACGACTCGCTGGGGACGCCGACCAACTTCACGGTGTACTGGTACCAGACCAACAACACGCCGGCCATGGGCGCGAGCTGGTCGTACTTCATCTTCGACACCTCCAACAACACCCAGCCCACCGCGGGGGTCAAGTATCCGGACGCGGGGGCCTTCGTCCTTTCGGGCGGGGCGAACGGGGGGAGCCAGGGAGCTGGCGTCAAAACCACCCTCACCGATGCGGTGGCGTTCAACCGGGACGGGTCCTTGGCCTCCAACGGGAACTCCACCGGGGTCGTCGGCCAGAACCCGGCCATCACCCTGGCCAACATCGATGGTTCCATCACCCCCTTCACCTTCTCCCTGGACCTGGGCACGCCCAACATCCCGGCCGCCGGCACCACGCCCGCGACTTGGGGAAAGAAGGACGGCCTGACCGGGTTCTACGGAGGGGGCACGACCAATCCGGCCACCGGGGTCTACACCCCGAACCAGACCGTGTACACCAAGTCGACCACGGGCTACGAGAAGGGGACCCTGACCGGGCTGTCGTTCAACAACACGGGCGGCATCGAGGCCAGCTTCACCAACGGCCAGACCATCGTGGTGGCGCAGTTGGCCCTGGCCAACTTCACCAACCCGGGCGGCCTGACCAACAACGGCGGCAACTACTTCGAGACCACCGCCAACACGGGCTCCATCCAGATCGGCACGGCCGGCACCGACGGCTTCGGCCAGATCCAGGGAGGGGCGCTGGAGCAGAGCAACGTCCAGCTCAGCACGGAACTCACCAACATGATCCTGGCGCAGACCATGTACCAAGCCAACTCCAAGGTCATCACCACGCAGGGCAACCTCTACACGGACCTGTTCAACGCCATCCCGGCGTAAGCGGGGTTCGTTAGGGGTGAGGTAAGGCAAGGCAAGACCCAAAGGGGGGCCGCCCGGGCAAGAGGGCCGGGCGCCCCCCCGCCATCTTCGACGGGTTGGAGCATGATTCGACTCACGCGGCTCAACGCTACGGAGTTCTGGATCAACCAGGACCATATCCTGTACCTGGAGCGCTCGCCCGAGACCATCGTGACCCTGGGCGACGGCAAGAAGCTCACGGTCAAGGAGACGCCCGAGGAGGTCGTCTCCAGGATCCTCGAGTTCCGTCGGCTGGCCGCGCCGCCGGTGCTGTCCGGGGACGAAAAGCCGTAGCAGGGGCCCCCTGGGGGGCCTTTTACTGGGATCGAGAAACACTTTTTCGGGTTTTCCGGAGGACCGCTTGGATATCGCAACCATCGCAGGCTTGATTGGCGGCTGGGGTTTCCTTTTCCTGGCCCTGCTCATCGACGCGGATTTCAGCCTGGGCCCCCTGGCGGCCTACTGGAACATCGCGGGCCTCCTCATCATCATCGGCGGCACCGGCGGAGCCACGCTGCTGAGCTTCTCCATGGAGGAGATCGGCAACCTGGGCCGCATCCTCAAGAACGCCTTCGTGGCCAAGCGCCACGACGCCGTGGAGGTGGTCACCACCATGGTGGGCTACGCGGGCAAGGCCCGGCGCGAGGGCCTTCTGGGACTGGAGGAGGACATCGCGACCATCACGGATCCCTTCCTGCAGAAGGGCCTGCAGCTGGTCGTCGACGGCACCGACGGGGAGATGATCCGCGAGATCCTGGAGACCGACACGGCCTACATGCAGTCCCGCCACAAGGTCGGCTCCGAGATCTTCACCGCGGCCGGCGGCTTCTCGCCGACCATGGGCATCATCGGCGCGGTGTCGGGCCTGATCCACGCCCTGGGCTCGGTCACCGACCCCACCAAGCTGGTGGGCGCCATCGCCGTGGCCTTCACGGCCACCTTCTACGGCATCGCCTTCGCCAACCTCATCTTCCTTCCCTTGGCCGGAAAGCTGTCCCTGCGCAGCAAGAACGAGGTCTTCATCCGGGAGCTCACCCTGGTGGGCATCCTGGCGATCTCGGCGGGCGACAACCCCCGAATCGTCGAGGACAAGATGCGGGCCTTCATGTCGCCCACCGACCGCGAGCGGCTCGCCTCGGCCGCGCCCGCGGCGAAGGAGTAGCCCTCAGGCCCCCCGGCGTGAGCCGGGGGGCCGGCCCCGGAGGGGGCCTTGAAGACCATCCACGTTCGCCCGGCGACGGGCGTTAGGGAAGGGGATCCATGGCGCGCAAACGCAAAAACGGCGGGGACCACGGGGGCGGCGGCGGCCACGACGCGGCCGGCGGCCTACGCTGGCTGCTGACCTACACCGACATGGTGACGCTGTTGCTGGCCCTGTTCATCGTGATGTGGGCCCAATCCTCCCCGGACACGTCCAAGATGGCCGCGGTCCAGGAGGCCTTCAGCCTGGCCTTCGGGTACGCCCCGCCCTCCCTGGCGGCCACCGGGGCGGCCTCCGGTTCCAAGCCGGTGGTCTTCCCGAACAGCCAGGAACAGAAGGACATGATCAAGGAGAAGCTCCGGCAGTACCTGCTGGAGCTGCGCCTGGACCAGGCCGTCAACGTGCACCTGAACGAGCGCGGCGTGCTGATCCGGGTCTACGCCGACAAGGTCAAGTTCCGCCCGGGTTCGGCGGTTCTGCCCCCGCTCTACCGCCGGGTGCTGGACGCGGTGGCGCGGGTCCTGGAGACCACCAACAACGCCATCGAGGTCAACGGCTACACGGACGACAGCTCCGGGGACAACTGGAGCCTCTCGGCGATGCGGGCCGTGAACACGGTCAAGTACTTGTCGCGCAAGAACATCGCGCCCGAGCGCATGAGCGCCACGGGGTACGGCCCCTACGAGCCGCTGGTTCCGAACTCCGACGGTGTGCACCGGTGGATGAACCGGCGCATCGACATCCAGGTCCTCAAGGGCCCGCTCCTCAACGAGCTCGAGGACCACGCGCTGGTGCGGCGCGAGTTCAACCCGGCCGTGCTGCCTTCGGACGGCGGAAGCCTGCCGGTCCAGGGTTCGGACCAGCAGCCGATGGAACCCGCGGCGGGCGAAGCGCCCAAGCCGCTGACCTTCTGAGACTTCACAGCGTGACCCCACTGGAGGCAATTCATGGCCGATGACAAGAGCATGCTCCGCACCATCCTCATCGTCGTGTTGGCGACGCTGGCGGTGTCCGTACTCGGTACGGTGCTGACCTACGCCTTCCTGGCGAACCGGGCCGCGTCCGGCACCCAGAAGGTCATCGAGCCGCGGCCGCAGCTCGGCCAGTTGGACAGCCTCGGGGACTTCCTGGTGAACCTGGCCGACACCGAGGAAAGTCACTACCTGCGCACGACCATCGAGTTGGAGCAGAACTACGGCTCCAGCCCCGAGTTCGGCTACGAAATCGGCAACCGCAAGGCCCAGCTGCGCGACATCGTGATCTCGGTGCTGTCGTCGAAGACCTCCGAGGACCTGCGGACCC
>DAIDJD010000094.1 GCA_027451505.1 candidate division FCPU426 bacterium
AGGGCAAGAAGGACGGCGACTTGGTGTTCCAGTGGCCGGAGGGCGATACCCTACGCCAGCCCGAACGGTGCAAGGTTCAGCGGGAGCCGGGGCAAATCCCCTATTCCGCCGTGGCCTCGGCTTTCCGGGCCGCCTGCGCCAAGGCCGGGCTGGAAGGGCTGACCCTGCATTCGACCCGCAAGACGGCGGCCACGGAGATGGCCATAGAGGGCTACTCCCCGGTGGAGATCAAGAACCTGCTCCACCACAGGGATCTCTCCACCACCCTCCTGTACATCAACGAGACGGCCGTCAACGGGGCGAGGCGGCAGCAAAGGATGCGGTTGAAATCGGGGCCCTTCCTGGGCGATACTACTGCCCCTTTGGCGCAAGCCCCGGGACTGGCTCCAAATTCTGCTACACAGATGCTACACAAGCCGTCTGGACCAGCGGATCGGATCGAAAAAGCCTTGTAAAACCTACACGACCAGGTAGCTCAGTTGGTAGAGCAACGGACTTTTAATCCGTGGGTCGAGGGTTCGATCCCCTCCCTGGTCACATTTGCGGTCGCGCATAGGCCGGTGCGCGTTCGGCCCGCGGAGTGCCCGGGGGCCTTTCCGGAGCGCGCGTCCTGGGCCGGCCCCGACAGGTTTGGCCCTTGAAGCGGCATCGGGCCGCTGCGAAGATGGGCCATGCCACGGTGTCGCGCGGGATCTTTCCTGGGTTGGATCGTGGCCGCCGGGCTGCTGGCGTGCGGATGCGCCCCCTCGGTGCTGATCCCCCGCCGGGACGCGGACTTCACCCGCTCGACCTCGCGCCTGGCCCGCAGCGACGCCGCGGTCCTGGGGCTGGCTCAGGCGCCCACCCCGGACCGGGCCCTGTTCCTCCAGGCCGAGTCCTTCGACCTCTACCGCTTCACCCTGAGGCGTTCGGCCGACCTGACCCTGGCGGCCCAGATCCTGGCCGCCACCACGGACTTCTCCCCGCTGAACTACCTGGCCGCGGGCCTGGAGGTCGACGACCTGCGGCTGCAGGCCTACAACGCCGCGGCGCAGCTTTACGAGGCGCTCCTCGAGCGTTACCCGGACTCGCCCCTGGCGCCCCTGGCCCTCTACCGCCTGGGCTGGGTCTACCGCAATGTCGACCTGCCCGGGTTCCCGACGGGCGCCGAAGGCGCCGTCCGGAGGCTGCGGGAGTGCTACCCCGACTCGCCCCTGGTCCCCTGGGCTTTGGCCGCCGCGAAGGTGCCCTACCGCACCCAGTCCGGCGCCACGGCCTGGTCCATCCTGCCCGGGGCCGGGCAGATCTACGTGGGGCAGTGGGCCAGCGGGGCGGTGCGCCTGAGCGTGGCCGCGGGGTTCTCCGCGCTGGCCCTGGCCCCGATCGGCTCCATGCTCGTGCGGCGCAGGCTGGACTGGGTGGGGGTCATCCTCTCCACCCTCGGGGTGGTGGGGCTCCAGGTCACCTATACCACCGCCTACCAGGACGCCGAGCGCGGCGCTTTGGAGTTCAACGAGGCCCGGGAACGGGATTTCGACCGAGCCCATCCCGACGCGCCCTGACGCACGGACGGGAAGCCCCGGCCCATCCCCTTCGGGCGGCCGGAGCATTCCCTGGCGAGGCCACCGTGGACCTGGATTCCTTCCTCGACTCGATTCCCCGCCTGCCCTCGCCGCCGGCCCTTCTGGGGGAGGTGCTGGGAGCGGCCGACGCGTCGAGCTTCGGTCGGCTGGCCTCCCTGGTCGAGCGCGACCAGGCCCTCAGCGCCGCGACCCTGAGGGTCGCCAATTCGGCCTTCTACGGGGCCTCGGGGAAGACGCCGAGCGTGCGTCTGGCCCTGAGCCGCATCGGCATCCTGCAGCTCCGCGAGATCGTCGCCAGCGCCTCCATGATGGACGCGTTCCGGGGCTTGGCCCCCGGCATAGACTTCCGCGGGTATTGGCGCCACAACGTCGCCACCGCGGTCTGCTGCGGCCTGCTGGAGTCGCCGCGGCTCATGGACCGGGAGGATCCCACCCCGGGGGAGAACCCCTACTACGTCGCCGGTCTGCTGCACCGGGTGGGCCAGTTGGCGTTGGCCATGCGCGATCCCCACAGCCTCGGCGAGGCCCGCGACCGGGCCCGCGTGGAGGGGCTGGGCCTGGCCGAGGCGGAGCGCCGGATCTTCGGTTTCGACCACGCCCAGGTCGGCGGCGCGCTTTTGGATCGGTGGCGCCTGCCGACCCTGTTGGGCGACGCGGCGCGCTACCACCTCGAGCCGGATAAGGCCACCCGCAACCTCGAGACCGTGCGGGTGGTCCATATCTCGACGTTGTTGTGCCGCGAGTTGGGCTCGGCGGGGGGCTTCGAGGGCCCGGCGCCGGCCCTGTCCGAGGACGCCTACCGCTCCCTGGGATGGACCGGGGAGCAGTTGGGGCGCCTCAAGATGCGGCTGGGCGAGCGGGTCGAAAAGGCCAACCTCTTCGCCGACGCCATCCTGGACGCCTGACCGGTCCCGGTCTCGGGCGCCCGTCCCTCCCCCCCTTAGGCCGCGTGCCGGACCTTGGGGGATTGCTCCCGGAGCACCCATGCCCTCCGCGCCGCGCAGTTGGCTGGCCGCGCTTCTGCTGTCGATCTTCCTCGGCCACCTCGGCATCGACCGGTTCTACCTGGGCTACGTCGGCAAAGGGCTGCTCAAGCTCGTGACGTTCGGGGGCCTGGGCGTCTGGTGGATCTACGACATGATCGTCATCGGGGTGGGCCGGCTTCCGGACGCCGACGGCCGCGAGCTGGTGCGGCCGTTTTGAGGCCCTTGGTGGGGAGCGGCGCGCGTGGATAAGTCCCGGCTGGAGGCCTTCAGCGACGGCGTCTTCGCCATCATCCTCACCGTGCTGGTGCTGGAGCTGCGCTGGCCCGCCGCGGGCGTCGGCGCCCTGGCCGCCCTGCTGCCGGAGCTGGGCAAGTACGCCCTGAGCTTCGTCTTCGTCGGCATCTATTGGGTCAACCACCACCACACCTTCCAGGCCGTGCGGCGGGTGGACGGGGCGGTTCTGTGGGCCAACCTGCATCTTTTGTTCTGGCTGTCCCTCATCCCCTTCGCCACCGGCGCCATCACCCAGCAGGGTCTGGGACCCCTGCGCGTGGAGTTCTACGGCACCCTTTTGCTGGGGGCGGCCACGGCCTATTCCATCCTGATCCGGACCCTGCTCAGGCTGGAGGGACCCGGATCTTTGCTGGCGCGGGCCATAGGGCGCGACGCCAAGGGCTGGATCTCGATGGCCTTGTACGTCCTGGGGATGGGATTGGGCCCCCTGGATACCCGCCTTTCCTACGCCATGTATGTGGCCGTGGCCCTGATGTGGCTGGTGCCGGACCGGCGCATCGAGGGGCGCCTGGGGACCGGGGCGCCGAGGGCCGGGCGACGGGCTTCAGAAGCGAGGGGCCGGATTTCGGGGACTCAGCGGCGGAGCCGGACCTGAAGGGCAGGAAAGCAGGCACGGGTCCGGTGCACGTTGAGGCTACCGCAAGCTTGGATTGGGTCTGCAGGGAGGCTGGGGTATAGGGAGGGCGGGCATAGACCGGATTTTCGGGTTCGTTTTCGACTTTAGCCCGGACCTTGCTTCGGGTTGCTTTAAAATATCTCTAAATCGCGAAAATTGTGCTGAAAGGCGGAACAAGGTTTTTGCGTGGCTGTCGAAAGCTTTTTCGGAAGCGGAAGGCAAGGCGTTCAAAATATTTGATTTCCCCAAAGTTTAAACGTGAAACTTTTAGCCCCTTTTGGTATCTATAGGGATATGAAACCTGGCTCCGTAAAACGAAACATCGCCATCCTGCTGCTGGGCCTGCTTCCAGCGGGTCTTGGGGCGTCGCCGCCCCAGTTGATGGTCGTGGGTGCCTCGCTGGAGACCTCCAGCGGCTGCCCGGTCTATCTGCGGGGCGTGGATGTTTCGGGCTTCGAGTATTCGGTCCAAGGCTACGGTGGCGGTTCCGGCACCGGCGCCTTCCCGGCTTCCGAGGTCCTGACCTCGGTGGAGGTGGCCCAGGAGCAGTGGCACTGCAACTTCGTGCGCATCCCCCTGAACCAGGACCTCTGGCTGGGCACGGGCACGGGTTCCCCTTGCACCACCAGCGGCAACGCCCAGGGGGACTCCGGCCCGGCCTACCAGGCCATGGTCACGGACGTGGTCCAGTGGGCCGACGCCCACGGCATGTACGTGCTTCTGGACCTGCATTGGAGCGGCATCGGCACCTCGGCGTGCGCCTCCAGCCAGCACGACATGCCCGACGACGGCTCCATCGCCTTTTGGCAGAGCGTGGCCGCGGCTTTCCCGGCCTCGAAATACCCGGGCGTCATGTTCGACCTCTACAACGAGCCCGGCGGTGCCCACTACAACCAGACCCTCAACTGCGGCGGGGCGACCAACCTGACCCAGAACGACGCCGGCTGGACCCTTTGGCGCAACGGCGGCACCGAGACCGCCCAGGCCGATTGCACGGCCTACTACACCCCCGGAATGCAGAACCTGCTCACCACCATCCGGGACACCGGTGCCTCCAACGTCGTCTTCGCCGGCGGCATCAACTGGGCCTTCGACCTCACTGGCCTGGCCGGCCCGGCGGGCAACGACGGCACCACCAGCACCTACTGGCTCAACGACGTGACCTGGGGCGCGGGGGTCGTCTACGCCGCCCACATCTACCCCTGGAAGCTCAACGGGTGCGGATGCTCCGGGTCCAACATCGGGCCCTGCGTCCAGTTCACGACCCAGGGCGTGTTGGGGGTCAAGCCCGTGGTGATCACCGAATTCGGGCCCGACCAGCCCCAGGGCTACTCCTGCGGCACCACCTACTCGCCCACCGCGACCGTGGACGCCGAGGATTTCGTCCCGCCCATGGTGCAGTGGCTGCTCTCCAACAAGGTCCCCTTCAGCGCCTGGAACCTGGGCTCCTCGGGCCCCAGCCTCATCTACACCTCCAGCGGCAGCGGCTACACCGGATGGAGCTACGACTCGGCCAACCCGGGCCAGTCCACCTACCCGCCCACCTCCTATTTCGGTTCCTATGTCCTGGCCGCGTTGACGACCACCACCGGGAGCACCTGCACCACGCCCACGGACACGCCCACGCCGACGCCCGTGCAGAGCGCGACCGACTCGCCGACGCGCACGGCCACGCTCACCCCCAGCGTCAGCCCCACGCCCTCGGACAGCGCCACCATCACGCCCACGCCGACCATCACCCCGACGTTCTCGGAGAGCCCGACCTTCACGGCTTCGCCGAGCTCCACCGCCACCTTCACCGTGACCCCGACCTTCACCGCTACCCCGACGTTCTCCCCCACGCCCACCATCACGGACACGCCCACGGTCACCCCGACCTACACCGCCAGCCCGAGCGCCTCACCGACCTGGACCCCAGTCCCGGGAAGCGCCGGGCCTCCCGAGGTCTATCCCAACCCGTTCCATCTCGAGAACGGGGCCGGGGTCCTGCGCTTCGGGAACATCGCGCCGGGCAGCCAGATCCAGATCTTCGACATGATCGGGCGGCTGGTGCGCACGCTCGTGGCGGTGGGCAACCCCCACGTCGACACCTGGAACGGGCTCAATGACAACGGCCGCCAGGTCGTCACGGGCATCTACCTCGTCTACATCACCCAGCCCTCCGGCCTCCACAACCTCCAGCGTCTGGCCGTCCTGCCCTGAAATCCCCGGTCCGGGCGACCCAAGGCCCGGCTTGAGGCCCCTTAGACTGGGCCCTAAAGATGCGGTTTAGGGCCAGGCCACCGGGAGCGAGCCGGGCCTGAAGCGCGAGCCGCTGCCGCGGTAGGCCGCGGCGGCGCGCTTCGGTTGGTTCCCCAGAAGGGCCCCCAGGGCCCGGACGTGGCGCGCCTCCCAGGCGAAGCCCCGGGCCAAGAGCGCGGCTTGGCCCAGACGCCTCCGGGCTTCGGCACCCCGGCCCGCCAAGGCCGCCAGCTCCGCCAGACCCATCTCGACATAGGCCAGGCCCCGGCGGTCCTTGGTGGCGCGGAACAGGGAGCGCGCCCGCAGGAAGTCCCGGCGCGCCGGGGCGCCCCGACCCAGGCATTTCAGCGCCGTGGCGCGCGACCAGAGGGTGTAGGCGTAGCTGACCCGGTCCCCGATCGCGGCGTAGCCGCGCTCGGCCCGGCCAAAGCTCTGCAGGGCCGCCTCCGGGTCCCCGGCGGCCCGAGCCGCGTTGCCCAGGCCGCAGTGGGTGTAGGCGGTGCCGAAGGCGTCCTTGAGCCGGACCATGGCGGCGTGGGCCCGGGCGTAGCATTCGCGGCTCCCGCGGGCGTCCCCGAGCATGCGCCGCACGCCGCCCAGGGCGCAGTGGGTGTAGGCCAGCCCTTCGGCGTCCCCCAGGGCGGTGTAGGCCCGGCGGGCCAGCAGCAGTTCCGTCCGCGCCCGGCCCAGGTCCCCGGCGATGCGCCAGGCGCCGCCCAGGGCCCAGCGGCAGAAGGCGAGCCCCTCGGCGTCCTGGAGGCCGGCGTAGGCCGCCAGCGCCCGGCGCAAACCCTTCAGCGCCCTGCGGGGTTCGCCGGCCCCCCGCCAGGCCAGGGCGGCCCCGGCCTCCAGGTCGGCCCGGGCGGCGCGGTCGGACTTTGGCGTGGCCCGCAAGGCCCGCGCGTAGTCCCCCAGGGCGGCGGGGAAGTCGCCCAAAAGCCGGGCGCAGTCCGCCGCGCCCCGCCAGGCCCGCGGTCCGGCCTCGGGGTCCCGGCGGGCCGCCTCCAGGAACAGCCCCCGCGCGGCCTTGAAGCGGGAGCGGGCCCGCAGGGCTTCGGCCCGGGCCAGAAGGATCCCGGCGTCCCGGGGGGATGTGCGGGTTCGGCGCGTCATGCGCGCATTCTAACAGGCCCCACCTTTGGGAGGGGCCCAAAAAACGCCTCCTTCCTCCACCGCGAGCCGTGCTGCCGTTGATGGTCCAGACCCGTTCCGGAGCCCCCCTGGCGGCGCGCGCCTGGGCCACCCAAGGCGCCTTCGAGCGGGTGCATGGCTGGCTGGGGCGCGCCTCGGCCGGGCCCGGCGAAGGCCTCCTCATCAGCCCCTGCGCCTCCCTGCACACCTTCGGGATGCGCTTCCCTTTGGACGCCGCCTTCCTCGACCGCGGGGGACGGGTCCTCAAGGTGGCCCTTTCGGTGCCCCCCGGACGCCTGGTGTGGGGGCCGCCCAGGGGGCTGTTGAGGCCCTGGAGCGTGCGGGCCCTGGAACTCCCGGCCGGGACCCTGGCCTCCGCGGGCGTGGGCCCCGGGACGGAACTGGTGTTCCTCCCCCGCGCGCCGCAAGGGCCCGCCTGACCCGCGATCCGGGGCCGCTATCCCCTGGGCCCGTGTTCTGTTAGTCTGGTCCCATGCCCAAGGACGATCCCGCCGCGCCGCTGCAGCTCGTCGCCAGCAACCGCGCGGCCTACCACGACTTCTTCATCCTCGAGACCCACGAGGCCGGCCTGGTGCTCAAGGGAACCGAAGTCAAGAGCCTGCGCGCCAAGCATTGCCGCATCCAGGACGCCCACGCCCGGCTGGACCGCCAGGGCAACCTGGAACTCCTGAACTTCCACATCAACCCCTACGAGCACGGCAACCGCTACAACGGGGACCCCACCCGCTCCCGGCGCCTGCTCATGCACGCCCACCAGATCCGCAAGCTGGCCGCGGCCGTGGCGACCAAGGGCGTGACGTTGGTCCCTCTGCGCGTGTACTTCAAACGCGGGCGGGCCAAGGTCGAGCTCGGGCTGGCCAAGGGCAAGCAGGAGCACGACAAGCGCGAGACGCTCCGGACCCGCCAGGCCGAGCGCGAGGTGCGGCGGGTCCTGGGCACGGCGCTGAAGGGGCGGCGCTGACCGTGGGCCCGGGGTGGGTCCTGCCGGGATTGGCCCTGGCGGCCTGGGCGACCGGTCCCCGTCCGCGGCGTCCGCGCCTCGATCCGGCCCTGCCCGGGGGCCTGCCCACGGACGCGGCGGGCGCCGAGGCCTGGCTCAGGGCCAAGGAGGCCCGCTTCCCGGTGCGCCCGGACAACGAAGCCCGGGTCCTCTGGGCCGGGGAGCCCGGCGCGCAAACCGAATGGTGCCTGGTCTACCTGCACGGCTATTCGGCCACCTGGCGCGAGGGCGCGCCCGTGCACGCCGACACCGCCCGCCGCTACGGCGCCAACCTCTTGCTGACGCGCCTGGCCGGCCACGGCCTCGAGGTGGCCGAACCCCTGCTCGACATGACCGCCGATGGCCTCTGGGAGGACTCCAAGGAGGCCCTGGTCCTGGCCGGCGCCCTGGGCCGCAAGGTGCTGATCATGGCCACCAGTTCAGGGGCCCCGCTGGCCCTGCGCCTGGCCGGCCTCCACCCCGACCGGGTCCAGGCACTGGTGTTCTATTCGCCCAACATCCGCATCCGCCAGCCGGGATCCCGACTCATGACCTGGCCCTGGGGCCTGCACCTGGCCCGGCTGGTGAAGGGCGGCAGATACAACGCCTGGAACGAGGGCCCCGAGCCGGCGCGCTATTGGTACCAGCGCCAACGCCTGGAGGGGGCGGTCCAGCTCCAGGCCCTGCTGGACGCCTGCGCCAACCCCCCGGACTTCGCCCGGGTGCGCCAGCCGCTCTATTCGGCGGTCTACTACCGCGACCGCGCGCACCGCGATTCGACCATCGAGGTGTGGGCCGCGCGCTGGATGTTCGGCCTACTGGGCACGCCACCGGGGCTGCGCCGCCACGAGGAGTTCCCCGACGCCACCAACCACGTGCTGGCCTGCGACCTCATGAACCGGGACTGGAGGTCCGTGCGCCGGGGCACCTGGGCCTTCCTGGAGGGGGTCCTGGGTTTCCGGCCCCTCCCCGGTGAGCCGGGCCTGGACGCCGTCTGAAGGAGGCCCAAGATGCCCATGCGATTCGCCGTCGCCACCTCGGACAAGTTTGATCCCGTGTGGAAGGCCTTCCTGGCCGCCGGCTGGAAGCCCCTCAAGCTCTTCACCTACAGCATGGACGGCCGCTTCCAGGGCGAGGTTGTGTCGGCCCACGCCGCCTCTCTGGGCCTGCCGGTGCAGCTTTCGCGCATGGAGCCGTCGGACCTGGAGTCCTTGGCCGCGGCCGGCTGCGAGGCCCTGGTGGTGGCGGGGTACCGTTGGCGGGTTCCGGAGTGGGCGCCGCACCTGCGCTACGCCGTCAACTTCCACCCTTCCCCCTTGCCCGTGGGCCGGGGGCCCTGGCCCCTGCTGAGGGCGATACGCCAGGGCCACAGGGTCTGGGGGGTGAGCTGCCACCGGGTCACGCCGGAATGGGACCGGGGCCCGGTGCTCGCCCGCGAGGCCTTCCCGCTGGAGGACGACGAGTCCCAGGACGGCCTCGACCTGCGCTGCCAGATGGCCATGGGCCGCCTCGCCGCCCGGGTGTCAGCGGCGCTGCCGGCCCTTTGGGACGCGGCCGAACCCCAGGACGAAGCGCGGGCCAGCTACTTCACGCGGGTCGAGCCGGCGGAGCGCTTCCTGGACCTCGCCGGGACGGTGGAGGAGGCCAAGCGCCACCTGCGCGCCTTCGGGTCGCTGGAATGCACCGCCAAGCTCCCCGGCGCGGTGGCCTTCGTCCGCAGGGGCGTGGCCTGGAGGGAGCCCCACCGCTACGTCCCCGGATCCCTGGTCCACCGCGACGGCCGCCGTTTCGTCTTCGCCCTAAAGGACGGGTTCGTCGCGTTGTTGGAGTGGAGCCTCCTGCCCGCGGAGCTGGAGCCCCGTCCCGGATCCTAGCGTTCCGGTGGAACCAGCGGCCGGGCTGGCGGCTCCTTGACGAGCGCGCGCCGTTCGGGATATGATGGACGTATCCACTATGGAAGGGTCCATGATCGAAATCCTGGACAGCTTCGGGAGGTTCCGGCGGGCTCTGAACCTGCGCGCGGTCCACGCGCTCAAGCCCCTGGGGCTGGGGACCAAGCAGGCGGGCGTGCTGAAGTTCCTGTCCCGCCGGGGGGAATGTTCCCCCGCGGAGCTGGCGCGCCACACGATCACCGATCCCGCCGCCACGGGGCGCATCGTCGAGGCCCTCATCCGGGCCGGCAGCGTCGCCCGGGAGGAGCACCCCTCGGACCGGCGCCGCTGGGTGCTGCGCCTGACGCCCAAGGGCCGGGCCCAGGCGGCCCAGGTGGAGCGCGCCTACGGAGCCTTGGCCCGGTCCCTGGCCGAGCGCATGGATCCCGAGGAACGCCGGCGCCTGGTGGAGACCCTGGAGCGCCTGACCGAGGCCCTGTCCCACGGGGCTGAACCCGGCCGGGGCCCGCGGTAAGGGGGCGAATCCGGACGGGGGAGCCCGTCCGCGGCCCACCCGGCCCTCCGGCCCTTCGAACACTATTTTCCAGACATCGAGTTTTTCCCGGACATCGAGGAACCCGTGCCGTCCATCGCCGACACCGCCGCGCCCCCCATCCCGGAACGCGCCCCCGTCTACGCCATCCCCCCGCTGCCCTGGTACCGCCAGCGCGCCGCGGTCGTGGCCTCCCGCGTCTTCGCCGTCGCCGCCGTCGCCGGCTTGGCGACCTGGTTCTTCGCCGTGCGCCCCTACGTCTCCTGCGACGACGCCTCGGTCTCCGCCACCATCGCGCGGGTGGCCCCCGAGGGCGCCGGGGGCCAGGTGCTGAGGGTGGATGTGGAGGAGGGCGACCGGGTCACGGAGGGCGAACCGCTCGTGGAACTGGACCCTTCCGCCGCCGAGGCCGATTTGGAGCTGGCCGCGGCGCAGGCGGCCTTGGCCGCCAAAAACCTCAAGCGCGGGATGGAACTGGCCGCCGAGCACGGGATTTCCCGGCGCCAGTTGGACACCCTGGAGGCGCAGGCCCAGGAGAGCGACGCCCGGCTCAAGCTGGCGCGCATCGCCCTCAGCCAGCGCGTCCTGCGGGCGCCCTTCGCCGGGGTCGTGGTGCAGAAGGCGGTGGACCCGGGCGACCGCATCGAGACCGGACAGACCGCGGTGTCGGTGGCGGACATGGAGCACGCCTGGGTCACGGCCAACGTCCAGGAGACGGACACGGGCGCGGTCCGCCCGGGGCAGCCCGTGTTCATCGACGTCGACGAGGGGGGCCACTTCGAGGGACGGGTGATGGAGGCCGACCAAGCCACGTTGTCCACTTTCGCCATGATCCCCACGGAGACCAGTTCGGGCAATTTCATCAAGTTGGTGCAGCGCATCCCGGTCAAGATCGCCCTGGAGCCCGGCGTCGGGGCCCATCTGCGGGTGGGCCAGTCCGTGGAAGTGCGCATCCGGGTGCGCTGATGCAGGATGTCCCCGCCCTGGGACCCGCACCCCTTCCCGACGGCTACCGCTGGCAGGTCCTCATGGTGGTGATGATCGCCACCTTGATGGCGGGCTTGGACTCAAGCATCGTCAACATCGCCCTCCCCGACATGATGGCCGGCTTCGGTTCGACCGTGGACGGCATCGAGTGGGTGGTCACCGCCTACATGCTGGGCTACGCCGTGTTCATCCCGATGGCCGCCTGGTTCAAGGCGCGCTTCGGTTCGCGCCGGCTCTTCCTCGTGGCGGTGTCCGTTTTCACCGTCGGCTCGCTGCTGTGCGGGCTCTCGGTGAACCTCGGAACCATGGTCGCGGCCAGGGTGTTCCAGGCCTCGGGAGGGGGCTTCATTACGGCCCTGGCCATGAGCATGGTGGCCGAGGTCTTCCCCCCGGCCGAACGGGGCAAGGCCATCGGCCTGTGGGCCATGGGCGTCATCCTGGGCCCGGCCCTGGGGCCCACCTTGGGCGGCTACCTCACCCTGCACCTGGGCTGGCGTTCCATCTTCCTGGTGAACCTGCCCATCGGGACGCTCACCGTGGTGCTGGGGTTGGCCATGCTGAGGGAGGGCGCGGCGCCCCCGACTACGGAGCGGCCGCCCTTCGATTTCTGGGGCTTCCTGTTCTTCTCGACGTTCCTCGTGGCGCTGCTGCTGGGCCTGTCCAAGGGCGAGGAGGAGGGCTGGCGCTCCGCCTACATCCTGACCTGCTGGATCCTGGCGGCGGTCGGCTTCGTGGGCTTCCTGCTGGCCGAGATCCCCCAAACCCACGGACTGGTGGACCTCGGGCTGTTCCGGTCCCCGGTGTTCAGCGCCTGCTTCCTGGTGACCATAGGCCGGCCCATCGGCCTTTTCGGGGCGACCTTCCTGTTGCCGATGTTCATGCAGAACCTGATGGGCCGCGACGAGCTCCAGAGCGGCCTGCTGCTGCTGCCGGGATCCCTCCTGCTGGCCCTGGTCATGCCCGCGGCGGGGCGCCTCAGCGACCGGGTGGGCCCCCGCTGGCTGGTCACGGTCGGGGCCCTGGGCATGGGGTTCTTCATGCTGGCCTACCGCGGCCTGGACGCCTCCAGCGGCGATTGGGCCATCATCTGGCCGCAGCTCATCCGGGCCGGCGCCATCGCGTTGATGGTGGCCCCGGTCATGACCGCGGCCCTCAATTCCGTGCCCACGGCCAAGTCGGCCCAGGTCTCCTCGGTGCTCAACCTGACCCAGCAGGTCTTCGGTTCGCTGGGCATCGCCGTCCTGGCCAGCTTCATGGACCACCGCAGCCACACCCACCTGGGGCTCCTGGCCGGGGGCATGAGCCAGGATCCGGCCGTGCCGCTGGCCCATGTGCGCTCCGCGTACTGGCGGGCGCTCCAACTGGGGTACGCCCCGGCGCGGGCGCGCCTGCTGGCGGTTTCGGTGATGGGCCGGGACCTGGGGCGGGCCGCTGCGGTGCGCGCCTTCGACGACACCTTCGTCTTCGGCGGCCTGCTGGTGCTGGCGGTGTCCGTGGTGCCGGCGCTCCTTCTCCCCAGCCGGACCGTGGGCCACGGGGCCCACCACGAAGAACCGATCCTCGCGGAGTGACGATGCCCGCCCGTCCCACCCTCGCCCTCGTGGCGCTCGCCGCCTGCCTCGTGTGCGCCCGTCCCGGCGGGGCCCTCACGCTGGACCAGGCCCAAGCCGAGGCCCTGGCCCGCAACCCCGCGCTCCGGGCCCTCGACGACCGGGTCCGGGCCGCCCAGGCCCGCTGCGCCCAGGCCCTGGCCCCCTTCCTGCCGCGGCTGGACGTGGACGGGCAGCACCTCTTCCAGGGGCAGTACGGCTCCACGGACATCGCCTTTCCCGCCTTCGGGTTCAACGACTTGGCCTTCCCCACGGCCTTCCCCCAGGACACCCTGGACGTGCGGGTGGGCTGGACGGTGTTCGACGGATGGCGGGGCGTCCGCGGGCGCCAGGCGGCCCTGGCCGAGGCGCGGGCCGCGCTCCTTCAACGGAGCTACGCGGCCGAGCGCCTGCGCTTCAAAGTGGCCACGGCCTTCTACTAAGCCCTGGCGTCGCGCCTGCTCGTGGACGCGGCGGAGGCCGACACGCGGACCCTGGCGGAGCACCTGCGCCTGGCCCGCGACTACGAGGAGAGCGGCGGCATCACGCATTTCGGGGTGCTGCGCGTGGAGGCCCAGAGCGAGGAGGCCCAAGCGGTCCTGCGCCAGGCCCGCGACGCCGCGGCCCTGGCCCGGCTGGACCTGGCCTCGGCCATGGGGCTGTCCGCCGACGCGCGGCCCCTGGAAGGGGCCCTGCCGGTCCCCGATCCGGCGGCGGTGCCCGCCTCCTTGGAGCCGGACCTCGACCGGCGGGCCGACTTCCGGGCCCTGGAACTCAAGGTGCGCGCCCTGAAGCGCCGCCGCGAGGCCCTGCTGGCGGCTTGGGCCCCCAGCCTTTCGCTGTTCGCGGACCAGGAGTACTACCGCTACGGGGACTTCAACCCCGAGATCCTGCCCACCTCCGGTTTCCCCTACCAGCGCATGGTCGGGGCCCAGGCCACCTGGAACCTCTTCGACGGGGGCCTGGACAAGGCGCGCTGGGACGAGGCCGCGGCCCAGGAGCAGGGGGCCAAGGATTCCCTGGACTCCTCCCGGCTGGAGGCCCTCAAGGACTTCGCCGCCTGGAAGGACCGTTTCCGGGACGGCGTGGACCTGTACCGCGCCCGCCTCAAGGTGCTCAAGCGCAGCCTCGAGAGCGTGCGGCTCGCGCGCCTGGGGCTGCGGGCCGGGACCGTGACCGATAGCGAGGTGCTGGACGCGGAGATGGACCTTTCGCGGGCCCGGGCCGGCTTGGTCCAGGCCCAAGCCTCCGCGGACGAGGCCCTCCTGAACCTGCGCCTGCTCAGCGGCGGGACGCTCCGCTAGGGCCGCGCCCTTGCCCGCGGGGGGCGTTTGGTAACGAATTGGGTGGCCCCATTTTGGATCGGCGGAGGCGTGGTATGATGTTCCATCGGCGGCTCCGCCGCCGGACCGCTCGACCAGGAGGACCCCCGTGCCTTCGCCTTCCGCCGCAATACGCCGCCACGAGTTGATCTTTCCGCCCCAGCCCTCCGGGCGCCTCCGGCCGTCCCGGACCCCCTCCCGTTGAGCGCCACGCCGGGTCCGCGCCGCATCGCCACGCCCGAACACGCGCGCCTGGAGGAGGCCCGGCTCGGGACGGCGCCCTGGCGGGAGTGGGGCCCCTATGTGAGCGAGCGCCAATGGGGCACGGTGCGCGAGGACTACAGCCCCGGAGGGAACGCCTGGGAGCACTTCCCCCACGAACAGGCCCGTTCCCGCGCCTATCGCTGGGGCGAGGACGGCCTGGGGGGGATCTGCGACTCCAAGCAGGTCCTGTGCCTGGCCCTGGCCCTTTGGAACGGCCGCGACCCCATCCTGAAGGAGCGCCTGTTCGGCCTCACCGGCAACGAAGGCAACCACGGTGAGGACGTCAAGGAGCTCTACTACTACCTGGACTCCACCCCGACCCATTCGTACCTGAAGATGCTCTACAAGTACCCCCAGGCGGCCTTCCCTTACGCCGCCTTGGTGGAGGAGAACCGCCGCCGCGGCCGGGACCAGCCCGAATACGAGATCATGGACACGGGGGTCCTCGACGGCGGCCGCTACTTCGACGTCCTCATCGAGTACGCCAAGGCCGGCCCGGAGGACATCCTCTGCCGCTACACGGCCGTCAACCGGGGGCCGGAGCCCGCCTACCTGGAAATCATCCCGCAGTGCTGGTTCCGCAACACCTGGACCTGGGCGCCGGGGGCGCCGCGGCCCCACCTCGCGGCCTTGGAACCTGGCCTGCTGGAGGCCATGCACCCGGAGTGGGGGACTTGGTCCCTGGCCTTCGACGCCTCGGACGAGGCGCTGTTCTGCGAGAACGAGACCAATCCGGCCCTTTGGGGCCTCAAAGGCCACGGCGTGTTCAAGGACGGGTTCCACCGCCGCATCGTCGGGGACGAGGAGGACGCCGTCTCCGCCTTCCCGCGCGGGACGAAGGCCGCGCTGCGCCACCGCTTCACCGTGGCCCCGGGCGCGTCGGCCTCGGTGCGCCTGCGCCTGGCCAAGGGAGCCAACGCCGGCTTCGGGGACTTCGAGGAGGTCTGGGCCCGCCGGCGCGCCGAGGCCGACGCCTTCTACGATGCCATCCAGGCGGGGGTGACGGACCCGGATCGGCGTCTCGTGCAGCGCCAGGCCCTGGCCGGGCTGCTGTGGAGCAAGCAGTACTACGGCTATGAGGTGCGGACCTGGCTGGACGGCGACCCGGGGCAGCCCGCGCCCCCGGAGGGGCGCAAGTCCGGGCGCAACCGCCTGTGGACGCACCTGCGCGCCGACGACGTCATCTCCATGCCCGACAAGTGGGAGTACCCCTGGTTCGCGGCCTGGGACCTGGGCTTCCAGTGCGTGGCCCTGGCCAAGGTGGACCCGGATTTCGCCAAACGCCAGCTCCTTCTGCTGACCCGGGAATGGTACCAACACCCCAACGGCCAGCTCCCGGCCTACGAGTGGGCCTTCGGGGACGTCAATCCTCCCGTGCACGCCTTCGCCGCCTGGCAGGTCTACCGCCGCGACGCCGAAATCTCGGGGAAGCCGGACCTGGACTTCCTCGAACGCGTCTTCCAGAAGCTCACGCTGAACTTCACCTGGTGGGTCAACCGCAAGGACGCCCGGGGGGCCAACGTCTTCGAGGGCGGCTTCCTGGGGCTCGACAACATCGGCATGTTCGACCGCAGCGCCGCCCTCCCGACGGGGGGCTACCTCGAGCAGGCCGACGGCACCAGTTGGATGGCGATGTACTGCCTGGACATGCTGCGCATCGCCCTGGAACTGGCCCCCTCCCGCCCGGCCTACGAGGACATGGCCACCAAGTTCTTCGAGCACTTCCTCTACATCGCCCAGGCCATGAACAGCATGGGCGGCGGGGCGGGGCTCTGGGACGAGGAGGACGGCTTCTACTACGACGTGCTGCACACCGGCGATGGCCGGGCGGTGCCCCTGAAGATCGAGTCCTTGGTGGGCCTGGTGCCCCTCTTCGCGGTCGCCAACCTGCGCGCGGAGGAGGTGGAACGCCTTCCGCGCTTCAAGCGGCACATGGAGTGGTTCCTGACCCACCGGCCCGACCTGGCGGCCCTGGTGTCCCGATGGAAGGAGCCGGGCCAGGGCGAAGAGCACTTGCTGTCCCTCCTGCGGGGCTTCCGCATGACGTGTCTGCTGCGCCGGGCCCTGGACGAGTCCGCCTTCCTCTCCCCCGGCGGGGTCCGGGCTTTGTCGCGGCGCCTCAAGGACCAACCCTATTCCATGGAATTGGGGGGGCGCCGCTACAGCGTTGACTACGAACCCGGCGAGTCCACCGGCGGCCTCTTCGGCGGCAACTCCAACTGGCGGGGGCCCGTGTGGCTCCCCGTGAACTACCTCCTGTCGGAGTCCCTCCGGAGGTTCCACCGCTACTACGGGGACGCCTTCACCGTCGAATGCCCGGTGGGCTCCGGCGTGCGGCTGAACCTGGGCGAGGTGGCCGAGGAGATCCGTCGGAGGGTCTGCTCCCTGTTCCTGAAGGATCCCGGCGGCCACCGGCCGGTGTTCGGCCAGTACGCCCTGCTGCGGGAAGACCCGGAATTCCGGGACCATGTGCTGTTTTTCGAGTATTTCGACGGCGACACCGGGCGGGGCGTGGGGGCCTCGCACCAGACGGGCTGGACGGCCCTGGTCGCCCTGATGCTGGACGAGGACCCCCCGCGACCCCCTTCGAGGTGAGCATGGAGGACTACTACAAGGAACAGGGGCTGCTTCAGCCCCACCTGCCCAAAATCCCGGCCCAGCGCATCCTGGCCGGCCAAGCGGCCCTGGTGACCGGGGCCAATTCCGGAATCGGCAGGGCCGTCGCCGAGGCCCTGGCCGAGGCGGGCGCCCACGTCGCCGTCAACTACGTGGTCGGGCCGGAGTCGGCCGAGGAGGCGGCCAAGGCCGCCCGCGCCTTCGGGGTCAAGGCCATCACGGTCCAGGCCGACGTCTCCGACGAGGCCCAGGTCCAGGCCATGTTCCGCAAGGTCGTGGCCGAGTTCGGCGCGCTGGACATCCTGGTGAACAACGCCGGGCTCCAGGCCGACGCCGCCTTCGACGCCATGACCCTGGCCCAGTGGAACAAGGTCCTGGGGGTCAACCTCACGGGCCAGTTCCTCTGCGCCCGCGAGGCGGTGCGCCAATTCAAGCTCCAGGGCGTCCGGCCCGAGCTCTCCTGCTGCGCGGGCAAGATTCTGTGCATGTCCTCGGTCCACGAGACCATCCCTTGGGCGGGCCACGTGAACTACGCGGCCTCCAAGGGCGGGGTCATGATGATGATGAAGTCCATCAGCCAGGAGGTCGCCCAGCACCGCATCCGCGTCAACGCGATCGCGCCCGGGGCCATCCGCACCCCCATCAACACCCAGGCCTGGAGCACCCCGGAGGCCTACAACGCCCTGATGAAGCTGGTGCCCTACAAGCGCATCGGCGAGGCCGTGGAGATAGGTCGGGCCGCGGTGTGGCTGCTCTCGGACTACTCGGACTACGTCAACGGCACCACGCTCTTCGTCGACGGCGGCATGACCCTGTATCCCGGGTTCGAAGCGGGCGGATGAGCCCGCCGACCTTCGCGGACCTCGAGTCCCGGGAATACCTTGAGGCCAACGGTCGGGGCGGATGGTGCTCGGGCACCTACGCCGGAAGCGGCAGCCGCCGCTACCACGGCGTCCTGGTGGCGGCGCTGCGGCCCCCGGTGGGGCGCTGCGTGCTCCTGTCCAAGCTCGACGAGACCCTGGAGTGCGCCTCGGGCTCCTACGCCCTGGCCGCGAACCGTTTCCCCGGGGCCGCGCCCTCGGACGACGGAGTTCGGGTCGCCGAATTCGGGCGCGGGGACTTCCCCTGGATGGCCTTCGAGGCCGGGGGGGTCCGCGTGCGCAAGACCCTGGCCGCGGTCTGGGGCGAGGACCTCGTGCTGCTGCGCTATGAGGCGGCCCCCGGCTGCCCCCCCTGCCGCCTCATCCTGCGTCCCTTCCTGGCCCCCCGGGGCATCCACTCCCTGGCCCACGCCAATCCCTACTTGAGGGCCGGGGCGCGGTGGGACGGCGGCACCCTGGCCCTGGCGCCCTACGACGGCGTCCCCGGGATCCACCTGCGCGTCGAGGGCGCCTCCTTCACGCCCGGGCCGGATTGGTGGTACCGCTTCCAATACGAGCGCGAGCGCGAACGGGGCCTGGACTTCGAGGAGGACCTCTGGACCCCGGGCACCCTCGCGGTGGAACTGGTGCCGGGCAAGCCCGTCGACGTGGCCGTGTCCACGGGCGATCCCGCGGGCAGGGACCTCGATTCCCTGTGGCGCTCCGAGGCGGCACGGCGCGCGGCCCTGCGTGCCGGGGTGGCGGGTCGGGGCCGCCTGGGTCCGCGCCTGGGCCTGGCCGCGGACCAATTCCTCGTGCGCGGGCGGGACCGCGAGACCGTGTTGGCGGGCTATCCCTGGTTCGAGGATTGGGGCCGCGACACCATGATCGCCCTGCGCGGCCTGTGCCTGTCCCGGGGGCTGCTGCCCCAGGCCCGGGGCATCCTGGAGTCCTTCCTCGGCGCCCTGGACCAGGGCATGCTGCCCAACCGCTTCCCCGAGGCCGGGGCCGCGCCCGAGTACAACACCGTGGACGCCACCCTGTGGCTCTTCGTCGCGGTCCACGACTTCTGGAGGGCCGGCGGCGACCGCGGCTTTGTGCTGGAGCGCTGCCTCCCGGCCCTGAAGGATTGCGTGGACTGGCACCTCCGGGGAACCCGCTACGGCATCGGAGTGGACCCCGACGGCCTGCTGCGGGCCGGGGCCGCGGGCGTGCAGCTCACCTGGATGGACGCGAAGGTGGGGGATTGGGTGGTCACCCCCCGCAGGGGCAAGCCCGTCGAGGTCAACGCCCTCTGGTACAACGCCCTGCGCGTCACCCAGGCGCTGGCCGAGGAGGCCGGGGACCGGGACGCGGCCCGCGCGCTGGCGGCCCGCGCCGAAGGCGCCCGGACGGCCTTCTCCGCGGGCTTCTGGGACGAGTCCTTGGGGCGTTGCCGCGACGTGCTGGCCCCGGAAGGCCCGGACCCTTCGCCGCGGCCCAACCAGATCTTCGCGCTGAGCCTGCCCTTCCCGCTGCTGGACGAGGGCCGCTCCCGCCGCGTCCTGGACTGGGTCGAGGTCCACCTCCTCACGCCCCGGGGCTTGCGCAGCCTGGCCCCGGGGGATCCGCGCTATGTCGGCCGCTATGAGGGCGGGGTGGGGTCCCGCGACGGAGCCTACCACCAGGGCACGGTGTGGGCCTGGCTCATGGGCCCCACCATCGACGCCCTCCTGCGCTACCGCGGGCGCGAGGGGCTGCGCCGAGCCCAGGACCTTCTGGCGGGCTTCGAGCCCCACCTCGACGAAGCCTGCCTGGGTTCGGTCTCCGAGATCTTTGACGGGGACCCGCCCCACGCCCCGCGGGGCTGCTTCGCCCAGGCCTGGAGCGTGGGCGAACTGCTGCGGGCGGCCCGCATCGTGGAGGGGGCCTCCGCGGGGGCCTGAAAGCCGCCGGGGCTTCGCGGCGTCGGGGCCGCAGAAGCGGGCGGCTTGCCACGTCCCCGCGCCCTGGTCTATCCTCCTTCCATGCCGCGCGCCGCGTACCTCCCCCTGCTGAGGCGGTGGGGCTTCTCCTCGTTCCTGCTCACCCAGTTCCTGGGCGCCCTCAACGACAACCTGCTCAAGTGGACCCTGATTTTCCTGACCATGGCGGGCATGGCGCGGGGCGCCTCCGCGCGTGAGGGCGCCAATCTGGCGGCGATCTCCAATTTGTTCGTGCTGCCCACGCTGCTGTTCTCGGGTCTGGGCGGTTGGATGGCCGACCGCTGGGCCAAGCGGCGGGTCCTGATCGCGGTGAAGGCCTGCGAAATGGGGATCATGCTGCTGGCCTGGGCCGCCCTGCGCGCGGGCTGGTTCCCCCTGCAACTGGCCGTCCTCTTCCTGTTGGCCACCCAGTTCGCCCTGTTCAGCCCGGCCAAATATGGGGTTCTTCCGGAATTGGCGCCGGGCGCGGACCTGGCCGCGGCCAATGGCCTCGTCGAGATGAGCACCTTCGCCGCGATCCTGCTGGGGTCCTCGCTCAGCGCCCCCCTGTTCCACCGCTTCCGAGGCGACCTGGGGGGCCTGGGCTGGGTGCTGGTGGGGTTGGCCGCGCTGGGGTCCCTGGCGAGTTTGGGGATAGGGGAGACGCCGGAGCCGACGCGGCGGCGCCCCTTGAGTCCAAGGCGCTTGTGGTCCGAGATCGTGTCCGGGACCCGCATCCTGCGCCGCGACCCGGGCTTGTGGGCCGCCAACGCCGGCGTCTGCTACTTCTGGTTCGCCGGGGCCCTGGTGCAACTGGCGGTGGTCCTTCTGGGGACGAAGGTGTTGGGGCTCGGCGCCACGGGCGTGGCCGCGCTGGGGGTGGTTCTGGCCGCCGGCGTTGGGTTGGGATCCCTGCTGGCGGGCCGCCTGGCCCCGGGGGAAGGGGGCCAGGGTCTGGCCCCCTGGGGCGCCTTAGGGATGGGGCTGTCGGGGCTGGCCCTGGGATGGGCCGGGCGTGGCCGGGCTCCCTTGGCTTGGGCGGCGCTGGCCGGGGTGGGGGTCTCCGCCGGCGTCTTCGTCGTGCCCTTGAACGCGCTGCTCCAGCGGGGCGCGCCCCCCGACGCCAAGGGCCGGGTGATGGCGGCCAACAACTTCCTGGGCACCCTGGCCATGGTGCCCGCGGCCCTTCTGGTGGACGCCTTGGACGGCCCCTTGGGTCCGGGGGGCCTCATCGCGCTGTCGGCGGCGGGCTCCCTCGCGGTCGCGGCCGCCTTCCTCCTCCGCGGCGGGGGCCGGGCCGTCGACCCCTAGATGGCGACGACCTCGGCCCGGTCGGCCCATTCCTTGAGTTCGCGCTTCCAGGCCTGGTCCACCTTGCCCGCCAGGGTCACCGACAGGTGCTCGACCTTGATTCCTAAGCGCTCCTGGCGGCCCAGCCCCTGCAGGCAGGCCGGGCAGTTCGTGATCATCACCATGCCGCCGTCGGGCTTGCCCTTGGCCTCCAGCGCCTTGCGGACCTCCCCCTCCTTGCGGTCGAAGAGCTTGCCGCCTATGTCCGGGCGGCTCAACGCCAGGGTGCCGGCCTCGCCGCAACAGGCGGGCACGTCCGTGGCGTCCCCGCCCGCGGCGTTGATGGTCTCCACCCCCTTGCCCTTGAGGCTGTCGTGGCAGGGGGTGTGGTAGAGGGCCTCCCCGATGGGCTCGTGCTTGAGCTTTTTCTGCGCCAGGGCCCAGCCGGCGGCGTCCTTGAGGGGCGCGTTGAACACCGTCGCCGCGCTCTGGTGGTCGAGCGCCTCCATGCAGGTGCCGCAGCTGACCACCACCGCGTCGAATTTCAGGTAGCTGAGCATGTCCTTGATCTGGCTGAAGACGATGGCGTTCTTCAGCTCGATGCGCTTCTTCTCCGCGCTGCGCCCGTTGGCCCCGAAGGGGAACCCGCAGCACATCGCCGGCGGCGGCAGGACCACCGTGGCCCCGGCCTTGAGAAGCACGTACAGCGCGCCCTGGCCGACCTCGCCGTAGAGGCGTTCGCTGCCGCAGCCGGGGAAGTAGAAAACGGCCTTGCCCGAGGGGCGCGGGCCGCTCAGCACCAGGGCCTGGCGCTCGCCCCAGGGCGGCAGGATCTCCGGGAGCGACTTCTCCGAGGGCAGCGGCATGGGGCGGGCCACCAGGCTGATGGGCCAGGTCCGGCGCAGCTTCGAGCCGCTGGGCAATAGGGCGGCCATCCGCGAGCCCAGGCGCTGGGCGCGGATGCCCATCTTGAGCACGGTCCAGCGGAAGAGTTTCACGTAGAGGGCGTTGCGCGAGCCCAGGAAGCTCAGGCTCATGCGCACCGGCAGCGGGGTGGCCTTGTAGTTGCGGGTCTTGAGGATCTCCCGCTCCAGGAAGCTGACCTCGGCCGTGTCGATGTCCACGGGGCAGGGCGCGGCGCAGCGGTGGCACAGGGTGCAATGGTCGGCCACGTCGGCCAAGTGCCGCAGCACGTCGTAACGTTCGCCGTGGCTGCGCTGGGCGTCGTAGAGCAGGGCCTCGATGATCCCGGTGATGGCCAGGTTCTTGTTGCGGGGGTGGTAGAACAGGGCCTGGGCGGGGCTGAAAGTGGGGCAGTCGGGCTTGCACTTGCCGCAGCGCACGCAGGTCTGGATCTTCTTGGCCAGCACCTCGAGCTGGTCGTTCTGCAGGATGCGCGCCTCAAGGTTGAGCAGGTTGAAGCTGGGGGTGTACATGCGGCTGAGCACGGCCGGGTCGTCGAGCTTGCCCGGGTTCATGAGGCCCTGGGGGTCGACCTTCGCGCGGTGGGCCCGCAGCGCGGCCAGGCGCTCCTCGCCCAGGTGCGAGACCTTGGTCACGCCGATGCCGTGTTCGCCGCTGACGCTGCCGCCGAGCTCCACGGCCTTGTCCATGACGATGTCGGCGGTCTCCGTGGCCCGGCGCATCATGGCGATGTCGTTGGAGAACACGGGGATGTTGACGTGGACGTTGCCGTCCCCGGCGTGCATGTGGGTGGCGATCACCAGAAGGCGTCCGCGCTCCTCGTCGAAGGCTTGGCGCAGTTCCGCGGCCAGCTTGGGGGCTCCGCTGAGGATCTGCAGCAGGGCGTCCATCAGGGTGCGCAGGATGCGCCCCTGGCGCAGGGCCTTCTGGTCGGCCGACTCCACCTCGGCCTCGGCCGCGTCGCAGAGCTTCTGCAGGGCCTGCACCTTGGAGCTGACCCAGTCCTGGGGCGCTGCCTGGGACCATCCCAGCACGCGTGCGCGCAGCGCCTCCGCCACGGCCCGGTGGTTGTGGCGTTCCTCCACGACGTTGAGGTCCTCGATGAAGGACGCGAATTCGGCCAGGCGCTCCAGGGGCAGGACCACGTCCTCGTTGAGCTTGAAGGCGTTGGTGCGCTTGGCGATGGCGCCGAGCTTCTTCCGGTCGCTCCAGAACAGTTCGGCCTCGGTCCCGTCCTTGGCCACGAAGACCTCGGTGTCCGGGTACGGCCCGAGCAGCTCACGGAAGGTCGCCAGCCCCCGCTCGATCTGCTCCGGCGCGCGCCCCACCAGGTCGATGAGCAGCACGGCCTTGGGGCGGGCGGGCCGGCCCGCCTTGACCTTGTAGTCGATGGCCGCCACGTACTCGTCGTCGAAGTGCTCCAGGGCCTGAAGGGTCTCCTCGCCGCGGTCGGGGAAGGCGCGCGACAGGGCCAGGATGACCTGCGCGGCCTCCTTCATGTCGGTCCCGAAGAACTCCAGGCACAGCGTGGCCTTGTGGGGATAGGCCTCGTGCAGCACGAAGGTGCACGAGGTGATCACCCCGTCCGTGCCCTCCTTCTGCAGGCCGGGGATCCCCCCCAGGGCCTTGTTCGTGATGTCCTTCCACAGGCCCCGCCGGCGGATCTGGTGGCCGTAGAGCTCGATGACGCGGGGTTCCTCGCCGTCCACGGCGACCTCCCAGCGGGTCAGGTCGTCGGGCCCGATCTTGCGCAGGGGGTGGTCCATGCGGCGCACCCGGGCGGTCCGGCCCGTGGGCAGGGCCAGGGTCCAGCGCAAAATGTTGTCGATGGCCGTGCCCCACAGCACGGCGGTCTTGCCCCCGGCGTTCTCGGCCAGGTTTCCGCCTATGGTGCAGGCCCAGCTGCTGGTGGGGTCCGTGGCGAAGACCAAGCCCTGTTCGTGGGCCGCGCGCATGGCGTTTTCCGTGACGAAGCCGGCCTCGGCCTCCAGCACCCAGCCCTGCCGTCCGCCCCCCAGGTCCTCCCGGCGGATGCCGCGCAGGTGGTCCAGGCGTTCGGTGTTGACCATCACGCAGTCGGGGTGCACCGGCACCGCCCCGCCGGTCAAGCCGGTGCCGGCGCCGCGGGGGATGGCCTTCAGGCCGAGGTCCCCGATGGCCTTCAGCAGCCGGGGGACCTGCGACTCCTGGGTGGGGAAGGCCACGGCCTGGGGCAGGTACAGCCTCCAGTCGGTGGCGTCGGTGGCGTGGCTGATCAGGCTGAAGGGGTCGCACAGCACGTTGTCCTTGCCCACGATGGACCCCAGGACGCGCTTGATGTTGGCTTGGCGCGCCGGGGCCCCGTGGATCTGGACGATGAGCTCACGCAGCAGGTCCCGGCACTGGCCGACCACCTCCATCACGGTTTGGTTGCCTTGGGCGGCCTCAGCCACCTGGTCCAGGTCCGAACGGCAGGCCTCGATGAAGCGCCGCCGGTGCCCGGCGTCGTCGATGAGCTCCTGCATCAGGAAGGGGTTGCGCTTGAGCAGCCAGGCCTCGCCCACGAAGCGCAGGATGTGCCGCGCGCTCTTGCCCGTGACCCGCTGCGAACGCAGGGCCTCCAGGTACTCCCAGGCTTTGGGCCCCAGCAGCAGCTCCACCACCTGGCGGTCGCCGGCGGAAGTGTAATTGAAGGGGATCTCGCGGAGTTCAACGCTCATGGCTGGACGTCCCTGGTGAGGGTGTCCGCGCGGTGGCGCGGTATATACTTTACGATAAAGTAATGTTTTGAGTTTTAGGCCCCCGTGCGGTCGAACCGGGCCGCCTCCGCGGCAGCTCCGCGGGACTCGACCATTGTACGGCATAGGTGTTGGGGCTTCAATCCCGCTTTATGGAAGGGCTCGGTCGATGGTCCGAAGCCAGGCTACCGGATCCATCCTGTTCTTCCTAAGGCGAACGGATGCGCCGACTTCCGAAGGGATGCTTCCCGGCTTGCGGAAGGCCATTCCCATGGCCGGAACGTTGGACCGCCAACTTGTCCGGAGGGTGGCCCGAGGTCCCGGCCCGAGGGAATCCACGCGTGGGTCTTGAAGGCTTCCAGCGCCTGGGTTCTAATACCCGGGCGTGGGGCCTTGGGGCGGCTCGGCCGGATGCCCGCGCCCTGGGGCGCGCCGTCTGGGCCCCTGGGACCCTCGGTGCCGGGAAGGTCGGACCCTCCAAGCGCGGCCATTCCCAAGTGTTCCTTTGGGTCGGAACACACACGGTCCCGTAGCTCAGCTGGATAGAGCAACGGATTTCTAATCCGTCGGTCGCGCGTTCGAGTCGCGCCGGGGCCAACTTTTGATGGGCTGCCTAAGTCCGGGTTTCCGGCCGCTGGGGGTGTTCCCAGGGGTAAAGGGGAAGCCGGATTCCCGGGCCTGCCAGGAAACCTTGTCCGGCCAGGGCCGAGCTTGGGAGCCGTGCTGCATAACCTGCCCGGGCTGAGGCGTGAGAATTGGTTTGTTGCCGTGGGAAGGGTTTGGACCCCGACCGGACGCGTGTTTGGGTCTTGAAGTCCGGCATAGGATCACAGCTTCTTTGACGCCAAAATTAAGGGCCGCTGGGGCGGTTCATGCTATGCTTCGACAAAAGGCATCCGGCTACAACGTTTCACTTTGTGAGACAAACGGCTGAACTTATCACCACCGCTGGAGATCTGTCCATGCGAAAGGGATTACGGACGACTTCGAGGCTAAAGGGCGGCGCCTTCACCGTGGCCGTGGGCGCGGCGCTCGGCCTCGCTGGGGGCCTGCGCGCGGGCACGGTCGCCGTGACCACGGGCACGCAGTACCAGGTCATCCAGGGCTTCGGCGCAAGCAGCTACGCCGAATCCATCTCCACGGGCGAGGCCGCCAGTTTCTTCACGGACCAGTCCAACCTGCCCCTAGGCCAGCAGAACGGCAACTCCATCGGCCTGTCGCTGCTGCGCCTGAGCGTCGACGAGAACGGGAACTTCGGCACCGAGGGCAACGACGCCAAGGAGTCCGTGGCCGTCAATCCCAACCTGCAGGTCTTCGCCTCCGAGTGGAGCCCGCCGGCGGCCGACAAGAACAACAACAACATCGACGGACCCGGGAGCACGGCCGCCAACACCAACACCAACTTCAACCCGCCCACGGGCGCGGGCACCAACACGCCCATCACGGCGGACCTGGGCAACTACGCCAATTTCCAGGCCGGCTTCGCCCAGACGATGAAGAACACCTACGGGGTGAACCTCTACGCCATCTCCCCCCAGAACGAGCCGGACTGGAACACGACCTACGACTCGTGCCTGTGGTCGCCCCAGCAGTTCGACACCTATGTCCCCCTCCTGGCCGCCGCCCTCAAGGCCGACGGGGTGGGCTCCGTGAAGATCATGATGCCGGAGTCCTTCGCCGACAACCTCACCGGCTCCAACACCACCATGGCCGACCCCAACGCCGCGCCCGACGTCTCCATCATCGGCATGCACCTGTACGGCGGCGGGCCCAACGCCATCCCGGCCTCCTACTCCACGGTGGCGGGCCACCCGGTCCAGGGCTGGTGCACGGAGATCTCGGAGCATTCCAGCAACGGCACCCCCTTCAGCGACACGATGTACTACGCCCAGCAGATCCACAAGTGCATCGTCGACACCGGCTTCAACGCCTATTGCTACTGGTGGCTGGTCAACCTGAACTCCGACGACGAGGGGCTCTATACCAGCGGCGCGGCGCCCACCTCGACCTACTACATGATGGGCAACTGGGCCAAGTTCATCCGCCCCGGCTACATGCGCGTCTCCGCCACCGAACTTCCCCAGTCCAACGTCCAGGTCTCGGCCTACACCGGCACCGCGACCGAGAACGGCGCGACGGTCAACCGCTGCGTGATCGTGGCGATCAACAGCGGCGGATCCTCGGTGAGCCAGGCCTTCAACTACACGGACCAGACCGTCACCCAGGTCTACCCGTGGATCACGTCCTCCTCCGACAACCTGGTCCCCCAGACGGCGGTGGCCGTGACCGGGGACCAGTTCACCTACACCCTCCCGGCGAACAGCGTCACGACCTTCGTCGCCGACTGCGGTTCGCCCGGGAGCCCCACGGACAGCCCCACGGCGTCCCCCACCTTCAGCGCGAGCCCGACCTCCACGCGCACCCCGACGCCCACGGTGACGCCCTCGCCCATCCCGACCCCGGACGCCTGCCAGTACGTCGCCGCGGTGGCCTGCGGGCAGACCACCGCCTACAAGAGCACGCAGTTGGGCCTGACCTTCGGGGCGGACCAGCAGTACACGGTCGGCGCCGCGCCGGGGGCCGCGGGCAGCTACGGCTACGTGTCCTGGACGACCCGCACGGCCTACAACACCACGGCCACCATCACCGGTGGGGACGCCGCGGACGCGACCCTGTACAACAACCAGAGCTACGGGAGCCCCCTGGGCTACGACTTCAGCGTGCCCAACGGTCCGGCCTACGTGACCTTCTACTGGGCCGAGACCTACGCCACGGCCGTGGGCCAACGGGTCTTCAGCGTGACCATCAACGGACAGCCGGTGGAGACGAACCTGGACCTCTACGCCACGGCCGGCCCCGACAACACCTACATCGTGACCTTCCCGGTGACCGTGACCAACGGGGTCATCAGCATCTTGGCCACGGCCAGCGTCAACAACGCCCTGTTCCAGGGAATTTCGGTGCAGGCCGGGAACCCGTGCGCGCCCACGCCGACGCAGTCGCCGACCTGGACGCAGTCGCCGACGTTCACGCGGACGCCGACCGTGAGCTCAAGCGCGACGCCTACCTCAAGCCCGACCTCCACGGGCACGGTCTCCGACACGCCGACTTCCACGTTGACGTCCACGCCCAGCCCCCAGAACACCGGCACGGACACGGCCACGCCGACGCCCTCGTTCACGGTCAGCCCGC
>DAIDJD010000095.1 GCA_027451505.1 candidate division FCPU426 bacterium
GCTCGACGATGTCGCGCGCACCGAGCTCGGAGGACTCGAGCAGCGCGCGTGCCGCGGAGAACGCGAACGGCCCACCGGATCCGATCGCAGCCGCATCATCCCCGATGGCGGCCGAACCGGCCTTCAGCCCCTCCGGCGCGCCGTTGGGGGGGACGTCCACGGCCGCGGCGAACGCGCCCTGGGGGGCGACCGGGACGGCCGCGGCGAACGCGCCGTGGGGATCCACCGGGACGGCCGCGTCCGGGGCCACGTATACCGCCGCCGTTTCGGCCACGGCCACGGCCGCCGCGCTGGCGGCGCGGCGCGCCGCCGACGCCCTCAAGGCCGCCCGCGCCGCGGTCGACCTGGACAACAAGACCTACTTCTACTGGTACGACACCCCTCCGGCGCGGGCCAAGAACTACTACTACGCCGTCTCGGTGGTGGACCAAGACGGGCTGGAATCGCCCCTCGGTCGGGCCGTGCGCGCCCGGGCGACGGGCCCGGTGCCCCCGGGCCGACCGCACGGGCTCACCGCCACGCCCAAGGTCGAGGAGGTGCAGCTGCGCTGGGAACCGTCCACCGCCGGGACTTCGCCGTTGAGCGGCTACGTCGTGAGCCGCCGGGCGTTGGGGACCGGGTCCTGGCGCAGGATCGCCCTCCTGGGTGTCTCCGCCACGTCCTATTCCGACTCGCCGGACCCCGGGGACTACGACTACCGCGTGGCGGCCTTCGACGCCCTGGACGTGACCGGGACGGCCGGCTACATCGCGGCGGCCCCCAAGCCCAAGGTGGTGAACAACACCCTCATCATCACCATGCCGACGGCCTACGCCGGGAACCCCGGCAGGGACACGGGCTTCAACCTGAACGTGCTTTTCGACTTCTACGTGGGGTCCCTCTTCGAGAGTTCGACGAACCCTTTGACCCACCTTCCGCAGTCGAGCCTGTTCCAGCAGTTGGAGATCGGGACGGTGAGCGGGGACATCAAATACGCCTGGCTCAACGACCGGGGCTGGGTGCCCGGCTTCGCCACGGGGCTTTACGAGACCGCCCAGATCAACGTCGGCGGGGGCACCCAGGTCGCGGTCAGCAGCAGCGGCACGGGCAACTACGCCACGCTGGGGGACGTCTACGCGGTGCTGAGCAAACGCTTTTGGCCGGGGCACCCCGGCGCCGTGGTGGACGCCGGCCTGATGCACGGGAACTTGGCCCAGGACTTCACCCAGTCGCCGGTGCCCAGTTGGGCTTGGCCGACCATCTACCACATCATGCCCACCGGCTCCTATCCCTTCCTCTACACGAGCTTTGTGGACCCTTCCCTGGGCCAGACCGTGGGCGAGTCCCCCAACCTGGCCTATTTCGGCCTGCAGTTCCCGTTCCAACTCCGCTTCGGCGACCACTTGTGGAGGTCGGGCCTGCGGATGGAGGCGATGATTCCCCTGGCTTGGGAGGCGCAGTACCCCCAAAATACCGCTTACAACACCGGATCGACGGGCGGGCCCGGGGGTGGCGCCGCCCCCGTGCTGGCGACCCCGAACGGGAACCCGGCCAACGCCCTGCCCTACCTGGTGAATATCCACGTGGACAACCTGCCCCTGTTCGGGTTCGAGTTCGGCTTCTTCAAGTTCCAGGGCGGCTACGAGGTCATCGCCTTCTACCACATCCCGGACCTGACATGGGCCTGGTGAGGATGGCGGCGGTCGCCGACGACCTCACGGGCGCCGCGGGGCTGGCCGGCGGTTGGGCCGGACGGGGCCGCGCGGTTTCGGTGGCCCGTTCGGCCGGGGACTTGGCCGGGGAGGCGGGGTGCCGCATCCTGGACGTGGAGTCCCGCCCCCTCGCGGCGGGCGCGGCGGCCCTGGCCGTGGAGCGGGCCTGGGCCTCCCTGGGTGCGGCGGCGGTTCGGTTCCAGAAGCTGGATTCGACGCTCCGGGGGAACCCGGGGGCCGAGATCGGGGGCCTGCTGGCGGCCACCGGAGCGCCCTGGGTGGCGGTGCTGCCGGCCTATCCATCCCTGGGACGGAACGTGCTCCAGGGGCGGGTGGTCGTCCACGGAACGCCCTTGGAGCGCAGCGAGTACGCGCGGGACCCGCTCACACCCGCCCGGGTTCATTCGGTCCATGCCCTGCTTCCGGGAATCCCCCGGGCGCACGCCCCACTGGCCGAGGTCGCGGGTTCCCCGGCGCGCCTTCGGCGCTGGCTCAAGGGGGCCCTGCGTGGCCGTCCGCGCCTGGTGACCTTCGACTGTTCCGAGCCCGGCCACACCAGGGCCGTGGCTTGGGCCTGCTTGGCCGAGGGCGGCCGCGCTTTCGCCGGGGCGGCGGACCTCGGTCGGGCCCTGGCCGCCAGGCTTTTTGGCCCGGCTAGGCCGGTCCGCCGCCCGCGGGGACGGTGGGTCGCGCTCGCGGGTTCGGTGAGCGCGACCACCTTCAACCAGTTGGAGTCCTGGCGGCGGGGGGGCGGGCTCTGGCGGCCGCGCATCCGCCGGCTTCCGCAGGGGGGCTGGCGCGTTCTGGAACGCTTCCCGGTCCCCAGCCGGGGCGATTCCCTCACGGCCTTCTCCAGCCTGGAACGCAGGGGCGACTTGGCCCCTTGGATCCGCAGGGCGGCCGCGGCCGGGAAGGAACGGGCGGGCTGCGCCGAGGAGGCCCTGGCCGGACTTGTCCGCCTGGGTCTGTCCGCCGCGGGCGGGGCTCCGGGGTTCGGTTGGTTCGCCACGGGCGGGCACACCCTGCGCGCTCTGGACGACGCCTGCGGGTTCCGGCTCCTGAGGGTCCTGGGGGAGGTCCTCCCCGAGGTGCCCTTGGGGGTCGCGGTGGGGCCGCGGGGACGGGCCTGGGTCTGCTGCAAGCCCGGCGGATTTGGGTCCGAGGATGTTTTCCAACGTTTTATGGGGGCAGGCGCATGAGCACCGAACCCGTCCGTTGCGCGCAATGCGGCGCGCCCCTGGCGCCCGCCGATGCGGCGTGCGCCTCCTGCGGCGCCGAGGTGGACCCCGCCAGCCGGGCGGCGTTGATGGGGCCCCGCGCCGAGGCCTACGCCGCCTCGGGGGCCTTCGACGCCGCCGTCCGGGCGGCGGGCGTGGTCCTGGGACTCCCCATCGACGCGTCCGCGCGCAAGGTTTGGCTGCGCAAGCGCGCGGCTTGGGCCCAACGCACGGGGCGGGAGGGGGACCTGGAGCGGGCGGCCGCGGACCTGAAGGAGGCCGTCGTACTCGACGACGGGGACCCCTTGGGCCATCAGCTCCGGATGGACCTGCTCCAGCGACTGGGGCGTCTCGACGAGGTCCGGGCCGAGTACGCCGCGCGGCTCGAGCGCGACCCCGAGGACGCCGTGGCCCGGCAACACCTGGGGGCCCTGAAGCTGATGAACGACCTGCGCACCGCGCCCCCGCCGAAGCTCGACCTGCCGCCGGAAGGCAACGGCCTGTTCATCCGGATGCTGCGGCCGACCCCCTCGAAGATGGTCGCCGCGGGGTTCGGGGCCCTGTCCTGCCTGGCCGTGCTCATCGGCGGATGGGGGCACAAGGCCGCCGGGGGGAGCGCGGCGGCCCTCGGGAACCAGGTGGGCGGCCTTGGCCCCCTGGTCCAGGCCCTGGCGGATCCCTGGCTCAACGCGCTCCAGGCGGTCGCCTATTCGGCCTATCTCGTATGGGGACTGCGCAGGCGTGGCTGAGCGGGCGCTCCTCGCCGGTTTGACCCCGCCCGGCGCCGCGGCGGCCGATGCCCTCGATGAGTTGGCGCGCCTGGCCGAGAGCGCCGGCGCCGAGGTCACGGGCCGCTTCCTTCAGGCGCGGACGGCCCCGGACCCGGCCACCTACGTCGGATCCGGGAAGGTCCGGGAACTGGCCCGGGAGTGCGCCGAGTCCGGCGCCGATTTGGTGGTCTTCGACGATGAACTGAGGCCGTCCCAGCAGCGCAACCTCGAGGAGGCGCTGGAGGTCAAGGTGCTCGACCGCACCCAGCTCATCCTCGACGTCTTCGCGGCCCGGGCGCGCACCAACGAAGGCCGCCTCCAAGTGGAGCTGGCCCAGCTCACTTATCTCCTCCCGCGGCTCGTCGGCTCGGGGGGGACGCTTTCCCGGCTGGGGGGCGGCATCGGCACGCGCGGTCCGGGGGAGACCAAGCTGGAGAGCGACCGGCGCCGCCTGCGCGACCGCATCTCCCAGCTCGGCGCGGAGATCGACGGCATCGCGCGCACCCG
>DAIDJD010000096.1 GCA_027451505.1 candidate division FCPU426 bacterium
GCCTTCGCCAGACCCTTGTCCGCGCAGTACCGCGTGATCGTCGCCGTCAGCGTCGTCTTCCCATGGTCCACGTGGCCGATCGTCCCCACGTTCACGTGCGGCTTCTTCCGCTCGAACTTCTCCTTGGCCATCTCGTTCTCCGAAAAGCGCGGCTAGGGGCCTGGTGCGCCGGCGTGCAAGCCGTCCGCATTCAAGTGGAGCCCAGAATCGGGATTGAACCGACGACCTCACCCTTACCAAGGGTGTGCTCTACCAACTGAGCTATCTGGGCGTTTCTGGTGAGGGCAGGATTTGAACCTGCGAAGGCCGGAGCCGTCTGATTTACAGTCAGATGCGTTTGACCGCTTCGCTACCTCACCGTGGCGTCCCGGCAGCCGCCTAAGGTCCGCCCCCGGCCCCTTAGGGGGACGGCGGCCCGGTGGCGGTGCCCTGGACTTCGGGGCCTGGCGTCAGGCCCCCTTCATGGAGCGGGGGACGGGAATCGGACCCGCGTATCCAGCTTGGAAGGCTGGCATTCTACCATTGAATTACCCCCGCGCCCGGGCCGCCCCCAACGGATCGGGACGCGACTCAGCTTCCAGGCCCATAACGCCTGAGGCCTGAAGCGGACAAGAAGTATAGGAAAAGCGCGCTCAAAAGGCCACAAAAAAAACCACTCCCTAGGTCCTCCCCGTTCCCCCCGGGAAATCGGGCGGCCCTAGACGGCCCCTAATTCCGGTTCCAAACCGGGTGCCCGCCCTCGTCCAGGATGGCGACGCTGGGCTCGTCGTGAAGGTCGCCCAGGCCCAGGCGGACGTGGCCGTCGTGGTCGCGGAAGGTGAGGGCCGGGCCGGCCGCCGCGGAGAACAGCGCCGTTCGGACCACGCCGCGGACGTCGAACATCTGCAGGGAGGGCCCGTCGGAGAATTCCGCCAGTTCGGCGCGGACGTGGCCGTGGCCGTCGAGCACCGCCAGGCCGCCCCCACCTGGCCCGGTGCCCAGGCGCAGCAGCGGCTTGCCCGAGGCGTCCACCACCACGAAGCCGCGGGCCCGGATCAGCCCGTTGTCCCGGGCCGCGCCCAGCACCAGCACCGCCAACCCCGCGGCCAGGACGGCGGACAGGCCCAGGGCCATCCTGCGCAGGCCACGGCGGGCCCCCTCCAGCTCGATCCGGGCGCGTTCCAGGGAGCGCTCAAGGCGTTCGAGGCGTTCGTCGGGCGTCATGGGGCGACCTTCCTAAGGGGGATGCCGGGCGCGGCCCGGCGTGCATGGAGCCGCTTGTCGGAATCGAACCGACGACCTTCCGCTTACAAGGCGGGTGCTCTACCGGCTGAGCTAAAGCGGCGCTCTCCGCCATCCTACCCCAATCCCGCCCCGCGGCCTACCCGCCGCCGGATGTCGCGTCCGGCTCGAGGACGCGCAGCACGGGCCGGCCGCCGACGTCCACCAGGGGGACGTAGACCCGGTGGGTCGCCGGGTCCACGCACACGCCGTGGCAGTCGCGCCCCACGGGGTCGTCCCCGAGCTTGCGCAGGCCCCCGGCGCCGAGGCGGAAGACCGAAACCACGTCCCCCTCGCAGCCGACGTAGAGCAAGCGGTAGGCGGGGTCCCAGGCCAGCACGTCGGGGTCCGGCCCTGTGGGCAAGACCGCCAGCACCCGGAAGCCGTCCGGGGACACCACCAGAAGCCGGGCGTCGTCCTCGCAGGCCGCGAACACCCGGCCCCCGGCCAGCAGCAAGCCGTGCGGCCCCCGCCCCCCGGGGAGGGGATGGCGCGCCACCACCCGACAGGAACGCGGATCGATCTCGACGAGTTCGCCGCGGGTCTGCACCAGGGCCAGGATCCGCCCGCGCGCCGGGTCATAGCGGCAATTGCCGACTTCCCCGCCCAGGGGCAGGCGCCGGATGAGGCGGTCGGTCCGGGCGTCGACGACGAGCACTTGGCGGCCCGCCTCGTCGGAAACGAAGATCCGGCCCTCGGGCGGGGCGTAGGCCAGTCCATCGGGGAAGCGCCCTCCCCGGACGCGCGCCAGCACCTCCAGGGTGCGCGCGTCGGTGACCACCACCTCGTGCCCGCCCGGGGCGCTGCTGTAGACCCGCCCCAGGGCGGGGACCGCGAGCACCCCGGTGGTGTACGGATAGCCGGCCAAGTCCGCGATCACGCGCCCGCGGCGCGTATCGACCACGATCAGGCGGCCATCTCCCATATGGGAGATGTAGAGGCGCCCGGAGGAAGGATCCAGGCTTTCGTAATCGAAGCGCGTCGGACGCCCGGGGAGGGGGATGTCGGCCACCCTCCGCAGGGGCAAACCGGGGACGCGGACGGCGGCCGGAAGGGCGGCCCCCAAGACGGAAGCCAGGATCGCGCCGAGCAAACCTGGGGTCATGGCCCCTCCAAAAAAACCCGCCTTTCCGGCCCAAGGGCCGCCGCGGAATCCGCCCGGGCGGGGGGCTAAAGCAAATCCTCCCGCCCCATCTCCAAAAGGACGGCCCGCAGGCGCGGATCGTCCCGGCCCAAGGGGGGCAGCCATCCGCCCAGGTCCCGTCGGGTCCACCAGAGGCCTCCGGGGCCGCCGGCGGGCGCGAAGCGGTAGCGGAACAGGCGCACCCGGATCCAACGCGGCGGCCCCTGGGGGAAGGGGTTCCCGGCGAAGAGGCCCAAGGCCCCGGGGTCGCCCCGCAGCAGCTTCCAAATGAGGGGGAAAATCCAGGGCTCGTCCCCCGGCCGCTCCATCGCCGCGAACCAGGCCTGCCAGTCCAGGCGATACTGGTACGGGGCGCAGACGCAGGGGCGCCGGTTGAGGGGCCCGGGCTGGCACTTGAAGGCGTAGGCTACCCACCGCGCCCCCGGACCCGGGTCGGCGTCCCGGGTCCCTTGAAGGACCACCTCCAGGCGCTCCGTGCCCACGCTGCCGAAGGCGCCGTAGGTGTTGACCAAGTCCAGGGGGTCGTAGGTGGCGTTCATGGCCTGGCGGGCGGAGAGCAGGTTCCGCACCGGGGCCACGCTCAGCCAGCCGACCAGGGCCACCAGGAGCCAGGCCTGGACGGCGCCGGCACGCGACTTGGGCGGGGCCACCGTCGGGACCGCGCGGAGGTAGATCCGTTCCGGCAGCAGGCGGCGCCAATGACGGTCGTCGAAGCACGCCAGGATGGGCACCAACGTGAGCCAGTTCAGGAAGGACAGGTTGCCGCTCAGGATGAGGGTGCCCTGGAAGGCCGCCATCACGATCCCGGCGGCGGCCCTCACCGCCGCCCAGGGCGCCAGGGCGAACCAGGGCACCACCAGCTCCGCGGCGAAATTGAAGAGCACGCCCCCGCGCAGAAGGGCGTGGGGCAGATCGTCGAACCAACGGCTCAGGGGGTTGGGAAGGGGCTGGGTCTCGAAGTGGGTGTACAGGCAGGTGAGGTCCCTCCAGCAGGCGTCCCCACGCAATTTGATGAGGGCCGCCCCCAGCATGACCCGGAAGATGAGCCAACGCATGAGCCACACCACCGCAGGGTGGGCCGGCTCCTCAGGGAACGGGCCCAGGCCGCGCCAGGGCGCCAGGAAGGCCGCCAAAAAGCCCGTCTCGCAAAGCTGGAACTCCCAGCCATAGCCGTACCAGACCTGGCCCACATGGACGAAGGACAGGTACAGGGCCCACAGCGCCAGGAGCAGGCCCCGGTGGGTGGCCCCCAGCAGCAGGGCCAGGGAAAGCGCCAACCCGGCCCAGCCGCAACCGAGCATGAAGGCATCCGTGGAACGCCACCAGAACAGGCTGGGCAGCCTCAGGAAGGCGCCCCAACGCGTGCCTTGCGCCGCCGCCACCGCCGGGAGGAACAGGCGCACCGGGGTCAGGCCGTGGGCGCCCAGAAGGGGCTCCCATTGGAGAACCACGGACAGGAAGGCGAAGGTATAGACTAGGCCTAGCAGGCGCAGGACGAAAAAGCGGGTCCAATAATGGCCGGTTGGGGTGGCTGGCATGGCGGATCCGGGAGCGGAACGAGGCCGGACCGGCCGCCCCTCCGCACCCGGAGAAGCCTCGTCTACCGTTCCGCGCTCGAGGCCGCGTCGCCGCGGCGCCCCGTCCTTCGTGCACCATGGTCGCCCATGGCGGCCGAACGCGCCACCGGCTACCTCAGCACCATCACTTTGGCTAGGCGGCTCCGGGATACAACGGCGCCCCGGGTCGCCCGCACCAGCACATAGTACAGGCCGTTGGGCAGCCGATCCCACCCCGCCGGAAGCGGCACCGCCCCCCAGCCCGGAGGCATGGCCCCGCCGCGGAAGTCCAGGACCAACGCCAGAGACTTCGTGAACACCTCGAATTCCACCGAGTCGGCCGGTCCGGCCAACTCCACCGCCATCTGCGTCGGATTCGGGTTG
>DAIDJD010000097.1 GCA_027451505.1 candidate division FCPU426 bacterium
GGCGACAGCGCCGGGTCCGTCTCCTCGTTGCGCACGTTCGCCGCCCGCCCGGAAATCTCCACCGTCATTCCCGGCCGGTCCGGCAACGTGAACGTCGCCGGGCTCATGCTCGCCGTCGACCCGAACTGCCAGCCCGCCCCCACCACCGCAAACTCGCTGGTCCCGTCCGGCGTCACCGTCCAACTCTGCGCCACCGTCAGCGTCGTCGCCGTGTTCGCCAGAATCTGCCGCTCCTGCCCGGCTCCTGTCCCGGCGCTGATCCGCGCAATCATCCCCTGAAACTCGTTCACCGTCATCTGCAACTGGCTGTTACCCACCGTCGTCGCCGATTGGATGTTCACAGGCGTCTGCGGCAGTAACTCAAATCGCCAGTAGAAATTCGCATGGTCGTAGTTCGCATCCGGAGGCGGAACGAGCGTCTCCGCCGCGCCGATATCGATAAATTGCGCCGCCACCGGCTGCGCCGCAGCGATCCGATAAAGCTGTTGCGGCGTCACGCCCCGGTAAACATTGAAACTCGCTGTCGTCACCGAAAAACTCAGTCCGCTCAGCGTAACCGCGTTCGTCTGCGTCCCGGAGGGAATCGCCGCCGCCACCACAAACGACAGCGCCGTCTCATTCCCGTTCCCATCCACCGCGCTCAACGCGTAATACAGCGTCTGCCCGCCCGCGAGCGTCCCTCCGCTCAGCGATATCGCAGGATTCAAACCCACCAGCGGTATGTTCGCCGCGCTCGCCGCGGGCCTCGCCGGAGGAGTAAATCCCACCGCCAGGCTTACCGTGTAGCTTCCATCCGCGGTCTCCGTGTCTGTCTCCGTGATCGCAAACTGTGGATTCCCGTTCGCGTCCGTCGTCGCCCCGGCCAGCGGTCGCGGCAGTCCCGTCCCCGCCCCCGCCTGCCGCCCGATCCCGCCGCTCCCCAGCAGCGCATTCGGCCCATACCACCCATCGTCATGAATCTGCGCCGTAATCATCGCCGTTCGGTAATTCGGCCCTGGCGCAATCCGCGTCACCCGGAATAACTGCCTCGTCCAACCCTCCCGCGCACCAATGGAGCGATCGTGCGGCCGGCGGCCCAGGTCAGGCGCGCACCGGGGTGGTCCCGGCGCAGGGCCAGGGGCAATCCCCGCGCCATCAAGGCGTCGCCGATGGCCCCGATCTTGACGAAAAGCACCCTCACCGGACCTCCAGGAGCTTGCGGGCCGCCGCCAAAGCCGCGTCCGGGTCGAGCGCGCGCATGCAGGCGTTGCCGTAGGGGCACTCCCCCAGGCCGCAGGGCGAACAGGGAGGGGGATCCGCGGCCAGGACCGCCACCCGGGCCCCCTGGGGCGCCCACTGCGCCGCGCGGTTGGTGCCGCTGAACAGGCTCAGCGTCGGCAGGCCCAGCGCCGCCGCCAGATGGGCCGGCCCGGAGTCGACGCCGATGAACAACCCGGCCCGAGCCATGAAGGCCCCCAAGCCCCCCAAGCCGAGCCGACCGGCCGCCAGCCCCGGCCTGCGCCGGAGACGCCGCCCCAGGTCCTCCAAGGCGTCCCGCTCCCCGGACGAGCCCAAAAGGCACACCGGCCTCCCCAAGCCCTCCAACAGCCGCACCCAGTGTTCCGTCGGCCAAAGGCGCGCCGGCGCGCCGCATCCGACCTGGACCAGCGCCGTGTCCGGACCCACCCCGAGTTCGCGGGCCAGCCCTTCGGCCTCGCGCTGCGCCGCCTCGGGGAAAGCCAGGCGGGGCCGCGCGGCGGGAGCCTCGGGGACCAAAGCGGCGTCGGCCAGGGCCAAGGATTGCGCGGACTCGTGCCGATCGGGATCCCAGGCGCCCCGTGTCGTGAGCAGGAACCCTCCGCCCGTGCGGCCGAATCCCACGCGCACCGGGACGCGCGCCAGGGTTAGGGCCAGAATGTGCCTGAAGTCGCCCTTGGGGTCAAAGGCGGCGTCGTAGCCGCCCCGCGCCAAGTCCCGGGCCAGGGAAACCACCCCCGCCAGGGTTCCGCGGCCGGGCCCGGGCCTCCGGAACCAAGGCGCTTGGGCCACCCGCACGGCGTCGACGTCCGGGAAGCACGCCGCCAATTCGGCGCCCCACGGACCGGTCCAGAGGTCGATCCGCGCCCCGGGCAGGGCCCGCCTCAGGCGGGCCAGGAACGGCAAAAGAAGCAGCAGATCCCCCAGGTGGTCGGTCCTCAGCACCGCCACCCGGCGCACCCGGCCCCAATCCGCGGGCCGCGGGCGGGGACGCGGCAGAAGGCTCCCGGCCCGGTCCAAGGCCGCGGCCGCCGCCCGTTTCCACGGCGAACGGAAGGCGTAGGGACCGGCCAGGGCCTGCCTCAGGCGGGCGGCCTCGGGCCCCGGCTCCCGGGCCGCGGCGCGTTCCGAGCCCGGATTCACCGGCGCGGCCCCGGTTCCGGCGCCTGGAAGCCCCCGGCGCGGCGGGCCTCCCACACCTTGAGCCGGTAGCAGAAATTGTAATACCCGCCCAGGAAGGCGTAGATCAAGCCCTGCACCCCGTCGCGCCAGCCGCCCTTCCACAGGTAGTTCTTCGCGGCGCGGTGGACCGCGCGGACCAGGGCGCCCCCCAGGTTCACGTCCATCCCGGAGGCCAGGCGCCCCTGGGCCTCGAGGGTGGTGTAACGGTCAAGCTTCTCCAGGGCCAACCCCAGGGTGGGGTAGGCGAGGTGGATGACGTGCCCCTCCAGGCGCCCCGGATCCGGCAGGATCACGCGCTCGTGCACGTCGCCCTTGGACCCCACGTAGCGCGCGCTGCCCCGGCGGAAGAAGAGCAGATGCTCGTCCGGATAGGCCCCGCCGTGCCTCAACCACCGGCCGAAATAGTCGTTGAGGCGCCGCACCCGGTACCCGTCGCGGTCCGGCCCCCGGGCCAGCAGGCCGCCGATGGCCTCCACCAAGTCCGGGGCCACGCGTTCGTCCGCGTCCACGCTCAGGATCCATTCCTGGGTGCACAGCGTGAGGGCGTAGTTGCGCTGCTCCACGTAGCCGCTCCAGCGCCGGCGGCGCACCAAGGCCCCCCAACGCCGGGCGATCTCCACGGTCCGGTCCCGGCTCCCGGAGTCCACCACCACGACCTGGGCCGCCCAGCCCAGGGAATCCAGGCAGCCCGGCAGGTTCCGTTCCTCGTCCCGGGTCAGGACGACGACGGAGACCGGCAGGCGCCCCGTCCCCGGCTCCGCGGGCCTCATGGCCTGCGCCCCCGGGGCTCCGCCAGCCAGGCCCGCGTCCTGCGCCAGACGGAGTCCTCGGAAAGGTCCTTAAGCCGGCCCCCCGGCGCCGGGATCGCCCAATGCCCCTCGGAGGCGGCGTAGGGATGCCATTCCCGGAGGCCCTCGGGGCCGAAAAGCGTCAAGGTGCGGGCCCCGGAGGCCGCGGCGATATGGCGAGGCCCGCTGTCGTTGCCCACCGCGGCTCCGGCGAGGCGGGAGACCGCGCCCAGGACCTTGAGGTCCGCGATGCAGCCCCAGGAAGCCCCGGCGGAACGGGCTTCCCTTTCCAGACCGGCCTCACCCGGGGCCGTCAGCAGGAGCACCCCATGGCTCCGGGACAACCGCCGGGCCAGCCCCAGGAAGCGCTCCAGAGGCCAGCGCTTTTCAGGTTTGCCCGCGCCGGGGAAAAGGACCACGGCCGGAGCCCGGAGGCCCCGGGCCTTGAGGAAGCGGCGGCCCTCGCGCAAGGTCAATCCTGATATCCCAAGAGTTCAAGAACCGACTGCTCCACAGAAACAGCTCGGTCCTGGAGCTATTG
>DAIDJD010000098.1 GCA_027451505.1 candidate division FCPU426 bacterium
ATCCGCGAAGGCCGGAGGCGCCACCTTGCGTCGGGTGGCCGTGGATCCGGTCGAAGGACGGGTGCTCGATTCCAATGCCCGTGCCGCGGAGAAGTTGCGCGGTGAGCTTCACAACCGTGGCGTGCTGATGCTGAACATCACCAGCGCCCCGGGCAGCGGCAAGACCGCGCTTTTGCGCGCCACCCTCGGGGCCCTGGAACCGGGCCTGGCCGCGGTGTTGGCCGGGGACCTTGAAACCGACCGGGACGCCGCGAGGCTGCGGGGGCTGGGGGCCCAGGTGCTGCAGATCAACACGGGCCGCGGCTGCCATCTCTCCGCCAAGCAGGTCGGGGACGCCGTCCAACGTCTGGATCTTGAGGGCGTCACCTGGCTGTTCGTGGAAAACGTGGGGAACATGGCCTGCCCCGCGGAGTTCGACCTTGGGGAAAGCGCCCGGGTGGCGTTGCTGAGCCTGCCCGAGGGGGACGACAAGGTGGCCAAATACCCGGCCCTTTTCGCGGCGGCCGATGTCGTGATCCTGAACAAAATCGACCTTGCCGGAGTCCTCCCGTTCGATGAAAGCCGGGTCCGGGAGGACCTTTCCCTGGTCAACACCAAGGCTCCGCTGCTGCGGTTGTCGGCGCTGGGCGGGCAGGGGTTGGACGCCTGGATCGACTGGCTCAAGGCCTTGCGCAACCAAGCGCTGCATCCGTCCACGCCGAGTTTGTGAATTTTTTCACATGGGATTGAGGCCGTTTCCGGAAAAGACCGGTCTTGCAAAGAGAAGGCAAAAATCAACCAAGATGGGTTTGCTGATCGGCGTCATCCAGCACGACCGCGGACAGGGCGTATAACAGGGCATCAGCACCGGATTTTCAGGGTGATCCAGATGGAACCTCTGAACCGAGCCAGCCAAATCAAGACGCTCACCGCGGACGACCCGCGGGCCGCCAGGGTCCTCCTGGAGATCGAGCGCTACCGCCGCAGTCCCGACGCGCTCATCCAGGTCCTGCACGTGGCCCAGGATGTCTTCGGCTACCTGTCCCTGGACGTGCTCCAATTCGTCGGTCGGGAGCTCAAGCTGCCTCCTTCGCACGTCTACGGGGTGGCCACCTTCTACCACCTTTTTTCCCTCAAGCCCAAGGCCGAGCACCGGGTGGTGGTGTGCACCGGAACGGCCTGCCAGGTGCGCGGGGCGGAAAAAATCCTCGAGGCGCTGCGGCGCGGGCGCGGCCTGACCAAGGGGTCGCCCGCCGCCGGCGGCAGGCTTTCCCTGGACCACGCGCACTGCATCGGCGCCTGCGGCTTGGCTCCCGCGGTGCTCATCGACGAGCGCATGCAGGCGCGCGCCGACGCGGGTTCGATCGACGGGCTGGTCACGGCGGTGACGGGGGTGCCGCGATGAACGTCGCCGAGTGGGAAGCCCGCGCCGCCGCGGCTCGGGAGCGTATGGCGGCGTCGGGGACCAGGGTGTGCGTGTGCTCCGGCGCCAGCTGCATGGTCTCGGGCGGCGATGCCGTCCTGGAGGCCACGGAAAAGGCGGTGAAGTCCGCGGGCCTGGAAGGGAGCGCTCGGGTCGTGAAGGTGGGCTGCATGGGCACCTGCAGCCAGGGTCCCTTGGTGCGGCTGGATCCGGACGGGGTCGTGTACCAGAAGATGGATGCGTCCAAGGCCGGGCGCGTCATCGACAAACACCTGAAGAACAAGGCGCTGCTTCGGGAGTCCTTGCTGTTCGCCGGACCGGCGGAACCGGGGGTGGAACGGCCGTCGGAGCATCCTTTTTACGCGCGGCAGCTCCAGGTCGTGCTGGAGCATTGCGGGCGGATCAACCCCGAGGACATCGACGAATACCTGGCGGTGGGCGGATACCGGGCGCTCTACAAGGCGCTCAGCTCCATGTCCCCCGAGGAGGTCATCGGGGAGGTCAAGATGAGCGGCCTCCGCGGGCGGGGCGGGGCGGGCTTTCCGACCGGCCTCAAATGGGAGACCGCGTACCGCCACGTCGCCGACCACAAGTACGTGGTCTGCAACGGGGACGAAGGCGACCCGGGGGCCTTCATGGACCGGGCGGTCATGGAGGGGGACCCCCAGCGCATCCTGGAGGGAATGGCCATCGCCGCCTACGCCGTGGGCGCCGACCGGGGTTTCATCTACGTCCGGGGGGAATTCCCGCCCCTGGCCATACGCCGCCTGGGGATCGCCATCGAACAGGCGCGCGCCGCCGGGCTGCTGGGGCGCAACATCCTCGAGACCGGCTTCAACTTCGACATCGAAATCCGCATCGGCGCGGGCGCCTACGTCTGCGGCGAGGAGACCGCGCTGCTGATCAGCATCGAGGGCCGCCGCGGCGTGCCGCGGCCCAGGCCGCCTTTCCCGGCCGAGAGCGGCCTGTGGGGCAAGCCGACCCTGCTCAACAACGTCGAGACCTACGCGGGCGTGGCGCCCATCATCGAACGGGGCGGGGAGTGGTACAGCACCATCGGCACCGCCAAAAGCATGGGCACCAAGGTCTTCGCCCTCGCGGGCGCGATCAACCGGACCGGCCTCATCGAGGTGCCCATGGGCATCACCCTGAGGGAGATCATCTACGACATCGGGGGCGGAATCCCGGGCGGGCGCCGTTTCAAGGCCGCCCAAACCGGCGGCCCGGTGGGGGGCTGCATCCCGGAGCAGTACCTCGACGTGCGGGTCGACTACGAGTCCCTGGTGGGCCTGGGTTCGATGATGGGGTCGGGCGGCCTCATCGTGATGGACGACACGACCTGCATGGTCAACTTGGCGCGCTACTTCATGGAATTCTGCATGGACGAGAGCTGCGGCAAGTGCGTGCCCTGCCGGGTCGGCACCCGCCAGATGCACCTTCTGCTCAGCCGCATCTGCGGGGGCGAGGGCACCGAGCGCGACCTGGCCCTCCTGGAGGAGCTGGCCCCGTATTGCCGGGAGGCGAGCCTGTGCGGGTTGGGTCAGGGCGCGCCCAACACGCTGATGTCCACGCTGCGCCACTTCCGCGACGAGTACCTGGTCCACATCCGGGAAAAGCGCTGCCCGGCCGGGGAATGCGCGATGGCCGGGGCGCCGGCGGGGGTGCGGTGATGGCCGCCTTGGAGATCTTCGTCAACGACCGCAAGGTGGCCTGCGAATCGGGCGCCACCGTGCTGCAGGCTTGCCGCGCCGCCGGGGTGAACCTGCCGACCCTGTGCCACTTCAAGGGCCTCAGCGAGGTGGGCGCCTGTCGGCTCTGCCTGGTGGAGTTGGAGGGCAGCCCGCGGTTGGCGGCCGCCTGCACCCTGCACGTGGCCCCGAACCAGCGCATCCGCACCGACACGGAGCGGCTGCGCCGTTACCGCCGCATGACCGTCGAACTGCTCTTTTCGGAGCGCAACCACGTCTGCTCGGTGTGCTCGGCCAACGGCGACTGCGAACTGCAGGAACTGGGCTACGCCGTGGGCATGGACCATGTGCGGTTCCCCTTCCTCAATCCCATCTGCAATCTCGACGCCAGCAAGAGCGAATTCGCCATCGACCACAACCGCTGCGTCCTGTGCACCCGCTGCGTTCGGGTCTGCGCCGAGGTCGAGGGCGCCCACAACTGGGACGTCCAGGGCCGGGGCTTCCTTTCCCGCATCGTCAGCGACCTGAACCAGCCCTGGGCCGAGAGCACCACCTGCACCACCTGCGGCAAATGCATCGACGTCTGCCCGGTGGGTGCGCTTTGGCCCAAACACAAGGCGCAGGGCCAGTTCGAGAAGCGGCCCGAGTTCGTGTCGGAACTCATCGCCAAGCGCGGGAGGGGCAGGCCATGAGCAAGAAGCGCATCGCCACCGTCTGGCTCGGGGGCTGCTCGGGGTGCCACATGAGCCTCCTGGACATCGACGAACGCATCCTCGAGGTGGCCAAGCTCGCGGACATCGTCAAGAGCCCCGTGGTGGACGTGAAGGAGTGCCCCGAGGTGGACATCTGCCTGGTCGAGGGCGCCGTCTACGCCCGCGAGCACCTCGAGGAATTGGAGCATCTCCGGAAAAGCTCCCGCGTGCTGGTCGCGCTCGGGGACTGCGCGGTCAACGGCAACGTCCCCGCCATGCGCAACCGAGTGGGGCTCCAGGCCGCGCTGGAGCGCGCCTACCGGGCCTTCGAGACCGGGGACGGCGCCGGGCCGGTCCCGTCGGTGGGCGTCACGGCGCTCCTGGAGCGGGTGACGCCCCTCCACGCCCACGTCAAGGTCGACTACTTCCTTCCGGGGTGCCCCCCCTCGGCCGATTTGATCCATTTCGTGCTCGTCGAGCTGCTCCACGACCGCGTCCCCGACCTGGCGTCGGGGGCCAAGCTGAAGTACGGGTGAGCCATGGCCACGACCGTAACGATCAACCCCGTCACGCGCATCGAGGGGCACGCCCGCATCACGCTGCACCTGGGCGACGACCACAAGGTGCATGAGGCGTACTTCCACGTCAACGAGTTCCGGGGCTTCGAGAAGTTCTGTGAGGGGCGGCTCTACACCGAGATGCCGACCATCACGCCGCGCATCTGCGGCATCTGCCCCACCAGCCATTCCCTGGCCAGCGCCAAGGCCTGCGACGCCATCCAGCGCCTCATCCCGACCCCCACCGGGGTCCTCCTGCGCCGGCTCGCGCAGGCCGGCCAGATGCTGGCGTCCCACGCCCTGAGCTTTTTCCACCTGTCCTCACCCGATCTGCTGCTGGGCTTCGACGCCGATCCGGCCTCCCGCAACATCCTGGGGCTGGCGGCCAAGGCTCCCGAGATCGCCGTCAAGGGGGTGCTGCTGCGCAAGCTCGGCCAGGAGGTCAGCGAGCGCCTCACCGGCAAGAAGATCCACGTCTTGGGCATGGTCCCGGGGGGCATGGCGTTCCCGCTTTCCGAGGAGGACCGCGCGGCGCTGCTGGCCCAGCTCCCGGCCGCGCTCGAGACCTGCCAAATGGCCCTGGGCATCCTCAAAGGCTACATCGACTCCCACCGGGACATGGTCGCGTCCTTCGCCATGTTCGAGTCCCCCTACCTCGGCACGGTCGGGCCCGAGGGCGCCCTGGACTTCTACGACGGCTGGCTGCGTTGGGTGGACGCCGACGGCGGGGTGCTGGCCGAGGTCCCGCCCCAGCGGTACCGGGAGTTCATCGCCGAACGCAGCATGGACTTCACCTACCTGAAGTACCCCTACTTCAAGCCCCTCGGCTTCGAGAAGGGATTCTACCAGGTGGGGCCCCTGGGGCGGGTCAACGCGGCCACGCGCATGTCCACCCCCCTGGCCCAGGCCGAGTTCCGGGAGTTCCGTTCCCTCAACGGCGGCCGTCCGGTGCATGGGGCTTTCTTCCACCACTACGCCCGCCTGATCGAGATGCTGTATTGCGTCGAGGAACTCAAGCGCCTGTTGGACGACCCCGGCATCACCTCCACCGACGTCCAGGCCCGCGGGCACCGCAACGCCCTCGAGGGGATCGGGCACACGGAGGCGCCGCGGGGCACGCTCTTCCACCACTACCACGTCGACGACACCGGGGTGCTGACGCGCGTCAACCTGCTCATCGCCACCGGGCAGAACAATCCGGCCATGAACCGGGCCGTGCTGGAGGTCGCCAAACAGTACGTGGACGGGGAACGCATCACCGAGGGCGCCCTCAACCGGGTGGAGCATGCGATCCGCTGCTACGATCCCTGTCTGAGCTGCTCCACCCACGCCCTTGGGAGCATGCCCATCGACATGAGCCTGTATAGCGCCTCGGGGGAGGAGCTCGACCGGGCTCGGAGGAGCTGACATGAAACCGTTGGCCATGGTTTTTTTGGGCGCCCCGGGGGCGGGCAAGGGCACCTACTGCAAGGAATTGACCCTCCGCTACGGCGCGCCCCACGTCTCCACGGGCGACATGTTCCGCATGGCCGTCCAGGAAGGCCACGCCGTTGGCCTGCGGGCCAAGGAATACATGGACCGCGGGGTGCTGGTGCCCGACGAGGTGGTCCTGGGCGTGGTGCTCGACCGGCTTGAGCACCCGGATTGCCGTACGAACGGCATCATCCTGGACGGATTTCCCCGAACCCCGGCCCAGGCCGAGGCGCTGCCCGGCCTCTTGGCCAAGATCGGTCTGGAGCTGGATCTGGCGGTCAACCTGGTGGTGGGGCACGACATCCTGGTGCGCCGGCTCACCGGGCGCAGGCTGTGCCGTTCCTGCCCCCGCGGGAACTTCAATATCTACACCCTGCCGCCCAAAAAACCCGGCATCTGCGACTACTGCGGCGGTGAACTCTACCAGCGCTCCGACGACCGCCTGGAGGTCATCGAGAACCGGCTCGAGGCCTATGAACGCGACACCAAGCCCATCATCGCCACCTACCGAAGCCGGGGCCTGCTCCACGACGAGCCCGTCGGCGTGGCCGACATCCCGACGACCCTGGGCGTGATCCTGGCCCACATCGGCCAGGCCCGCCAGGCGCACGCCGTAGGGCGGGCCTAGGGCGGCGGCCATGGCGGGGATCCTCGTGCTCGGCTACGGAAACCCGGGCCGCGGCGACGATGGTCTGGGGCCGGCCCTGGCTGAGGCCATCGCGCAGCGGGATTTCGAGGATGTGCGCGTCGTCACGGCGTTCCAACTCGGGGTGGAGGACGCCTGCGCCCTCAAGGACTACGGGGCGGCCGTGTTCGTGGACGCGGCGGTGGAGGGCCCGGAGCCGTTCTTCTTCCGCGAGGTCGGGCCCGGCGACCCGGCGAGCTTCACCAGCCATTCGGTGTCCCCGGCCGGTCTGGTGGGGCTGGCCCGCGACCTTTTCGGCGCGCGGACCCGGGCCTTTGTCCTCGGTATCCGCGGATACAGCTTCGACGAATTCGGGGCTCCGATCAGTCCGCCGGCCCAGGCCAACCTGGAGGCCGCCCTCGCCTTCCTGGGGGCGCGTTTGGCGGCCGGCGGCGGGGCGCCCGCTCTGGCGCAAGGGGCCGCGGTGGCGCCGGCGGGTTGAGGTTGGCGTTGCGCCGGGCTCGGCAAGGGGTTGATTTTCTATTTGACTAAATTGCCATATAGAAATATACTTCCCGCATGAGCATCACCACGGACTTCAAAAAGCAGGCCCTCGTCCTCAAGGCCCTGGCGCATCCGGCCCGGCTGGCCATGGTGGACCAACTGCAAAAGGGTCCGGCCACCGCCGGGGACCTGACGCGCCTGGTCGGAACGGACCAGAGCACGGTCAGCAAGCACCTTTCGGTGCTGAAAGCCCAGGGCATCGTGGATGACCATCGCGAAGGCAACAGCGTGGTCTACACCCTGCTGACCCCCTGCGTGCGGGATTTCTTCACCTGCGCCTGCAGGGTTCTGGGAAAAGGGGGCTGATTTTTTTAGCTCTATTTTGTGTATTTGGCAATATAGCTAAATACTAAACTATCGCTGTGCGGGCCGTTGGGGATGCTCCCGGCGGCTGGCCGCAGCGGCAAGGAAGACGCGACAACGTCAAGGAGGGGTCATGAACATCGAGGTGCTGGGACCCGGGTGCGCCAAGTGCAAGAGCCTTTACGCCGAGGTCGAGAAGGCGGTGGCGCAAAGCGGGGTCGCCGCCACGCTGGCCAAGGTGGAGGACATCGAAAAGATCATGGGCTACGGCGTCATGCAAACGCCGGCCTTGGTCGTCGACGGCAAGGTCCGGAGCGTGGGCCGCATACCGCGGGCCTCCGAAATCGCCGCTTGGCTGGGCAAGCCGATCGGCGGGAACTGAGGGGCGTGCCATGGATTCGCGGTTCGTGGAAGTCTCGGAGCCGAAAGCCGGGGGGAAGGCGGGCTGGGTCTGGGGCCTGGCCGGCTTGGTCCTCTGGTACGGGGCCTACAGCCGGTTGGCCGCCCTGGCCCATTGGGCCACGTTCAACGCGTTGCGGCTGGAACCCGGCACCCGGACGGCGTCCGCCGCTGAGTTCTTCATTTTCGAGGCGCCCAAAGTCCTGATGCTGCTGCTGGTGGTGGTCTTCGGCGTGGGCGTCCTGCGGAGCTTCTTCACGCCCCGGCGGACCCGCGCGCTGCTGGCCGGGCGCAGGGAATCCGTGGGCAACGTGCTGGCGGCTTTGCTGGGCACGGTCACGCCCTTCTGCTCCTGCAGCGCGGTGCCGTTGTTCATCGGTTTCGTGACCACCGGCGTGCCGTTGGGCGTCACCTTCAGCTTCCTGGTCTCGGCGCCCATGGTCAACGAAGTCGCGGTGGTCCTGCTGTTCGGGCTCTTCGGCTGGAGGGTGGCCGCCATCTACACCGGCTTCGGCCTGGCCGTGGCCATGGCCTCCGGATGGGTCATCGGCCGGCTGGGGCTGGAATCCTGGGTCGAGCCCTGGGTCTACCGCATGGTCCACGCCGAGGAGGAGGCGCCCGAGGAGTCCTTGGCTTGGCCCCAGCGTCTCGCCGCCGGGCGGGAGGCGGTGCAAGACATCGTGGGCAAGGTGTGGCCCTATGTCCTCGCGGGCATCGCCGTGGGTGCCTTCATCCACGGCTACGTGCCCCAGGACTTCATGGCCTCGTTCATGGGCAAGGGCGTGTGGTGGGCGGTGCCGGTGGCGGTGCTGTTGGGGGTGCCCATGTACAGCAACGCCGCGGGCATCATCCCCATCGTGCAGGCCCTGCTGGAAAAGGGCGCGGCGCTGGGCACGGTGCTGGCCTTCATGATGTCGGTCATCGCGCTGTCGGCGCCCGAGGCGGTGATCCTGCGCAAGGTGCTCAGCAAGAAGCTCATCGCGGTCTTCTTCGGCGTCGTCGCCGTGGGGATCCTGTTGGTGGGCTACCTGTTCAACTTCATTTTTTGAGGGGTCCGCCATGAAACACGGTTTGGTTGCCTGGGGAGCCGCCGCGCTCCTTCTCGCCGTTCCCGCCGGGGGGATCGCGCGTCCCGCGGCCGA
>DAIDJD010000099.1 GCA_027451505.1 candidate division FCPU426 bacterium
CCCCCAGGCCCCGGAAGGCGTATTCCAGGCCGGCCAGGAAGTTCAGGAAGGTCGCCGCGGCCAGCAACAACACGGCCCTGGGTTCGCCCGCCGGGCCGTGGCCATAGGCACGCAGGCCCAGCAGAAGGCCCAACGATCCCATCTGGAAGAAGGTCCCCAACTTCCCCAGGAAACTCGCCTTCACCGTCGGCGGGTCGGCCACCAGCGCCACCAGGGTGAAGCCCGCCACCACCAAGCTTTCCCGCGCCCAGGCCAGGACGGCCACCCAGTCCGGGCAGACCCCCCCCGCCGCGAGAAGGGTGAACGCCGTCAGTTGCAGGGCCTTGTCGGCCAAGGGGTCGATGAAGACCCCCAAGGGGGTCACCCAGCCGTGCGCCCGCGCCAGCCTTCCGTCGAGGAAGTCGGTGACGGCCGCCAGAGCGAAGAGCCAGAACGCCGGGGCCCAGCGCCCCTCGATGAGCTCCACCGCGAACTCGGGCACCAGCACCAAGCGCAGCAGCGTCAGCAGGTTCGCCGGATTGACCGTCGACGCCGCCTTCAAGGCCGGGCCCTCCAACGCGCCCACCGCTTCCGGAACGGATAGAGCATGGCGATGTCGAGGAGCCGCAGCCAACGGGGCGCCTGGGATTCGATGCGGTCCTCGAAGCGCCAGTCCTGGGCCGCCACCGCGGCCCTCATCACCGTCGGATGGCTTCCCCGGAAGCGCGCCAGGTGGCCCAGATCCGCGTAGAAGGCGGCGGCCTTGGCCGCCTCGGCGGCGCGGCGGGCGACCGCGGCGTCGTCGTGGTACAGGCGGTCCAGGTTGGCCTGCTTGCGGGCCATGACCCCCGGGGGCCTGGTCCAACCGTAATGGAAGACGCGGGCCCCGCACCCGAGGGACACCAGCCGCCGCCCCGAGGCCGCCCGGAAGCCGTAGGCGTCCCCCACGCTGCGGATGCCGCGCCCCGTCTTCACGGCCCGGACGGCCGACCGGTACCACTTGCGCCAGTGGTCCTGGACGGTATGGTAGCTGCCGTAAAAATGAAGGTAGCGGAACCTCAGACCCTCGACGGGAGTCCGCAGGTGGCGGGCGCAGGCCGCCTCGACGATGCCCAGATCGTCCTCGTGCAGGACCTCGTCGGCCTGGAGGTAGACGGCCCAATCGCCCGTGCAACGGGCCAAGGCCAAGTTGGTTTGCTGGGAAAGGATGCGCCCGCCCTCCCGCAGGGCCGGATCCCACTCGGTCTCGAGGACCTTGAGCTTGGCCCCCCCCACCGAGCGAACCAGATCCAGGGTCCCGTCCGAACTGCGTCCCACCGCGACCACCAGTTCGTCGACCAGGGGCAGCAGCGAGCGCAGGCTCGCTTCGAGGGGATAGCCGTAGCGCACGGCGTCCCTGGCTATGGTGAATCCGGAGATGCGCATCAGTCGTAGGTCCGCCAAGCCCCGGCGGCGAGGCCGGCGTCGCGCGCCCGGGCCGCGGCCTCCGCGGCGGCGGGGCGCCCTTCCGCGCGCAGGATCGCCACCCGGTCCCCGAGAGCGGGCCCCCAGCCCGGGTCGAGGGTCAGAGCCGCGTCGACCAGCCGCTCCGCGAGCCGGGGATCCCTTGAGGTGAGGTAGCGCGCCAGCAGGTCCGGGGGCCCGGGGGTGAGGAAGGGCGCGGCCAGGGCCAGGTGGAGCAGCCCGGGGGTGAACGGCAGCCCCCGCCACAACCGGCGAAGGTAGCGGTCCAACACCGCGGCGCGGGCCCAGGGATCCCCTCCGCGCGCCAACCAAGCCCTCTCGCTCCCGGCCCCGTCCGAGTCCAGGAGGGGCCTCAGCGAGCCCTCGATCCCGGAGAAACGCCGCGCCGTGGGACCGTGGACGACCAGCACCAGGACCGGGACGTCCCTGGGCGACACCCGGTACACCCCGACGCGGGCGGGCACCCCCGCGCAGGCCTCGTGGAACTCGGGAGGCAGGAAGACCCACAGCCCCGCGCCCGGGCGGGACTCGGGACGTGGGCCCAGGAAGAAGCGGACATCCCGGGAACGCGTCTCCAGGAGCGCGGTGGAGACCCCGGCACCGGAGCTTTCGGCCCGGCGGGCGTCGCCGCAGGCCCGCGCCAGATCCTCGGAGCGCCCGTACAGTTCCCGTCCGTGGAAGGCCATGTGGCGGAAGTAGGCGTTGGCCTCGGCCGAAACCCCCAGGGCCAGGAACGCCAGCCACACGGCGGCGGGAACGGATCCCAGGCGCGCCCGGACCCTGGCGCCGCCCGTGCCCGCCAGCAGGCATAGGGTCGGCCAAGCGGCCGCCAGACGGTGCGCCGGAACGCCCCAAGGCGCGGTCGCGGTCTGGGTGGCCAGGACCGCGGTCGCCGCCCACAACGCCACGCCCGCGGCGCGGTCGCGCCCACACCCCAACGCGCCCGCGGCGATGAACGGCAGGCTCCAAAGGGCCACCGCGGGCCAGCCGTCCACCCCAAGATAGGGCATCGGCCTCCCCCCGACAAGCAACTGGAGCAGGTTGTGCCCGAGCGCACCGACCACCGGGACGCCGCCGCCCAAGTTCACGGCCAGCCGAAGGCCCACGTAGGCGCGCAGTACCCCGGGATGGGCCGCCGCCAGGACCGCGAGCGTCGCGCCCAGCGCCGTCGCCGCAAGGACCGCGCGCGCGCGGAACCCGGGTTCCCTCCACGCGCAGGCGATGAACAGGCCCGGCAGGGCCGCCAGGGCCCCCTCATAGTCCAGAGCCAGGATCCCGGCGGCCGCGCCCCACAGCAGGGCACCCCACCGGCCCCGCACCCTCGCCGACAGAAGCGCCAAGGCGGTGAGTTCCATGGGCAGCCAGGTGTAGGAGAGCACGCTGCGGGCGCGCATCCAGGTCGCCGCGCACAAAAGGTCCGCCAGCACCGCCCAGCAGGCGGCCTCCTCGGAGAACCAGCGGCGGGCCAGCCTCCACAGCAGCACGGCCTCCAACCCAACGACCGCCGGACCCGGGACATGCAGGCGGCGCAGCCCGTTGCCGCAAAGTTCCAACCACAACCACAGACCGACCCGCTGCAGCGAACCCCGGGCCCACAGCCAGGGGATCGGCGCCCCCCCCTCCAAGGAAAGGATCTGGCGAATCTGTTGGGTCTCGTCGCCGACCCCATACCCCGGCCGCAGGACCGCCAATTCCCAGGCCAGGATCGCGGCGGTCAGGGCCGCGGCCGCCCAGGGCGCCCTGCGCAACCAAAGGGGTGGCCGGTCCCCGTTCACAGGGTATGCCTCCAGGCCTTTCCGGCCTCACGCAGCCGCACCCAATCCCCCTGCACCTCGGCCGCGCGCGGGTCCCCCAAGGCCCTCAGGCACGCGGCCTCCACGAGCAGGGCCTCCCCATCGCGCGGATCCATGCGCAAAGCCTGGCCGGCGAGCCCGACCCCCACCTTGGGCTCGGCCGCGTACACGGCCCGGGCCAGCGCCATCCAAGGGGCATCCGAGACCAGCCCCCGGGCCGCGGCCAAGCGGGCCATCTGGCGGGGTCCCACCCCGCGACTTTGGAGACCCTCCTGCAGATCACCCTCCAGGGCGGCGGTGCGTGTCCAGGGGTCCCTGGGCACGGGGACGTCGAGCCAAGCCTCGAAACGGGCGAAGGCCGCGGCCGCGGGGCCCTCTTCACGCCCCAACAGCGGGGCGATGGTGTCCTCGACTAAGGCCAAGCGGCGCGCCTCGGCCCCGGCTACGACCACGGCCACGGCGGGCTCCAGCCCTTTTTCCGCCCAGTACACCTCGGGAGCCGGCCCGCGCGGATCCAACCCCCCGAGGTAGCCGGCCGGCACCACGGCCAGGACCCGGGTCCAGGGGGCTCCGGCGGGCCAGGGACGCACGCCCAGGGTCAGGCGCGCGTCCTCGTCGAACATCCCGTCGAGTTGCACCACCACCCGGGTCGCCGGGTCGGAAAGCTCCCGTTGATGGGCCCTCCGGAGCAGCCCCAACGCCTGGCAGCGGTCGTAAAGTTCCGGGCCGAAGGCCCACTGGTGCCGGCACCAGGCCCAACCCTCGGACAGGGCGCCCAGGACCAGGAGCGCCCCCAGGACCGGGGCCGCGGCCGGGCCCAGCCTTCGCCTCAGACCGGCGAAGCCCGCCCCGCTGAGCAAGGCCAAGGCCGGGACCACCGCGGCCATGCGGTGCACCGGCAGGCCGTAGGCGGAGTGCACGGCCAGGACGGTAGCCGTGCCGCCGACGGCCCACAGCGCCAGCGAGCGGGCCGGGCCGCGTCGCGCCATCCAAAGGCCGGCCGCCAGCCCCGGCCAGGCCCAGGGCGCCCAGGCCGGCCAACCCGTGACCCCGAAATACGGCAGGTTGGGCCCGCCGGTGAGGAGTTCCCGGGCGAAGGCCAATCGCCCGGAAAGTCCTGGATCGGTGGCGGCGGATCCGGCCGTGCCCAGGCGCACGGCCGCGTAGGACGCCCAATCCCCGCGCTGGCGCACAGCCAGCACCGCCGCGACCGCGGCCATCGCCGCGAAGGCCGAACCCACCCGGGCCCGGAACCCGGGCTCGAAGGCCGCGGCCGCCAGCATCATCCCGGGCACGGCGATCAAGGACCCATCGTAGTCCAGGAAGGCGCAGCCGGCGGCCAGCCCCCAAAGGACCGCCCCGGGGCGCCCGCGGACCCAGGCCGCGGACAGCCCCAGCAGCGCCGCCTCGGCCGGGAGCGCCTGGAACGCGAGCAGGCTGCGCTCCCGGACCAGGGTCTGGGCGCAGAGCGTGAGGGCCAGCAGGGCGAACCAGGAGGCCTCCCGCCCCAGCCAGCGCCGCGCCAGAAGGGTCAGGGCGGCCCATTCCAGGGCCGCGAGGACCAAGTCGGGGACGTGCAGCCGGGCCATGCCGGGGCCGGCGAGGCGCACCCAGCCCCACAGAAGGGCCAAGCTGAGGTCCCCCCGGCCGAAACGCCAAAGGAAACGCGCGCCTTCGCGGAGGTCCTCCAGGCGGCAGACCAGCAGGCGCTCGTCGCCGTAGGCGTACCAGGGGTGCCAAAGCGACACGTCGCAGGCCAGCGTCAGGTAGGCCAAAACGGCGGCGGCCATCGCCGCCGCCGGCAGCCAGGACGTCGGTCCCGCGGCCTCGGATCCCGGCTCAGGCACCGGAGGCCATCAGCCGGACCACCGCATCGGCCACGCGCCCGGGCTCCAGTTCCCGGAGGCAGGCGTGGTCGCCGCGCGCGCAGCGCATGCTCTCGCAAGGCATGCAGGCCAGGTCCAGGCGCACGGAAACGTGGCGGGGATCGGCGGGTGGATGCCAGGCCACGTCGCTGGTGGGCCCGAAGACCGTCGCGGTGGGACAGGCGCAGGCCACGGCCAGGTGCTTGGTGGCGTTGTCGTTGGTCAGGAGGCAGCCCGCGCGCTTGAGGAGCGCGCCCATGCTGGCGAGGTCCGTGGGTGGCGCCACCAGGGCGGCCGGCCCGGTGAGTTCCGCCAGGTCCCGCGCCATGGCCTCCTCGCCGGGTCCCCAAAGGAACACCACGCGCTCGCCGGTGCGCTCGGCGGCCAAACGCGCCGCTTCGGCGAGTTGGGGGGCGGGGTAGCGTTTGACCTCCCAACCCCCGGCCCCTTGCACCAACAGGGGACGCCGCCCTGCCAGGCCCACGCCCGCCAGCCAGGCGTCGGCCGCCGCCTGGGAGGCCCCGTCCACCGCGAAATCGAGCTCCAGGGAGTCCCGCACCAGCCCGAGGGGCCGGAGGATGTCGGCGGTGTATTCCGCGATGTAGCGCCGCTCCTTGCGGGGATGGGCCAGGCGGGTGTAGGCCCAACGCCGCACCCTCTTGGCGAACCCCACCCGGACCGGGGCCCCGGTGGCCAGCGCCATGGCCGCCGTGCGCGGGGTGCACAACACGTCCAGCACCAGGTCGAACCGGCGGCGGCGCAGTTCGCGCCAGAAGGCCACGGTGGCCTTAAGCTCGGCCCATTTGCCGCGCGATTTGGGGCCGAGCCGGTCGAAGGGGATGACCTCGTCGACGTAAGGCAGTCCGGCCACGACCTGGGCCATGGCGGGTTCCAGGACGATGGACAGGCGCGCGGCGGGATAGGCGGCCTTGAGGCTGCGCAGCGTGGGCGTGGTCAGGAGGGTGTCGCCGAAGGCCCTCAGCCGCAGCACCAGGATGGAACGCACCGAATCGGGGGCTGGGTCGGGCGTGGCCAAGGCGGCCTTTCTTGAGCGGACCGGGCGGTCGGCTAGAACAGGCCCGGCTGGGCCGGGACCGCGAGTCCCAGGTGTTCCCAGGCCCGGGGAGTGGCCCGGCGCCCCTGGGGGGTCCGCACCAGGAAACCGGCCTGGATGAGGAAGGGTTCGACCATGTCCTCGAGGGTGTCGGCGTCCTCGCCCAGGGTCACGGCCAAGTTGTCGAGGCCCACGGGACCGCCGCCGAATTTCCCGGCGAGGGCCTCCAGGTACATCCGGTCGACGGGGTCCAGGCCCAGGGCGTCGACCTCCAGGCGGGTGAGGGCCTCCGCGGCGATGGCCGCGTCCACCTCCCCGCTGCCGGACACCTGGGCGTAGTCCCGAACGCGCTTCAGGAGCCGGTTCGCGATCCGGGGCGTCCCCCGGGAACGCCGCGCGATCTCCTCGGCGCCGCCGGCGGCCAGGGGCAGGCCGAGGATCCCGGCCGAGCGGCGCAGGATGGAGCCCAGTTCCCCGGGCCCATAGAAATCCAATCGCATGGTGAGGCCGAAGCGGTCGCGCAACGGGGCCCCGAGCATGCCCGCGCGCGTGGTCGCGCCGACCAAGGTGAAGCGCTTCAGGCGCAGTTGGACGCTCTGGGCGCCCGGACCCTTGCCCAGGAGGATGTCGATCTTGAAGTCCTCCATGGCGGGGTACAGGACCTCCTCCACCACGCGGTTGAGGCGGTGGATCTCGTCGACGAACAGGATGTCCCCCTCCTCAAGGGCGGTGAGGATGCTGGCGAGATCCCCCGCCCGCTCCAGCACCGGCCCCGAGGTGGCCTTCACCGTGACGCCCATCTCATGGCCCAGGATCTGGGCCAGGGTGGTCTTGCCCAACCCAGGGGGACCGTAGAGCAGCACGTGGTCCAGGGGCTCGCCGCGGCCGCGGGCGGCGCGGACCGCCACGTCGAGCTGCCCGCGGACCTTGGCCTGCCCCACGTAGTCCTGGAGGCGGCGCGGCCTGAGGCTGGTCAGAAGGCGCTCCTCCTCCGGCTCCTCCGGGTTCGACGCCGGCTGAAGATCGGGCGCCACGGGCACCGGCCGCTCAGGCCCCCACCGGGGAGGCCCGGCGGGTTCGCAGGCGCGCGGCCGCGTCGCGCAGCATCGCCTCGGTGGTGGGCCAGTCGACGCAGGCGTCCGTCACGCTGACGCCGTATTCGAGCCGGGACCGGTCCTTGGGGATGGACTGGCGGCCGCCCTTCAGGTTGCTCTCCACCATGACCCCGACGATGGAGCGGCGCCCTTCTGTCGCCTGGCGCAGCACGTCCTCGAGGACCAGGGGCTGGCGGTTGTGGTCCTTCCCGCTGTTGGCGTGGGAACAGTCCACCACGACGGCGCGGCGCAGTCCGCGCTTGGCCAGGGCCTCCTCGGCCAGGGCGACGTGGACCGAGTCGAAGTTGGGCCCTTTGGCGCCGCCGCGCAGGATGATGTGCCCGTAGCGGTTGCCCCGGGTGTGGATGACCGCGATCTGGCCCCTCTGGTTCACGCCCAGGAAGTGGTGGGGGACGCCCACGGACTCCAGCGCGTTGAGGGCGACCTCCACCGAGCCGTCGGTGCCGTTCTTGAAGCCCACCGGCATGCTCAAGGCGCTGCTCATCTCCCGGTGGGTCTGGCTCTCCGTGGTCCGCGCCCCGATCGCGGACCAGGAGACCAGGTCGCTGAGGTACTGGGGGCTCACCGGGTCGAGCGCCTCGGAGCCGGCCGGAAGCCCCATGGCGTTGATGTCCAGGAGCAGCCGCCGCCCCAGGCGCAGGCCTTTGGCGATCCGGAAGCTGTCGTCCATGTCCGGGTCGTTGATGAGGCCCTTCCAGCCCACCGTGGTGCGGGGCTTCTCGAAGTAGACCCGCATCACCACCAGCAGAACGTCGGCGACCTCGTCGGCCAAGGCCTTGAGCCGCCGCGCGTAGTCCAGGGCCGCGGCCGGGTCGTGGATGGAGCAGGGGCCCACCACCGCGAAGAGCCGGGAATCGCGGCCGTCCAGGATGTCCTGGATCCGGGCGCGTCCGGCCTTCACCGTGGCGAAGGCGGCCTCGCTCATGGGGAGCTCGGCGCGCAGTCTCTCGGGGGTATCGAGGACGTCGACGCCCGCCACATTCAAGTTGTCGATTTCGTTCAGGTCCATGGCTCCGGCACCGGATGGGGGGATACGTCCCGACAGTCTAACATCCGCCCCCAGGCCTTCCAAGGCGATACCCCGTCAGGGGGCCGGATCGGGGCCGTTCCAAGCCCGCAGGCCGGCCCACAGCACGCCCCAGCACAGGGCCACGGCCGCGCCGCGGGCGTGGACCAGGAGAAAGTCCGTGGCCGACTGCAGCAAAAAGGCCGCGACCGCCCCGGACAGGGCCGCGGCCCAAATCCGCGACTTCCCCGCCCCGGAGGTCCACCCCCGCGTGAGGGCCCACCCCAGGGGCGCCAGGGCCAGGAACCACGCCAGCACACCGGGCCATCCCCAGGCCAGTCCCAGTTGGAAATACAGGCTGTGCGCGTGGCTGCACAGGGCCTTCCGCTCGGAGGGCGCCACCGGGAGGCCGGGGGTGATCCGCGCCAGCAACGCCTTGAGCCCGGCGTCCCCCCGCCCCCAATCCGGGGCGGCCAGGAATTCGCGGCCCAAGGCGCGGTAGAAGGGGCCCCGGGCCCCCGGCGTAGCCAACCCGGCGACCCGGTTCCACAACGCCGGACCCTCACCGAGAAGCACCGGCTTCCCGTCCGGACCAAGGGGCGAACCCGGCGGAGGGACGAGGGGACCCCGGGCCACGATCCCGCCGACCCCCAGCGCCAGAACCAAAAGGCCCAAACGCAAGGGGCGGGAAAGGTTGCCCGCGAGGAAGGCGCAGGCCAGGCCCGCGCCGATCCAGGCCCCCCGGGAATAGCTGGCGACCAGGGCCGCCAAGCCGAGGGCCAGGGCCGCCGCGGCCAGCCGGCGTTCCAGGTCCGTGAGCAGGCAGGCGCAGGCCACCATCAGCCAGGCGCAAAGGTAGGCGCCCCATTGGTTGTGGTGCCCCATGCCCGCGCGGGCGGGCATGATCCCGTAGACCACGTCCCCGGCGTGCCCGGCGTTGAGCCAAGCGGCC
>DAIDJD010000100.1 GCA_027451505.1 candidate division FCPU426 bacterium
TGAGGTCCTCCCGGGTCACGAACCCGATCATGCGCATCTTCGAGTTCGGGTACGGGTACACCCATACCGGGTGGCGGAAGCGCTGGTCGTTCCCGGCGAGGCTTTGCACCATGTCCCGGACGTACCCGTAGACCATCCCCAAGCCGGGCACCCGCGCGAGCGCGTCGTCGGCCAGGGACAGAAGGGAGCCCAGGGCCGTTCGGGAGATCCATCCCACCAGCAGGATGAGCGCCAGGGCCAAGCCCAGGCCCCCCCAAAGCCCCAAGGAGGAGCGGGCCGCGAACCATCCCACAATGTTGGCCACGATCAGGGCCGTCACCGCCAAGGGAGCCAAGAGCAGCATCCCGGTGACGAAGGTGTGGCGCAGGTCCGTCGGCCAACCCCCGCGCTTGGGGCCCCTCCGGTCGCCCCTCATGCCCGCGCCGCCGAAAGGAAGGCCAAGGCGCGGTCGGCGTGCTCCTGGGCCCACAGCAGGCCGCGGAAGACGAAGCGCACCACCCCCGCCGGGTCCACTAGGTAGGTCTCGCGCCTGGGGAAGGGGAAGGACCGCACGGCCCAGGCCCGCCGCATGGTGCCCTCCCTGTCGCACAGGAGTCGGTAGCGCAGGCGGCAGGCCCGGCTCATCCGCAGGTGGCTTTCGGCGTCCTGCCCCGAGCAGCCCAGGACGTCGCAGCCGAGGCCCAGGAAATCGTCATAAAGATCGTTGAAGGCGCAGGCCTCCCGCACGCACACCGGGCTGAGGTCACGGGGGTAGAAGAAGAGGGTCAGCCAGCGGCCCCGGTGGTCGGCCAAGCTGTGGCGCCCCCCCCTCTCGTCCAGGACGTCAAAATCCGGCGCCGCGTCACCGGGCCTGATCGATCGCAGGAACGTCATGCTCCTTGGTCCTCCCAACTGGGGCACTTATACTGGAAACCACCCGCCCGGGGCCGCATCCACCCGACCGAAAAGGAGATCGCCATGCCCAAAGCCCTCGTGCCCCTCGCGCCCGGTTGCGAGGACCTGGAAGCCGTCAGCATCATCGACGTCCTGCGCCGGGGCGGGGTGGAGGTCGTCACCGCAGGGACGGCCTCCGGGCCCGTGCGCGGGGCCCGCGGGGTGGTGTTCCACCCGGACGCGCCCTGGGACGAGGCGGCCTCATCCGCCTATGACCTGGTCGCCCTGCCGGGCGGACAGCCCTGCTCCGACCGGCTCCGGGACGACCCCAGAGTCCTGCGGCTGCTGCGCGGCCATTGGGACGGCGGGGGTTGGGTCGGCGCGGTGTGCGCGGCCCCGCGCGTCCTGGCATCTGCCGGCATCCTGTCCGGGCGACGGGCCACCTGCTATCCGGGCGCCCTGGACCACCTGGCGCACGGGGCCGAATTGGTGGACGCCGCCGTGGTCCGCGACGGGCGCCTGATCACCGGCCGCAGCGCCGGGGTCGCCCTGGACTTCGGGCTGGCCCTCGTGGAGGCCCTTCTGGGCCCCGCGGCGCGGGAGGCCACCGAGGCGCGCCTGGAGCGCGGAGGGAACGCGCGGCCCTAGGGGAACAGGCGCTGGGCCCGCCAGAGCCCTTCCCCAAGGCTGAAGCGGACGCGATCGTGGAACCGGGCGCCTCCGGCGCGCCAGAATTCGAAGCGCTCCGGACTCAGCAGGTAGCCCCACCACGGCGGCGGCGGGCCCACTTCGCCCTCCCCGAAGCGCGCGGCCGCCTCTTGGAAGCGGCGCTCCATCTCGGGGCGCCCGGACACCGGAGCGCTCTGGTCCGAGGCCCAGGCCGAGATTCGGCTGTCCCGCGGGCGGGTCAGGAAGTAGGCCCGGGTCTCGTCCGGGCGCAGGGGCGAAACCCGGCCCCGCACCCGCAACTGGCGCTCCAGCGCGTCCCAATGGAACACGGCCTCGGCCCAGGGATGGGCGGCCAGGGCCCGCCCCTTCTCCGAGGCGGAGTTGGTGAAGAACCTCAAGCCGCGGGAGTCCCAGCCCTTGAGCAAGAGCACCCTACCCTGGGGCAACCCATCCTCGCCGACCGTGCAAAGCGTCATGGAGTGGGGATTGGACTGCCCGGAAGAGGCCCGGGCGTCCTCCATCCACCGCGTGAACGCGTCCCAGGGATCGCCCCCAAGTTCCCTCTCGAAGTCCATGCTCATACCTTAGGAAGGGGCCTCAGCCCCTTATCCTTCCATTCCTCGAGGCGGAACCCCACGACGCCCGTGTTTCCCGCCAGGACAAAGGGCCGTTTGACCAGGTTGCCGTTGGAGGCCAGGAGATCCAGCGCCTCCTCGGGATCCATGCCGGAGAGCCTCTCTCCCAGGCGCCCTTCGCGGTAATCCTTCCCGGACGTGTTGAACAATTTATGCACATTGCCTTGATAGATCTTGAGCATGGTCCGGAGTTCGGCCTTGGTGGGCGGCTTTTCCCTTATGGGAAGCAGTTCGAAGCTGCGGCGGGTCGACTTTAGATAGGCCAAGGCTTTGGCGCAGGTTGAGCAACCCGTATAGGCGTAGACTTTCATGGCCAACCTTTCCATTTTGAAATTGTCAAATCTCATCCTTCCCATCGTGCGTATTCCATGTTAACAAAGGTCTCACAGGCCCGCCAGGGCCAAATCGGAGCTTCCATGCCTGACACGAACCCAAGCCTTTCTTCCCCACCCTGGATCCTGACCGAAATCCCGGTCAAGCCGGCGTTCATCGATTTCGTGGGGACCCTCTACTACCTGCGCTTCCCGAAGGTCTCGCCGATCTCCCAGCGCCGGGTCATCGCCATGGCGGGGCCCAGCACCGACCTGCTGGTGAACCTGGGCGACCCCTTCGTCCTGGAGACCTTCTACGACACGGTGAGGGTCGAACCGGGACCGGTCCTGGTCGGCCCGCGCCCGGCCACGTCGTTCATCCGCCATGAGGGCGAAGTGGCGATCCTGGGAGCGCGCTTCCGCCACGGCGCCGTGGCCCCGCTGCTTCCCTACCCGGTGAAGGAACTCGAACAGCGCATCCTTCCCCTCCCGGGGGTCTGGCCCGAGGTGGCCAAGGTGCTGGCTTCGGCGGGTACCCGCGACAGCCCCGTCCAGGAGCTCATCGGCACCATGGAGACCGCCCTGGCCGCCCTTCTGGCCGCCGCGCGCAAGCCCGATCCCATGATCCGCAGGGCGGTGAAGATCATGGCCGAGCACCAGGGGAACCTGGAGATCTCGGCGCTGGCCTCGCAACTGGGCGTGAGCCGTCAGACGGTCAAACACAAGTTCGACCAGCACATCGGGGTGAGCCCGAAGCTCTTCAGCAAGCTGCGGCGCTTCCAAGCGGTGCTCGGCCGCCTTTCGGCCTCGACCAAGGTGGCCTGGACCGACCTGGCCCGCGAGACCGGGTACTACGACCAGGCCCACCTCACCCGGGAATTCAACCACTTCACGGGTTTCAGCCCCCAGAAGTTCGTGAAGAACCTGGAGAAGGGGGAGGACCTCTACCTCTTCGACAACGCGGACCAGACCCGCTACTACCTCGACCTGCGCCAGGAGGCTCCGGAAGCCGAGCGCGCCGCCAAGGCCTTGTAGAGGCCGAGTTTCGAGTAGGCCGTCCCGGTCTCGGGGACGGCCCAGCCCATCCGGACCAGGCCGGAACCCAGGTCGGATCCGCCCGCCAGGCGCACGTAAGCCCGGAAGCGCCCCTTGCGGTCCGGGGGAATACCGTCGTAGCGCAGCACCACCGGCCGGTCCCGCACCCGTTCCCAGGCCCATTCCCTCGCCAGGCGGGCGTCCCCGGGCCCCCTGAAGGCCAACCCCAACGGCACGACCCTGCGGCCGTCGACCAAGCGCAGCACCGCCCCGTCCTCCACCGAGGCCACGTACAGGGGCACCCCGGCCGGCGGCGCCTCGGGATCGGGAAGCTCCAGGCGCGGGAGCGGCTGGACCGGGTCGCCCGGGGATCCCCGGCGCAGGTCCACCCTCAAGCCCAGGGCGGGGCAATCCTCAAGCCCGCCGCGGAAGCCCGGATACCCCGGCGGGCTGACGTTGCGGTGCTGGGCCATCTCGGGGCCCAAAGCCACGAAGGTGCGCCACACCCAGGGCCGGCCCGCGGCGGGGATGAACTCGACCCGCACGCCGCGGTGGAAGGCCCGCCGGGACGAGGGATCCACGATCCTCAAATCGGCCTCCGGGAACCAGGCCTGGGCCCGCGGGTCGAACCGCCATCCCGCCGCGATCAGGCGCGCGTAGGCGCCGCCGAGCCGCCAACTGGCCCCGGAGGCGGAGGCGGACGCGACCCCGGAGCCGGACACGACCGAGGAGCCGGCCAGGACCGCGACGCACGCCAGGAAGGCAACGCGGAAACGCCGCTTCAACGCAACGCCGCCAGGACGCCGCCCGCCAGGACCTGCGCTACGACGAGCCAACCGAGGTAGACCGCGCCCAGGGCCAGCCTGCGCCTGCCCATGGCGAGGATGAGCAGCCCTCCGGGCACGGCCAGCCCCAGGCACAATTGAAGGCCGGCGAGGGCGCCCATGAGGAAGCCTCGGGATCCGGTGAAATTGAAGAAGCCCGCCAGGCAAAGGGCCTGGGCCGCCGAGGCCAGGGCCGCCAGGGCCAGCCTCCCCGGCAGGGCGGCGCGGGCGCCGGCATCGTCGAGCCCCTCCAGGCGCGCCCAGGCGTCGCCGAAGGCGAACGGGGAGAACCACAGAAGGTGGAGGATCCAGGCCGCGGCCGCCGCGAGGGCGATGGCGGGCCAGGGGAAAACGATCGTCATGTCGGCTCCATGAGACGCCCGATCAAGGAAGCGGGCAGGCCGACATTTTAGCACGCCACCGCCGCGCCCGGACACCCTGGGGGAACGTATGGGACCCGAAACGATGGCCTTGGAGGCCGTCGACGTCGTCAAAACCTACCGGGAGGTGCGGGCCCTGGACGGGGTCAGCCTGGGCCTGAAGACCGGAGGGGCCCTGGCCCTGCTCGGCCCCAACGGGGCCGGCAAGACCACGCTCATCGAACTGCTGGAGGGGCTGCGCCGGCCCGATTCGGGCGCGATCCGCCTCTTCGGCCGGTCCTGGGAGGGTCCCGGCGCGGCTCGCCTGCGCGGACGCCTGGGGGTCTGCCTCCAGGAATCCCGCCTCCCGGAGAAGCTCTCCGCCCTCGAGACGCTGCGCCTGTTCGCCGCCTTCCACGGCCTGGGCGCGGCCCGGGCCCGGGAGGTTCTGGGGATGGTCGGTCTCGACGCGAAGGCCGGGGCCTGGACCCGGGACCTCTCGGGGGGCCAGCGCCAGCGCCTGGCCCTGGGGATCGCGATGCTCCCCGAGCCCGACCTTCTGCTTCTGGACGAACCCACCACCGGCCTGGACCCGGCCGCCCGCCGGGAGGTCTGGGCCCTGGTCGAGGCCCTCAAACGGCGGGGGTGCGCCCTGCTGCTGACCACCCATTACATGGAGGAGGCCGAGGCCCTCTGCCCGGAAGTGGCCCTGCTGCACCGGGGGCGCCTTCTGGCCCGCGGAAGCGTGCCGGACCTGCTGCGGGCCCACACCGCCGGGGACCGGTTGGAGGCCCGCTTCTTGGCTCCCCCCGGGCCCGGCGTCCGGGAAGGCCTCCCCGGCGTGCTGGAGTCCCGGCCCTCGGCCGACGGCCTGGGCTTGGCCTTAAGGGTCCGCGACCTCGACACGGCGCTGCCGGCCTTCATCGCGGCCGTGGCGCGGGAGGGGGCCCGTCTGGCGGCCCTGTCGACGCGGCGCGCCCGCCTGGATGACCTTTTCGTGGGGCTCGCCGGCGAGGGGCTGCCGAGCGACCCCGCCGCGCCTTGGGGGGAGTGATGCGCCTGGGCAAGACCGCCGACACCGTCGTCCAGGTGCTGCTTTGGACCGTCCGCGACTTCGTGCGGGAACCGGAGTCCCTCTTCTGGACGGTGGCCTTCCCCATCCTGATGACGCTCACGCTGGGCCAGATCACGGCCTCCCCCCACCGCCTCAAGGCCTCCGCGGCGGTGCTCGCCCCCCCCCGGAGCCGCGGCGGACCGGGCGCGGGCGTGGCTCACCCGGGCCCCCGGGCAAGGCGCCGTCCGCTGGAGCGTGCTGGCGCCCGGGGAATTCCCCAAGGCCCTGGCCCTGGGGAGGGTCCAGTTGGGGGTGGAGCGGCCCTGGGACCCGGCGCGGCGGCGCTGGCGCTTCGACCCCGCCGACGCCAGGGCCGAACTCGCCTACCGTGAACTGCGCGAAGACCTGGCCGGGCTGCCGCCGGACGCCGATCCGGTCACGGTCCCGGGGGGCCGCTACATCGACTTCCTGCTGCCCGGTCTGCTGGCCCTGGGGGTGGTCAACGCCTGCCTATGGGGGGTGGGGTGGCGCCTGGTGGAACTCAGGGAGAAGCGCCTGCTACGCCTGATGCTGGCCACCCCGCTCGACCGGGAGGCCTTCTTCGCGGCGCTGTTCCTGGGCCGCCTGCTGCTCTCCCTGGCCGAAATGGCCGTGCTGCTGGTGTTCAGCCGCCTCCTCTTCCACGTGCGCGTGCTCGGCGACCCCCTGGCCCTGGCGGTCCTCTGGCTGGCCGGATCGGCCGCCTTTTTCGGGTTGGCCGTGCTGGTGGGCAGCCGCACGGACCGGCCCAGCGTGGGCCAGGGCCTGATCAACGCCGTCACGCTGCCGGTGTTCCTGATCAGCGGGGTGTTCTTCTCGCTGGACAACTTCCCGCCCGCGCTGGCCGCCGCCTTCCGCTGGTTCCCCCCCACGCTGCTGGTCGACGGCACCCGGGCCGTGATGAGCGGCGGGGCGGGCTGGTCCGCCGTGGCGGGCCCGACGGCGGCCCTTCTGGCCATGGGCGCCGGCTGCTACGCCCTGGGCAGGGCCTTGTTCCGGTTCTATTGAGCCCGGAGGCGCCCCGGCGTTAACATGGACGCCATCGGGGCGCAACACGGGCGGGGGAGCATGATCCCCTCCCGTTTCCCACGCTGAGGAAACCATGGCGGAAGCCCGGACCTTCCACCGCGACCTGTCCCAACTGGCCTTCAACGCCCGGGTTCTGGCCCAGGCCGCGGACGATCAGGCGCCCCTGCTGGAGCGCGTGCGCTTCCTGAGCATCTTCAGCAGCAACATGGACGAATTCTTCATGAAGCGCCTGGACCGCCTGCGCCTGGGCCGGGGCGCGCCGACGCCCAAGCCCGGGGACGCCCCGGTCGACCTGCTGGCCGCGGTGATGGCCGAGACCCAACGCCTCTTCGCAGAACGGGCGCGGCTCTGGTCCGAGGACCTCAGGCCGGCCCTGGGACGCCAGGGGATCACCCTGCTCGAATGGGATGAACTCGCCGCCGAGGAACGCGAGCGCGCCGAGGCCTTCTTCCGCGCCGAGGTCTTCCCCGTGCTGACCCCCCTGGCGGTGGACCCGGCCCACCCCTTCCCGTTCCTGAGCAACCTGTCGCTGTCGCTGGGCGTGCGCCTGCGCCACCCCCGGGGCGCGGAGCCGCTCTTCGCCCGGATCAAGGTGCCGGACATGCTGCCGCGCTGGGTGCGGGTCCGGCCCGATGGGGAGGGTGGCGGCCTGCGGTTGTGCCGCCTCACCGACGTCGTCGCCGCCCACCTCGGCAGCTTTTTCCCCGAGATGGCCGTCGAGGCGACGACCCTGTTCAGGGTGCTGCGCAACGCCGACATCGAACCCGCCGTCGAGGGCGACGACGACGACCTTCTGGAGGCCGTCGAAGAGGGCCTGCGCCTGAGGCGCATGGCGGCCATCGTGCTGGTGCAGATGCGCCACGGCGGCGACCCCTGGTTCCAGGGGGTCCTGGCCGCGGAATTGGGCCTGAAGCCCCAGGATTTCCAGACCTGCGCCGGGGAGCTGAACTGGGCCGCCCTGGGCGAATTGGCCTCCCTGCCGATCCCGCAGTTGCGCTACCGGCCCTGGACCCCCCTCACCCCCCCCGCGTTCGCCGGTTCCGACGAGGAGATGTTCCACGCGATCCGGGCGCAGGACCAGCTCGTCCACCTGCCCTTCGAAAGCTTCCAGGGCTCCGTCGAGCGCTTGATCCAGGCCGCGGCCCGGGACCCCCGCACCCTGGCCGTCAAGATCGCGCTCTACCGCCTCGGCGACGACAGCCCGCTGATCCCCCTGCTGATCGAGGCCGCCGAAAACGGCAAGCAGGTCGTCTGCGTGGTGGAGCTCAAGGCGCGCTTCGACGAGGCCCGCAACATCTACTGGTCCGAGCAGCTCGAGAAGGCCGGGGTCCACGTCGTCTACGGCTTGGTCGGCCTCAAGACCCACGCCAAGGTGACCCTGGTGGTGCGCCGCGAGGAGGGCGGCTACCGCTTCTACGGCCACGTCAGCACCGGAAACTACAACCCCGCGACGGCGCGCCTGTACACCGACTTCGGGCTGTTCACCTCGGACCCTGAGCTCACCGGCGAGATGATCGAGATCTTCAACTACCTGACCGGGCTCTCGCTGAAGCGGGACTACCGCCTCTTCCTTCTGGCTCCGGTCAACATGCGCCCGCGCATTCTGGAGCTCATCGACGCCGAGACGGCCCACGCCCGCGCCGGCCGCCCGGCGCGCATCGCCGCCAAGATGAACGCGCTGGAGGACCCCCAGGTGATCGACCGCCTCTACGAGGCCTCCGAAGCCGGGGTCCGCATCGACCTGCTGGTGCGGGGCTTCTGCTGCCTGAGGCCGGGGGTCCCCGGGCTGAGCGCCAACATCCGGGTGCGCTCCATCCTGGGGCGCTTCCTGGAGCATTCGCGGGCCTACTTCTTCTTCGGCGGCCAGGAGGACCCCCAGGAGGCCTCGGTCTACATCGGCTCCGCGGACATGATGCAGCGCAACCTCGGCTCCCGGGTGGAGACCCTCGCCCCGGTGCGCAGCCGGGCGCTGCGCTCCCAGATCTGGGAGGCCCTGGGCCTCTACTTCTCCGACACCCGCCACGGCTGGGACCTGGGCCCCGACGGGAGCTACGCCCCGCCCAGCCTCGCCGACCCGGAATCCGGGGCCCAGGAGCGGCTCATGGCCTCGTACCGGGAACGCCCCCGGGGGGCGGCGTGAGCGCCGCCGGCCCCCGGCGCCCCCCCGCCGCCGCCACGGTGCTGTCCATCATCGACCTGGGCTCGAACTCGCTGCGCATGGACGTGGTGGCCCTGCAGGGCCGCTCGTCCATGCTTCTGCGCCGGGAGCGCCGCATGGTGCGCCTCGGCGACGGGCTTTTCGCCCGGGGCCGGGTCGATCGCCAGGCCGTTGGACGGGTGGAGGAGGCGCTGGAGGAGTTCATGGCCCTCCACCGCGCCCTCGGGGGCAGCCGCCTGAGGGCGGTGGCCACCGCGGCGATGCGGGCGGCCCGGGAGGCCCCCGCCCTCGTGCGGAAGTGGGAACGGCGCTTCGGGGTGCGCTTCGACGTGATCAGCGGCTCCGAGGAGGCCGCCCTCATCGCCAAGGGCGTGCTCAACTGCGAACGCCCACCGGCCGGGGTCTTCGCCCTGATGGACCTCGGGGGCGGCAGCACCGAGGTGGTGACCTGCCGGGGGCGGACGGTGCTGGGGAGCATCAGCGTACCCCTGGGCGCCAACCGGGCCCAGCAGGTCTTCCTGAAGGAAATCCCGCCCACGCCGGGCGGCGTGCTCGCGCTGCGGCGCGAGGTGCGGAGGGCCTTCGCCGAGGCGGCCGCGACGGCGGCCCTTCCCGAGGTCCGCGAGGTGATCGGCTCCGGCGGGACCGTGCGGGCCCTGCGACGCATGGCCCGGGCCGCCCACGTCCAGGACCACCCCTACACCGTGCGCTTCCTCTCCGCGCTCACCCGGCGCATGGAGCGGCGCGGCCGGGCCGGCCTGATGCGCCTCCCCGGCATGGCCGACAACCGCGTGGACCTGATCCTCGGGGGCGCCGTGCTGCTTGAGGAGGCGGCCCTGTCCCTGGGCGCGGAGCGCATCCGCGCCACCGAGGCCGGGCTCCGGGACGGCCTGCTGGCCGACGAATTGGCCCGGATTTCCGGGGAGCGGGCCTGAGGCCGGCTTTTCCTATGGCGCGTCCGGGTGCCCTTCCGTAGAGTGGCTCCCCCCCGGAGGGGGCCGTTGCAGGAGGGCAAACGTGAACCCATGGCATGACGTCAAGATCGGCGACCAGGTGCCGGACTATTTCACCGCGGTGATCGAGGTACCCAAAGGCTCCAAGAACAAGTACGAGCTGGACAAGGATTCGGGCATGATCCGGGTGGACCGGGTGCTCTTCTCCAGCGTCCACTACCCCGCCAACTACGGCTTCATCCCGCGCACGTACTGCGCCGACAAGGACCCCCTGGACGTGCTGGTCCTGGGCCAGGACCCGGTGGCGCCCCTGACCCTGCTCAAGGCCCGCCCCATCGGCGTGATGATGATGCGCGACCAGGGCGAGGCCGACGACAAGATCATCGCGGTGCACGCCAACGACCCGGAATACAGCCACTACACGTCCATCACCCAGCTCGCGTCCCACCGCATCGCCGAACTGGGGAACTTCTTCGAGAACTACAAGACCCTGGAGCACCGCGAAGTGGTCGTGGACCACTTCCTCGACGCGCCCGAGGCGCGCACCGTGCTCCTGGACGCGGCGCGGCTGTACCGGGAGACCTTCGGGCCCGGCGGGGTCCGGAAGGGCTGAGGCACGTGGCGCCCCGCCCGGGGACCTGGTGGGTCTACGTCCTGGAGCGCGAGGACGGTTCCTGGTACACCGGCGTCTCCACGGATCCGCGCCGGCGCCTGGAACAGCACCGCAGCGGCAAGGGCGGCGCGCGCGCCAACCGCGTGAGCCGGGCCCTGGACCTCGTCAGCCTCGAGGAGGTGGGCCCCTACGCCGTGGCGCTCCGGCGCGAAGCCCAGGTCAAGGCCTTGACCAAGGCCGCCAAACGCCGCTACGCCGCCGACCCGGCTTCCCTGGCCCCACCCCCGCCCGGCGCCCCTTGGCTCCACCGCAGCCTCGGGCGGACGCGCAACGCCGGCGGCGGGCGATCCCCCAAGTCCGGGGCGTCCCGACCCGAATGAAAAAAGCGGCGCCCCCCATTCCCGGGGGGAGCCGCTTTTTTTTCATCCCGGCCCCTGCACGCGGGCCGGGCCCCTTCCGGAGCCCCGGCCCGGCGTTCCCGGGCTATGGGGTCAGTACGCGAACCAGCCCACGAGCATGGTGGTGTTGTTGTCCCAGGCGTTGCGCCCGTAGCCGTCGTAGTTGCGCACGCCCCCGTTGAATTCGTTGTAGGCGGTGTACTGGAGGGTGAACTTCGTGTTGTACCACGGCACGAAGTTCAGCTCGTAGATGAAACCGTTGTCGTTGGGCGAGTTGGCGGCCGATCCATAGACCGCGGTGCCGCCGCCGTAGAGTCCGGCGTCCTGGTTGCCGGTCGTGCCGAAGTACCCGACGGTGGCCCCGAACATGCGCCGGAAGTAGTAGGTGGCGTTGAGGGCGATCTGCTCGAGGTTGCCGTACTGCACGTCGGCGGTCCCGCTGCCGGGGTTGGTGCCCACGTAGGAAGCCCCCCAATTGTCGGCCTCCCGGATCCAGGTGCCGTGCAGGGTGACGATGTTGTTGTCGCCGATGTACTGGTACTGGGAATCCAGGCCCACGTCGGTGAAGGAATCCCGCGGCAGGCCGATGGGCGCCGAGGTCGGGTAGGTCTGCGAGGCCATCCCGAAGGTGCCGACCTCCCAGGAGTCGTTGTCCCAGTCGTACTCCGTGGCCAAGCGCCAGTACGGCGTGTCGCCCTCCAGCGAGTAGGAGGTCCCCAGGGGGTCAGCGGAACGGTAGTCGCTGACCTCCAGGTAGACCATGTCGTCCCAGAAGCAGTAGGCCCCCAGGCTGGCGACCTGGCCGCCCAGGGTCTCGATGCGCGGGGCCGCCGGGGGATTGACCAACTGGGATCCCGAGGGGGAGATGTAGGGGAAGCCCCAGGCCGGGACCGAGTTCCACACGTCCTGGACGGTCGGGTTGTTGTTGGCCATCGCGCCGAAGATGAAGTCCTGGTCGAAGAGGTCGGTCTCGTCGGCGTAGCGGATGTCGGAATTGTCGAAATGGAGGTAGCCCGAGGCCGGGTCGTAGGTGGTCTGGATCAGGGCCCCGATGTTGGGCGTGATGCTGCCGGCGTAGAAGAAGCTGAACTGCGCCGGGAAGCTGTTGGTGCCGGCCCCGTCCGTCCCCGCCGCGGTGTAGGTCAGGGGGTTGTGGGCCGTGAACTGGTGCGAGGCCTGGAACATGGCCGCGATCGGCGGCACGGTGCTCAAGCGCACCCGGGTGTTGCCCTGGGCGTCGACGGCCGTGATCCACTTCACCGAGGCGACGTTGTAGGCCGTCAGCTTGAAGCGGCGGCCGAAGGGCGTGAGCTCAGGGAAGACGGTGTGGCAGGCCGAGCAGTCCATCCCGGTCTGGCGGGCGAAGCTGGGCACGGCACGCAGGGGCGCGCGCAACAGCAGCACGCACAGCAGGGCCGCGGCCAGGCTGACAACGGCGCGGGGGCCGCCGTCTCCGGCGTGGGAAACCATGGAAACCTCCTTGCGGGGATAAGGATCAAGGATGAATGGTGCGAGCTATTTACGCCTATAGCCGCTCCGGCGGAGTATGACAAAGGTCATAGAAGGTTTCAATTAAATCGTTGGAAAAGGATCTTTCGCGGGCCGGCCGCGGTATTCCGGTTTGGGTGGACAGGCAAGGCCTCGACGGCCCGGATCGCGGAGGCCGAGCACCGGGAAAGGGGCGATGGACCGTTCCGGATTCGGGGTCCCCCTGACGCCGCTGGCCAAACCCGCCGGGTGGCGCTATACTTTGGGTGTACCACCCATCGGGGGCGACTGGCTTCGACGGGGGATGTGAACGACGGGACGCATGCCGGGGGACTCTGGGGCCTCGTTAAAAACCTGGGGAACGTAACCTGCCGACGATCAGTTGGCCCTCGCGGCCTAATTAGGCCGTGACCATCCGTTGGGGTTGGGCCCGTGGCCCCTACCGATGGACGCTAACGGGCTGGTCCCCTTCCCGGGCCTCTTGGGCGGGGGATGAGATCCTTAGGAGGCTGGTCCCTTTCGTAGCGCGCCGGCGCGCGCCGCGAGGGGCGAGATTCAAACCGCCGGACAAGCATGTAGTTGGACCGCTGGAATCGTCTTTCGGACGTGGGTTCGATTCCCACCGCCTCCACCAATCGAAGAAACCGGGCCATCCAAGCAAGACCGGATGGCCCGGTTTTTTATTGCAAACAAAGGATTTATTGGCCTATAGTCGTCTTGAGGCGTCCAACCCAATCCGGGTATGGATCGGGTACAAAACCGGGTATTTTGACCAAACCGGGTATGGATTAGCGGAGGGCCTAGATGGCGACACAACTTCTCAATGACAGGGCCATCCAGGCCTTTCTGGGGGCCGTGCGGGCGGGCCGCACCAAGCCCCTGACCAAGCTCAATGACGGCGACGGGCTGTACCTCACTGTCACGCCGGGCAGCAAGGCCGTCTGGCGCTTGCGCTACTACCTGGGCGGCAAGGAGCAACTGTTCACCCTGGGTGCCTATCCCGCTTTCAGCCTCGCCGCCGCCCGCCTTGAGCGGGCGAGGCTGAGGCAGCAGCTCGTGGCCAGCCCCGCGAACCTGGCGGCGGCCCGCCAGGATGGATTCCGCCGGTCCGTGGAAAAGGCCGGGAATACCTTCCGGGCCGTGGCGGAACGGTGGCTAGAAGGCAAAAAAGAGCAATGGAGCCCGGTCCATTACCGTACCTCTAGGCAGGCCTTTGAACGGGACGTTTACCCCCTCCTTGGCGAGCGGCCTATCTCGGAAATCCGGCCCCCCGAGATCAAGCGGATGTCCGACGCCATTCTGAAGCGCAAGGCCCACGACACCGCCGGCAAGGTGCTGCAACACGTCGGCGGGGTCTTCCAGTTGGCCCAGGCCCTGGGCTTCCACCAGGGCGACAATCCCGTGGTCCCGGTGAAGGCTACCCTGCCCCGGAAACCTAAATCCGGGCGCATGGCCGCGGTCCTGGACTTCCCTACCTTGGGCAAAATCCTGCACGCCGCCCAAGCCGCCACGGCCACTGCCCGCCTGTCCCAGGTGGTCCACCTGGCCCACCGGCTCTGTGCGTTCACCGCCGCACGCATAGGCAACGTCGTCGAAGCCCAGTGGCAGGAATTCAAGCTGGAAGTGGACCCGCCCACCTGGATTATTCCACGCGCGAAGATGAAGGCCAAAGACCGGCACCACGACCACAAGGTCATACTATGCCAGCCCATAGCCCAGGAGCTGCTGGCTTGGCGAAAGGCATGGAACGTCAAATCGGACAGCGAAACTTACGTATTCACTTCCCTGGCGAAGCTCGGAGCAACGCGGCCAATTAGCCGAGAATCCATTGAAAAGGCCTATCGGGAACTGCTGGACCTACAAAATCAACATTCGCCCCACGGCTGGCGGGCAGCGTTCTCTACTCTAGCCAGGGAGAATGGATTCGAACGAGACGTCGTGGAACTGGCGTTGGACCATGTGCACGACAATGAAGTGGTGCGGGCGTATGATCGGGGAGAACGACTTAGCGAACGGATACGATTGATGCAATGGTGGGGGGAACAACTTTTGGCGGCGCAGCAGAAGACAGACAACCCCTAATAATCCCGCAATACCTTCCGTATTCTCTCAATCACACCGGCGCCCTCTGCAAGTTCGTGTTCCCAAATTCTGACAACCCTAAAACCGGCTCTTTCCAAGTCCAGGTTATTACGGTTATCGCGCCTGACATTGGCCCCAATCTTGGCGATCCAAAAGGAACGATTGTTCTTCGGTACATGGAAACATCTCGGACATCTGTGCCAAAAACAGCCATCAACGAACACAGCAACCTTTGGTCTCGACCAGATGAAGTCTGGCCGACAGCCCACCACAACCTGATGCCGCCTCCAGCCTGAAAGGCGCCAGATCCTAAGTTGGCTCGCCAATCGAGTTCTGTGGATTTATTACCTCTACCCCTGATGCTGGACATAATCTTGCTGCGCATTTCTGCGCCCTTGATCCCACCGTCGCGAGACCTATGTTTACTATCTCGTCTCACAGCTTATGTAAAAAACCCGGATCTTCACGTACATGTCGGGAATTTCCAATCCCAACAAGGAGGATATGGCCGCTTCTCGGATGCGCTTCCTTATAATTTTTATCTCGCCTTGGCTTCTTATCATGCCCCGCCTCGTCTTTTTGCAGGCGCCTTGTCTCCAACCGCATCGCCATTGCCAGAAAGATGTTTGATATAAGCCTTGCCGACCTGTGCAAGCGTGATGACCGTAAGAAGGAACTGAATGAGACCTTGGGTGAGCACAGCCCCGGTAATCCCCAAAAACACCTTGCCCGTCCATTCCGGTACCATCGCAGGAATGCTTGTCTTTGGTAGGATAAGGTAACCGTCCGGTGGAACCATAGTCTGACTTTGTCGATGTCGGGTAAAATGCTCGATTTTGGGACTTTGAGGTAGGTCAGGCGGCGAGC
>DAIDJD010000101.1 GCA_027451505.1 candidate division FCPU426 bacterium
CGTGGCGGTCGAAAGCAGAAGGGCCGGGACCTGGGCGGCCAGACCCTCGCCGATGGTCAGGATGGTGTAGCGCTGGAGCACTTCGCCGATGGACAGGTTGCCCTGGACCATGCCGGCCACGATGCCGCCCAGCAGGTTGATCACCAGGATCAGCATCGAGGCCACGACATTGCCCTTGGAGAACTTGCTGGCGCCGTCAATGGTGCCGTAAAAGTCGGCCTCGCTCTCGACCGCGGCGCGCCGGGAGCGGGCCTCGGTGGCCGTGATGAGGCCCGCGGAAAGGTCGGCGTCGATCGACATCTGCTTGCCCGGCATCGCGTCCAGGGTGAAGCGGGCGGCGACTTCGGCCACCCGCTCGGCGCCCTTGGTGATGACGATGAACTGGACCACGGACAGGATGAGGAAGATCACCAGGCCCACCAGCGGCGAGGCCCCCGCCATCAGCGCCCCGAAAGCGTGGATCACCCCGCCGGCGTCCCCCTGCAGCAGGATGAGGCGCGTGGAGGAGATGTTCAGCGCCAGGTCCATCAGCGTCGCCAACAGCAGGCAGATCGGGAAGGAGGCGAAGTCGAGGGGGTCCTCCACGGTGAGGGCGAGCACCAGCAGCAGCATGGCCCCGCCCAGGTTCATCACCAGAAGCCCGGAAAGCAGGGGGGTGGGCACCGGAATGAGCATGAAGGCGACGATCACCAACACGCCGACGCCTATGGCCATGGATCCCTGTCCGACCTTGGGTTTCATGGCAGACCTCCGGCGAGGGCGGGCGCGGCGCGGCGGGCCAAGACGGCCGGCGCGGGCAGGGCCCGGATCTGGTGGATGACGCGGGCCACCGCGCGGTAGAGGCGGGTGGGGACCTCTTTGCCCACGCGGACGTTGGCGTAGAGGTCGCGCGCCAGGGGCGGCTGCTCGACGACCGGGATCCCGGCTAAGCGCGCGGCGTCCTTGATGCGTTGGGCCATCAGGTCGGCGCCCTTGACCAGCACGCGGGGCGCCCGCATGCGGCCACGCTTGTAGCGCAGGCCCACGGCCACGTGGGTGGGGTTGGCCAGGACCACGTCGCAGGCCTGGACGGCCTGGATGGTGCGGCTGCGGGCCAGCTTGCGGTGGGCCTTGCGGAAGCGTTGGCGGGTGCGGGGGTCGCCGTCGCTTTCCTTGGCGTCCTCCACCGCCTCCTGATGGGACATCTTGAGCTCGTCGACCCAGCGTTTGCGGGCCCAGAAGGCCTGCAGCACCGCGCCCGCCGAGAGCAGCCCCACCACGGCGTACCCCAGGCGGATGAGGCCCCCGGAGGCGGCGGGCAGCACCGTCTCGGGCGACGCGCCGGCGAGCCCCACCAGGTCAGCGGCCGCGCGGGGGAGGACCAGCGCCAGGAGGCCTAAGCCCAGGGCCAGCTTGAGGAGGGAGATCAGGGCCGTGCCCCAGGCGCCGCCGTCGAAGATCCGGCGCAGGCCTTCGACCGGATTGAGGCGCTCGGGGCGCAGCCTCAGCGCCTCCCAACTGAAGGAAAGGCCGCCGGCGACCACGTGGTGGAGCAGGAGGGAAAGCGCCAGCGCGCCGCCGGCCATGAGCGCCAGCAGCGCCAGGATGGGCCCCGCCCCCAGCACGGCGATGCGGGGCGCCAACTCGGCCGCGGAGGGGGCGGAGCCGGCCCTCAGGCAGGCGGTCAACATCGCGGAGAACCAGCCCTCGACCAAGCCGCGGCTGCGGGCGGCCAGCGAGAGCACGAACAGCCCCCAAAGGACGACCGCCTCCGAAACGAGCTCCGGCGAGCGCGCGATCCGCCCCTCCCGGCGGGCCCGGTCTATCTTCCGGCGGCTGGCTGGAAGGTTGTTCTCGCTCATGGGTGCCCCGCGGAGGCCGCGGAGAATCCGGAGGCCGCCTCCAGCGACCAACCCGTGGCGTGGGCGAGCAACGCCGGCCAGGTCGGCAGGGCCAGGGCCAGGACGCCCACCGCCGCCAGCGTCGCCAGCGGGAGGGAATACGAAACCATCTGCATGCGGGCCGAGGCCCGGAACACCAACCCCAAGCCCCATTGGGCCGCCAGGGACGCCAGGACGGGGGGCAGGCACAGCGCGATCGTGAAGGCGGCCATGCGGGCCGCCAGCGCCGCCAGGTCCGCGGGGGCCAGTCCGGCGGGCGGCAGGGCCCGGCCGAGCGGGGCGATGCGCATGGAGCCCGCCAGGGCTTCGACCATGGCCTGGGGGCCGCCGACGGAGAAATAGACCAGGACGCCCAGCCAGAGGTAGGCCGAGGACCAGAGGTTGCCGCCCGTGCCGCCGGAGTCGGAGGGCAGGTTCTGGGCCAGGAAGTTGGCCGCGTTGGTGGTGAAGCCGACGGTCTGGCCCGCGGCCTCCACAG
>DAIDJD010000102.1 GCA_027451505.1 candidate division FCPU426 bacterium
CCTTCAGGGACTTGAGCCCGCGCGCCCTTGCCTCAGCCGCCACCGCGTCGAACATCGCCTGTTCCATGCCGCGTTTGAGCACCCGGCAGCTCATCAGCCAGAGCACTAGGTCCAGCTCCGTCCCCTGGATTTCGCCGATGACCACGCTGACCAGGCCGTTGTCGCCGTACCTGTCCTTGAGGCGGCCGTAGAGCGCGATCTTCGTCGGGTCGCCCATGGCCGCCGTCATCTCGTTCAGGGTGTAGCGGCGGGTGGTGAGGTTGAACTGGTTGCTCTTGTTGGTCAACTGGGTGATGCGGTCGAGGTAGACGGGGCTAAAGGGCGCGATCTCGGCCTCCATCCCCAGCGAGTCCAGGAAAGCGCCGTAGTCCTTGAACGAGGCCCGTGCCAGGTCGCGGCTCGCGTTGGCCGCGTACTGCGAGGCCCGCTTGAGGTCATCGGCGGTAAGCGCCACGGTCTCGAACAGGCCGGAACGGTCCAGGATGAAAGGGTACAGGGACACGTCGGCCCCGACCTCGGGCACGGCCACGTCCGCGGCCCCCTGGCGTACGATGGCCCGCTCGGCCGGGTTGTCGTCGAGGAAGACCAAGCTGTCCTGGCCGAGGCCCAGTTCCGCGGCGATGGCGATGAGGTTCTCGTGCTTTGGGTCCCAGTTGGCCTTGAACGAGGCGAAATCGGAGGGCTTCAGTACCGTGTCTGGGTGCGTGAAGCCCTCCTGGGCGTTGGAGGGCTCGTTTTTCGAGGACACGGCCAGCACCACGCCGCGGCGGTTGAGGTCCCGGGCGTACTCCTGCAGGGCCGTGTGGGCCTCGCCCTCGGGCGTCTCCTGCCCAAGCTGGATGCCGCCCACGCCGTCGTCGCCGATGACCCCGCCCCAGAGCGTGTTGTCCAGGTCCAGCACTAGGGCCTTGCTTGATAGGCCCGAAAGCGCGCGGATCAGCCCGGCCAGCCCGTGGGCCACCGAGGGCACGGCCTCCATGGCCATGCCGTACTTGCCCATGAACCAGAGTCGCCGATCGTGCCAACGGTCCAGGCCGAAGCAGGCGGCCGCCCGGGCCAAGTCGAAGAGGTACAGCCCCTTGCGGGCGCGGGCCTCGGCGGCGAAGCGCATGTTCAGGGCGCGGACGAAGTGGACCCTTCCGCGCTCGTCCCAGGCGTCGAGGTTGCCGAAGGAGCGCAGCGGAGGCTCGTCGAAGTTGTTCTGGATGACCGGGCAGTCGTGGCGGGTGGCCAGGGCGTCCCAGTACGATCGGAAGCGCTCGGCCTCGGCGTCGAGTAGCGCAGCCACCGATTCGGGTGCGTCGGAGGCCTCGGGCCAGCGCGTGAGGTTGGCCTGGGTGGTGAAGACCAGGACCAGGTCCGGCTTGAAGGCCTCAAGCGCCGGGTCGCCGAAAAGGGCGTCCTCGGCGTACTTGTTGTATTCCCCTTGGTGGAATTCGGCCGCGACGCCGAAGCGCAGCAGGAACAGCTCCAACACGTCCACCACGTCGGCCGTGGTCACGCCCCCCAACACCGCAATGCGGCGCTTCACCCGGGCCGGGGCCGCGGATAGCTGGCGTTTCAGGGCCTTTTTTTTTCGCAGGATTAGGGAGGGTTCGAAGGGGAAGTCGAGGGGATGGGGGAAATCCATGTCAGGCCCGAAAAGGCTAGAACGCGCCCTCACTATACACGATGCGCCGCGCCGCCTCACCCGTTTTTTCGGCTGGCTTCGGAAGACGCGGGGGAGTAACTTTGGGCGTCACGTCCACCGGGGCGGCACTATGCCCTAAGGCTTTTCATCCGTGGCCCGACTTGAGGACGAAGCGATGGATCCGACTTTCGGGGGCGTCAAGAGCGCCGTGGTGCTGGGGGCCAGCTCCGACATCGGTCTCGAACTGCTCAAGCGCCTCGATGGGGACGTGCCCCTCCTGCTGACCCACGCTTTCACCAACGGAGCCCGCCTCAGGGAGTGGGCCCGGGGCGCCCGGTCCCGGGTGGAAGTCCTGGAGGCGGACCTTTCGGACGCGGCCCAGACGGAAGCGCTCGCCGCCCGCGTCGAGGACGCGGTACCGCATCCCGAGGCGCTGATCCATTTGGCCGCGCCCAAAGTGCGGCTGTCCCGCTTCAAGGATCTCAACCCGGACGACTTTGAGATCGAACTCCGCGCCCAGTTCTTGGGCCCCCTGCGCCTCTTGTTGCGCTGGGCCCCCCGGATGGCGTCCGCCAGGAACGGCCGGCTGCTGTTCCTGCTGACCGCCAACACGGCCGCCCGAGTCCCCGCCGGGATGGCTCCGTACACCGCGGCCAAATACGCCCTGCTCGGCTTGGCCCGGTCCCTGGCCTCGGAATACGGGCCCCGGGGAGTCCGGGTCCACGCCCTTTCCCCGGGCATGACCAGGACCTCGTTCCTCGAACGGCTGCATCCCTCCATCGTCGACCAGGCCGCCGAGACGTCCCCATTGGGGAGGCTCTGCCAGCCTTGCGAAGTCGCGGAGGCCCTGGCCTTCCTGCTTTCCGACGGGGCCGCTTTTTTCCACGGGTCCAACCTGCTCATGGACGGGGGAGCCGTCTGATATGGAGGATTTTCGGTTCGGGGATCTGAGGATCGGTCAGACGGCCTCGTTCGTGGCCGAGATCACCGAAACCATGCTGGACCGCTTCGCCGTACTTTCAGGAGACCGGAACCCCCTGCACATGGACGCGGCCTTTGCCGACCGCGCCGGCCACCCCCAGCGGGTCGCCCACGGTATGCTGACGGCGTCCCTTTTTTCAACGCTGGCCGGTATGCACCTTCCCGGGAAGCGCGCGCTGCTGCGCGAAGTGACGGTCCGCTTCCACAAGCCGGTTTACCCCGGCGCCCGCCTCTCCGTGGAGGGCACGGTGGCGCATCTGCAGGAGGCCTTCCGCGTCGTGGAAGTGAAGGTGGTCGTCCGGGACGGCGGCGGAGTCAGGGTCGCGTCGGGGGTCTACTCGGCGGGAGTCATGGAATAGCCCTATTTGGCATCCGCGGGCGTCTTCTTATTCCCAAAGCTGAGCCAACCGGTGGCGATGGGTCTTGAGGTCGTGGAGCATCTTTTCGGTCCCGAACGCTTAGCCCGGACCCAGGCGGACCTAGGCCCCCCTCAATAGCGCAGGTGGTCGTCCTTGCGGGCGGCCCACTCGTAGAGCACGGGGAGCACGAAGAAGCCCAGGGCGAGGTCCGAGACCAGGCCGAAGACGATGACGATGGCCATGGGCCTTTGGGAGTCCGAGCCGATGGCGTGCGAGAGCGCCGCCGGGATCAGGCCGAAGGTCGCCACCAGCCCGGTCATCATGATCGGGCGCAGGCGGAGTTGCGACCCCTTCAGGATGGCCTCGCGCAGGGGCAGGCCGTTGAGCCGCATCTGGTGGATGTAGCTGATGAGCAGCACCCCGGTCTGGACCGAGACCCCGAACAGCGCCAGGAACCCTATCCCCGAGGACACGCTGAAGTAGGTGCCCGTGATGAAAAGCGCCAACACCCCGCCGATACCGGCCAGGGCCAGGTTGGTGAGGACCACCGCGGCCCACTTGGCCGAGCTGAACACGGCGTAGAGCACCACGAAGATGGCCAGTACGGTCAGGGGCACGATGAGGGAGAGCCGTTTGGCCGCGCGCTGTTCGCTTTCGTACTCCCCGGTCCACTGGATGGAGTAGCCCGGGGGCAGAAGGACCTCCCGGGCGATGCGCCTCTGGGCGCGCGCCACCGTGCCCCCCAGGTCCGAGCCGCGCACCTCGAAACGGATGGGAATGAACCGCTGGGTGTTCTTGCGGTAAAGGTCCGAGGCCCCCTCCTTCAACTCGATCCTGCCGAGGTCCTCCAGCGGCACGCGGTAGCCCTCCGGCGTGACCACCGTGATCTTGCGGATCTCGTCCAGGGTGCTCCGGTAAGGGGCTTGGTAGCGCACCATGATGTCGAAGAGCTTCTCCCCCTCCACCACTTGGCA
>DAIDJD010000103.1 GCA_027451505.1 candidate division FCPU426 bacterium
TTGAACAGGGCCAGCGTGGGGATGGCCTGGACCCGGTAGACGTCCCCGGCGAAGGGGTTGGCTTCGGTGTCCACGCGCACGAAGGACAGCTCCCCGGCCAAGTCCCGGGCGGCGGCCTCGAAGACCGGGGCGAAGGCCTTGCAGGGCGCGCACCAGGGGGCCCAAAAATCCACGACCACCGGCAGCGGGCCGTTCTCGACGAGCTTCCCCAACTGCGAGGCGCTCAGGGCGCTCACGCCCCCCCGGATGTGCTCCAGGGGGGCCTTGCAGGATCCGCACAACGGGCGCCCTTCACGCGTTAGGTCGACCCCGTTGATGGCCGAGCATTCCGGACAAATGGTGTAGGTCTTCATGGTTCCCCCTCCGGACGGGGCCGCCGCGCCGTGTCGAGGCCGCACATCCCCCGGGAACAGGGGCTGAGGCCCAGCCAGGACAGGAGCGCCGCGGCCATGCCGCAATCCCCGGCCAGGTGGGACCAGACCCCACCCAGCGCCGGGGCGAACTCCATGGCCGCGAATCCGCCCACCAGCCCCAGGATGCGGACCCCCAGGTCCAGCCGCGGGGTGGCCCCCCGCGCGGTCTCAGCGGCCGCCATGGGTGTCCCACCCCAGGACCGAGTACAGGGGGCACCAGTTGATGAAGCCCGTGGCCAAGGGCAGAAGGCCCACCCAGCCCCAGCGGCTGATGCCGGTCAGGGCGATGGCGACGCCGGCCACACCCAGGACGAGGCGAATCGCACGATCCAGTTTTCCCATATTTTTCTTCATGGTGCTCTCCTTTTCCAGCCCCTGGGTTCGGGAGGGGTTCCCGGACCCGCGTCTTTGTGGCTTGTGAGGCCAACCGGATGGACGCCGTTTCCGTATGGGGGATTGACAGCAAGTATATAAAATTCTAAATTACTTAACAATAGAAAAAGCGCCGGCCTGGGCCGGTGAGGAGGAACGGCCATGGCATTGAAGGTGATCATCGTGGGCGGCGTGGCGGGCGGGGCTTCGGCAGCGGCTCGGCTCAGGCGGTTGGACGAAAACGCCGAGATCGTGCTTTTGGAGCGCGGGCCGGACGTGTCCTTCGCCAACTGCGGCTTGCCCTACCACATCGCCGGGGAGATCCGGGACCGGGACGAGCTGGCGGTGCAGACCGCCGAAGGCCTGCGCACGCGCATGCGCCTGGACGTGCGCACCCTGCATGAGGCCACCGGCGTGGACGCGGCGCGCCGCGTGGTGCGGGTGAAGGACCTTTCCACGGGACGGGAGTTTGAGGAGGGCTACGACGCCCTCATCTTGAGCCCCGGAGCCGCGCCGGTGGTCCCGCCCATCGCCGGCATGGACCTGCCCGGGGTGCATACCTTGCGCACCCTCGCGGATATGGACCGCATCAAGGCCCGCGTGGACGCCAAGGCCGCGGGACGGGCCCTGGTTCTGGGTGGGGGCTTCATCGGCCTGGAGATGGCCGAGGCGCTCCGGCGCCGGGGATGGGACGTGCTCCTGGCGGAGCGGGGAAGCCAACTGCTGGCCCCCGCCGACCCCGAGATGGCCGTGTTGTTGGCCCGGGAACTGGCCCTCCACGGCGTGGAGGTGGCCCTGGGCGCGGCCCTCACGGCCGTGCGTCCGGACCGCGGGCGCCTGGCCGCCGAATTCGGGACCCGGGTGGAACTGGTGGACCTGGTCCTGGTGGCCGTGGGCGTCCGCCCGGAGACCGCCCTGGCGCGCTCGGCCGGACTGGCTCTGGGCCCGGGAGGCGGCATCCTCGTCGACGGCAGCCAGCGCACGAGCGATCCCCACATCTACGCCGTCGGGGACGCCGTCGAGGTGCGCGACCCCATCACCGGGCGCAGCGGCCCGGTGGCCCTGGCCGGCCCGGCCAATCGCCAGGGGCGCGCGGCCGCCGACGCCATCGTGGGGCGGCCGACGGCCTATCCGGGCACCCTGGGGACGGCCATCGTGCGGGTCTTCGGCCTCGTCTTCGGCCTGACCGGGGCCTCGGAGCACGCGCTCAAGGCCGCGGGACGGGCCTACACCAGGGCCTACCTGCACCCCAACCAGCACGCCGGCTACTACCCCGGGGCCGTTCCCATGGCCATCAAGCTGCTTTTCGACCCGGGCGACGGGCGCATCCTGGGCGTCCAGGTGGCCGGGAGCGAAGGGGTGGACAAGCGTCTGGACGTCTTCGCCACGGCCTTGCGGGCGGGGTGGACGGTCCGCGACCTGGAGGGGCTCGAACTGTCCTACGCGCCGCCCTTCGGATCGGCCAAGGACCCGGTCAACATGGCCGGCTTCGTGGCCGCCAACATCCTGGACCACGTGGTCGAAAGCGCGGGCCCGGAGGAGGCCGAAGGCCCCCGGGAAGGGCGCCTCCTGTTGGACGTGCGCACGCCCGAGGAGTTCGCCGCCGGGGCCGTTCCCGGGGCCGTCAACATCCCCGTGGATGAGTTGAGGGGACGCCTGGGCGAGATCCCCGCGGACAAGGAGGTCCTGGTGTACTGCCGCGTGGGCCACCGCGGATATCTGGCCTGCCGCGTCCTCTCCCAGGCCGGCTTCCGGGCCCGCAACCTGGGCGGGGGCTGGCTCACCTACCAGGCCTGGAAACAGGCTCGCGCCATGGCTGAAGGGGGCACCCCGGCGCGCCCAACCCTGGCCCCCCGCTGAAACGGAGGAAAGAACATGGAAACTTGGATCCTGGTGGGCCTCGCGGCCCTGGCCCTGGTGTGGATGCTTTCGCCCAAGGTGCCGGCCGACGCCGCGCTGGCGCCCGACCAGCTCAAGGACACCCTCGCCCGGGAGAAGTCCCTGCAGCTCATCGACGTGCGCACCGCGGGGGAATACGGGTCCGGGCGCATCGCCGGCTCCAGGAACATCCCGCTGGGGGACCTGGTGGGGCGCCTCAAGGAACTGGACCCGGCCAAGCCCGTGGTGGTGTATTGCCGCAGCGGACAGCGCAGCGCGGTGGCCCTGCGTTCCCTGCGCTCCGGAGGGTTCCCCTCGGCCAAGCACCTTTCCGGGGGACTCATGGCCTGGCAAGGGGCCGGATATCCCGTGGCGCGTTGACTTAAGGCCCGGACCCGGCCTTTGGAAACCCCAAAAAACGGACCTCAAACCCCAAACCCGAAAACGGCAAGGAGGACGATCATGGAAAACGAAATCCTGGAGGAGAGCGTGACGGCGGACGAAGCCCGGCGCATGCTGGCCAGCCTCAAGGGGCTGCAGTTGGTGGACGTCCGTGAGCCGATGGAGCACCGGCAGGCCCGAATCCCGGGGGCCCGCCTGATCCCCTTGGGGGAGCTCCCCGGGCGCCTGCGCGAGCTCGACCGCGGCAAGCCCCTGGTGTTCTATTGCGCCTCGGGCAACCGCAGCGGCCAAGCCTTGGAATTCGCGCGGGAGTCGGGCTACCATCACGCTAGGCACCTCGAGGGCGGCATCAAGGCCTGGGCCCAGGCCGGCTTCGAGGTGGAGCGGTGAGGCCGCCCCTTCCCGCGAAGCGTCCAGGAGGCCGGCCATGGAATGGTTGAAGGCCCATGCGGTGGAGCTGCTTCTGGGCGCCGTGGCCTTGTGGTTCGTGGGCGGCCGCCTGGTTTGGTGGTTCATCCCGGTGAAGGAGGACCCCACCGCCCCGGTGAGGACCTTCACCGGGGCGGATTTCGACGCCGAGGTCCTGCGCAGCCCCAAGCCCGTGCTGGTGGATTTTTGGGCCTCCTGGTGCATGCCCTGCCGGGCCCAGGGCCCCGAGGTCGAGGCCGTGGCCAAGGCCCTGAGCGCCACGGCCGTGGTGGGCAAGGTCGACGTGCAGAGCGAGTCGGCTCTGGCGTCGCGTTTCGGCATCAACGCCATCCCGGCGTTGATGGTCTTCAAAGGCGGCCAAGTGGTGACCCGCTTCACCGGTTACACGGGCCGCGGCGACCTGGAACGGGCCTTGCGCGATGCCGCGGGTCCGCGGTGACCGGGGAAGGGGATGTCATGGCCTTGGAAACGGGGTGCGGGCGGGGGCCTGCGGGATCCGGCGGAGGCTCCGGCGCGGGGGTTTGGGACGGGCGTTACGCCGGCGGGGCCTACGTCTACGGCGTCGAACCCAATGATTGGCTGCGGAAGTCGGCCGCCCATTTGGTTCCCGTGGGCAAGGTCCTTTCCCTGGGCGAGGGGGAGGGGCGCAATGGCGTCTTCCTCGCTGGCCTGGGCCATTCCGTGACCGCGGTGGACCAATCCGGCGTGGGCCTGGCCAAGGCCCGGGCCCTGGCCGCGGCGCGCGGGGTGCCCTTGGAGACGGTGCAGGCCGATTTGGGGTCCTTCGATCCTGGGGTGGCCGCCTGGGACGGCGTCCTCAGCCTTTGGTGCCACCTCCCCTCGGCGCTGCGCCGCAAGGTGCACGCCCGGGCGGTGGCGGCCTTGAAGCCGGGCGGGTGGCTTTTGCTGGAGGCCTATGCCCCGGAACACCTGGCCGTGGGCGGCGTGGGTGGGCCTAAGGACCCGGACTACCTCGCCTCCCTGGAGAGCCTTAAGGAGGAACTCAGCGGGCTCAAATGGGAGGTCGCCCGGTCCATCACCCGAGGGGTGAGCGAGGGCGAACTGCACCAAGGCGAGAGCGCCGTGGTCCAGCTTTTGGGGCGCAAGGAATGAGCCCCAGCGGCGGAGCGGGCATGAGACGGCGCTTGAATGCGCGTAGAAAAACGCATTTATAATATGTGTTATTTTGCAGTAGGTAGGGTTTAATTCGAACGCGGTTCGCGTCTTTGGACGCCCAGGGTGCCTGGCTCGGATCCGATCCAGATGAGCTGGGGCAGACGGCTTGGATCCGGCCTATATAGCCCAAGGCGTAGAAGTTGAGGGTGGCAGGCCAGACCTAAACGCTTCCTAAGATTTCCTGGGCTTGACGGGCCGCACAGCGCGAGGGAATCTCCTTCAAACGTTGTTTTCTGCCGGAGGGGGCCCTTGGTTTTTAGGCTTCGGAAGCAGGTCTTGGCGGCCGCCTTTGTCGCCATGGTCCTGGCGCGGCCCGCGCGCGCCGAGGATTTCGACATCGAAAGCGCCCATGTCGTGGCCATGCCTCCGGCGCCCACCCTCCAGCCGACCGCGGTGGCCGCCCCGGTTCAGGCGGGGACAGGCGACCTTGGATTTGGAATGTATGTGCAGGCCTTCGCCGGGGTCAGGTTCGCCTCACGGCAGGACTCCCAGAGCTACTTCCAATTCGGGGGAGGCGCGCTGCCCGGGGCCGCCTCCCAGGTGGAGCTGGACCCGGACGGGGGCGTCGCGGTGGGGGTCCAGTTGGGGGGCACGTTTGGGATCGAAGCCGGCGTGGACGATGAGCGCCTGGATATGGCCTCGACCACGGCCCAGGGCTCCTGGAACTGCCTCGACGTCTACGCCATGCCCGAGTTGCGGTTCGCGCTGCCGGGTGCCGCGGGTCCCCACCGCCGCATGCAGGTCTTCGGGCTGCGCATCGGAGAGGCCTCCCTGGCGGGCTCCTCGGGCCCTCTGGTGCATGCGCTGCCCGGGTATCCGGGACCCCCTCTGTTGTTGGACGGCGGATCCGGCGACGAGACCGCCCAAGGCGTGGATTTGGGCCTGGCCTACCGCCTGGAAGCCATGCAAGGGAAGGCCTTCGACCTGGGCGTGGAGTTGGCCTACGACTACCTCTATTTCCCGGAATTGGCCGCGCATCCGGGGATCGTCACCGCCGCCTCGGGCGCGCCCTTGCGGCTCAACGCCTCGGGCTTCACCGTGCGCCTGGTGCTGGGGGAGTGGTTGCTCGGGACCCCCCCGGGGCGGTGAATCTGACGCGACCGATAAGGCTTTCCCGCGGCCGCCAAGCCCGCGTCCATCCAAGCGGCTATGTCCGGCCCCCTGAAGCGGCTTTTTTGTCGGGCTCCAAGAATCAATTTTTCAGGATTTGGCGGCCCCAACCCGGATTTCTAGTGGCATTCCGAGCCGCCCAAGGCCACCTCAAAGGGGCGGTCTGAGCCCCAGTCGCATCGCACCTCTTCGGCCGGCCCCGCCGGGATCGTGGAAAGGATGGACTCAACCCCCGGGCGGCCCTGTTCGTGGAGCCAGAGGTGGAATTCCCCGCGCCCCCCGGTCTGGCCCCGCCAGGCGTCGACCAGAGTCCGCAGGACCAGGGGCACCCTTCGGGCCGGCAGCGTGGCTAAGGCCGGCCCGAATTCCAGGCCCATTTCGGTCGTAGGCAGGCCCACCCTCAGGACATAAGCCGGGATCCGCCCCTTGGAACTGCCTTGCACGGTCCCCTGCAGACCGACCGGGGAGATCAGGTGTTGGCTGCAGCCGTTCTGGCAGCCGGAAATGTGAAGTTCCACCGGCAGCGCCACGCCTTCGCGCCCCAAGGCCCGGGCCAATTCCCTGGAATGGACTAGGCCGCGGTTGCAGGTGTCCGGCCCGGCGCAGACCACCACGGGGGCTTCCCGGCGCCCCAGAAAGGCGGACAAGCCCCATTCGCGCGCGGCCTGCAGGAGCCCTTCGCTGCGGTCGGGGTCCACCCCGGGAACCACGATACGCTGGTCGAAGGTCAGCCTCATTCCGTCCAATCCGGCGGCCTTCACCGCGGCGCCCAGGCCCTTCATCTGGTCCGGATTCAGGTCGCCCTGGGGGGCCTCGACCCACAGGCAGGCCCCGGTCGGCGGAGCCGACGGCGACGGCGCCCGGTCCGGGGGCCGTCCCGCGCGCCGACGCTCCACTTCGGCGCGCACCTTGGCCACTCCCTGCGCCCTCAGGATATGCTTGAAGCGGTTGGCGGCGGGTTGGTCCCGGGGCGAGGCCTCACGGAAATAGTCCAAGACCGCCTCGGCCCAGGGCCCCAACTCGTCGGCCGGAAGGAAGTCGAACAGCTCAAGGGCGTTTTGTGGACTGGCGCCCAGGCCGCCGCCGGCCATCGCGCGGAAGCCCCGATGGCCGTCCTTCATCCGGGCAGAAAACCCGAGATCATTCAGCCACGCCTGGGCCGCCTCCGTGCCCGTACCGGAGAACCCGATTTTGAACTTCCGGGGCAGCGCCCCGAAATACGCCGTGCGACTCAGGCGCGCCGAAAGGGCCACGGCGTATGGGTAGGGATCAAAGGGCAGGCCGGGGCCCAGGTCCGCCAGCGCGGCGCAGGTGATGTTGCGGAGCGTGTTCCCGCCTGAGGCGTACGTCGTCAACGCCCCCCGGCGCAGCGATGCTACCGCGGCCCCCAGGCCTTCGAGGTCCAGGTCATAGAGCTGCAGATCCTGGCGGAGGGTCACGTGAACCCTTCGCGTCTTGGCGTGGGCCGCGGCCACATCGGCGGCCGCCAGCCATTGGTTCACGCTCAGGCGCCCGCCGGGCACGCGGATGCGGAGCATGTAGCCGGCCCCCCCGCGCTGGCGGTGGCCCCCCACGCTCAGGCGCAGCGGCTTGAAGCCCTCCTCATCCATGGTGCCGGCCAAGACCCGGCCAATTCCATGCTGGAGGGCGCGTAAGCGGTCCTGGGGCACGCCCAGCGTCGTCGGTTCCATGGGTTCATCCTCCATCATTTCGTCCTGGCGTTTCATCAGTTCATGACGACCCATCGGACGTGCCGCGGGACGCCCCGAAAGTCAGTTCGGTGCCGCGGTCCCATCCGTCCTCCAAAAAATCCTCCGCGCGGCCATCGGCGATCAGGCGAAAAGCGTAGCGGGCCTGCGCTTCGTAGAAACCGCAGAAGGCGCCGGGATGATCCATGCCGCCGTTCATCGCATGGGCCTCGGCTGGGCAAGGCGATCCGCAAAAGGGCGCCAAAGCGCAGGCGGAGCATGGGCGGATGTCCTCCACCTTGCGGCCGGTCACGCGGCGGAAGGCGGCGCCGTCCAGCGCCGCGGGGATGGGGTCGCTGAACAAATTACCGCCCCTGAAGTCGGGCAGGCCGATGAATTCGCTGCAGGGGTACATCCCCCCGTCGGGCGCCAGGGCGAAGAAACTGCGCCCGCCGCCGCAGGGGGAAATGTCACACATCAAGCGCCTCGCCGTGGGCGCGAGGATGGCGAGCAGGATGTTGGCGAAATTGGCCACCACCAGTTTCCGGCCGGTCCGCTGATACAGGACGTGGGTGCGTTCCAGGGCGCCCAGGAAATGCGCGAAAACCTGGGCGTCGTCCGGTTTCAACGGTCGCGCCGACGGCAGGGTGCAGCGGACCATGTTCAGCATGGTGGTCGGAACCTCCCTGCCGTGCAGGAAGTCCACGAGGTCCGTCAGTCCGTCCATGTTCTCGCGGGTCACGGTGCAGATGACGCTGTGGGCCGGGTAGCCGCGCAAATGGTCCATGGCCGCGAGGGTCCGGGCGAACACGCCGTCGCCGTCCCAGGTCTTGCGGGTGCGGCCCGCCATGGCCGCGTTCGCGGCGTCCAATGAAAGGCCGATCGTCACCCCATGGGACATGAGCAGGTCCGCGGTGGGTCCATCGAGGAAGGTGCCGTTGGTCTGGAGGCCGAAGTGGAACTCCGATTGGAACTCGGGGATCAGCTGGCATATGGCGTCCCGGCAAAGCAGGGGTTCGGCGCCGTGGAAGATGATCGAGGCTTTCCTGGCCGCCGGCAGCGTGCGCCGGAAGTGTTCACGGAGGATCTCCAGGGCGCTTCTCAGGGTCGCCACGTTCATCTGGGTGCCGCCCCGTCGCAGTCCCTGGGGGATGTAACAGTAGGCGCAGTCCAGGTTGCACCGTTCGGTGGGGTTGATGTAGACCGCGGACGGCCCCTGGCCGAAGCGCAGATCCCGCATCTCGGCGCGGAACGCGTCGGCCTTGCCCCGGATGGTCTCCAGGAAATCGGGATCGGACAACAGCCCCGCCAGATCCGGCTTGGGCACCAGCGCCCAGAAGGCGGTCTCGGGATCCACCAAGGCAAGATACCGCGCGTGGCCGATGTCCACCGGAATCAGCCTGGGGCCCTGGCCGCTATTGGCCCAATGCACGTGTTGGACGGACGGGCTGGACGAATCGGCGGCCGGGCTCAAGGTTTGGCGGCCGGCCGGGGGACCTTGGCCTGGGGACGGGCGCGCTCCACCGGCCGTGCCGGCGGCACGAAATGGGACAGGCCGACGCCTTCCGCTTTGCAGGTCCTGCGGATGGCGATGACTTGGGGGGTGGTTTTTTTGGGGGCGTCCATGGGTTCTCCGGGCGAGGGCAATAAAAAAAGGGGCCTGCGGGCAAAAGGCCCACAGGCCCCTTTGCTGTCAGGGCCGTCACGTTCCACTCAAGGCGCAGATCTTCTGGCTCTCAGATCATCGGTCCATCCACGGCCTTCCCGTCAAGTCGCCTTGGCAGTGGCCCGCTTGCGCGTCGGGATGGACCTCCCTGATTACAGCGGTGAGTCCGCCACGGATTTGAACCGTGTTCCGGGATGCAGCCCTGATTCGTTGGATTTCCGCCAGCCGCAGCTGGACGTCCGGCAGATGTTAGCCAAGCGCTTGGCGCCGGTCAACGATCTTGGGGGCGTCCCGCTTTGCCCGAGGCCGCCGAAAGGGTCGGGCGCGGGTTCTCAGCACGACGTTTTCCGGAGGATGCGGCGCCGGTGGTGCCGATCCCCCGGCCCTGCACGCGCCTGATTTTCGGCCGCCTGAGGGTGAATTGCCTCGGGGGCATCCCGTCATCCGGAGGCGTTTCCGGCGCAGCCTTCGCTTGGGAGCGGATGCCCGTTCCTTCGCGGCTCCCCGACCCGGGTTCGGGCTTGGCTTTGATGGCCCGTGACTGTTGACCCGCCCAGACCGGGATTGGTAGTGTACTAGGGGGCCCATGGGGCCCGTTCCAGGGGGCGCCGTGCCCCGCTTTCGGAGGCGCTATGAAACCCGTCGTCCTGGCCGCGGCCACCGCGGTCCTGGCCCTTTCCGTGGGCCCCTTGTTCGCGCGCCATCGGCACCACGAGGAGCGGCGCCACGCCTACCGGCGTGAGGCGGTTCCCGCCGCCGAGGCCTCTCCCGCGGGTCCGCCCGTGTCCACGGGCACCTGGGGCCTGGGGGTGGGCTACCTGCCCGCCTCCTACAGCTCCACCATCCCGACCGTGACCGGCGACTACTGGCTGGCCGGGGGGAACTTGGCCCTTGAGGGCGGGCTGGGCTTCGGGACCTTCACCGGCGGGCCGGAGGGCACCAACGCCTCGGGCGGGGCCGAGAACAGCGCCTCCAACGACTTCGGGCTCTCGGCCGGGGCGCGCTACGTCATCCTCCGGCCCACGCCCTGGCTTTGGGTGGAGGGCATCGGCCGCATCGCCTACACCAACTCCTACTCGGTCACCCCCGCGGGGGGCACCGAGTACGGGACCCAGACCGGTGGCGTGGGGGTCTACGCCGGCGCCGGGGTGGAGGTGTTCCTGCCCTTCCTGCGCAACCTCTCGTTGAGCCTGGATTCGGGCCTCAACGCGGGGCTCGATGGCGTCAGCGCGGTGGGCGCCGGGACGAGCTACACCCAGTCCCGGCTCTGGCTGGGCGGTTCGGGCATGGGGCTGCCCTTCACGTTCTCGGCGCACGCGTACTTCTAAGCGCCCGGCTGGACCGGTGCGCGCGGGCGGCCCCTCCCGGGGCCGCCCTTTTGGTTTTTGGACCCGCCGCCGGAGGGGCCTTTGGGCCCTTCCGGGGCGGAACTAGGGGGGTGGAAATGGCTTCCAAGGGATGGCGTTGGTCGGCGATGGCCCTCGCGTTGGGGGCCTGCGCCTGGGCGGCTCCGGCTGTGGCCCGGGTCCGGACGTTCGAGGGTTTGGTGCGCTACAGCGGCGGGGAAGCGGGCAAGCCCCTGCCCGTGGACTACTATTTCAAGGGCCATCGCCTGCGCATGGTGGTCCGCGCCGGGCGCGGCGCCGGCACCGCGACGCTGGTGGACCTCCGCGCCCATGAGATGACCGTTCTGGTCCCGCAGATGCGGCGGTACATGGTGGTCCGCATGCCCGAGGCCTCCGGGGGCGCCGCGGCCGGGGATTGGGCGCCCACCGGGAAGACCTCGGTCCTTCTGGGCTACGCCTGCCGGCAATACCGGTACTCGGGGCCCTCGGGGAGGGCCGACATCTGGGCCACCCGCGCCCTGGGGGCCTTCCCGGGCTTCCCCACGACCGGGGCCTCCGCGGCCGCGGCGGGCCTGGAGCGCGCCTTCCAGGAGCGGGGCCTTTTCCCGCTGAAGGTCACCCTTTGGTCCCCGGCGGGGAAGGAGCTTTCCAGGCTTGAGGCGGTCCGCGTCGAGGCCCGGCGCCTGCCCGATTCCCTGTTCGAGCCGCCCGCGGGGTACTCGGCCATGGGCATGCCCGGGGCCGCGGCAGGGGGAATGCCCTGAGGGCCCCCGTGGCCGTCAGCGCAGCGGGCGGGCCCGGCTCCAGAGGCGCCGGAATTCCCGGCGGAACGCCGCCACCACGGACGGCGAGGTGAGGTAGACCTGGTTTTCGGCGTTGCGGCGGTCCGCCGAACGGGTGTAGTTGAAGCTCCCGGTCTCCACCTCCCGGCCGTCGACCACGCAGAATTTGTCGTGCATGATGCCCCGGAGGTCCACGGTCCGGACCTCCACTCCGGCCTCCACGAGCCGGGGCACCCGGGAATACCTGTCCCAGCGGGCTTCCCGGCGGTCCACCAGAACCCGCACGGACACGCCCTTCGCCCGCAGCGCGGCCAGGCGCCGGGCCACCCGATCCAAGGTGAGGTCGTAGATGGCCATGTCCACGGAGGCGCGCGCCGACCCCAGGAAGCCGGTGAGCAGGTCCGCGCATCCGCCGTCCGGCGAGAAGCAGGTGGTGCCGTCCGGCGGCGCCGTGGGGGCGGCCGGGGCGGCGGCGGGGAAGCCCGCGGCGAGCAGGGCCAAGGCCAAGGACCAGGCCGTCAGGATGGGAACGTGGGGGCGCATGCCGCCTCCGCATGGGGGGATGGGCCTATGGTACCGCGCCCGGCCTTCCCGGGGAAAGGCCGGCCCCGCCGGGGTCGAAGCCGGGGCTTGCGCACCGTTGCTATGATCGAATAATATGAGTAAGTCATATGACTTTGATGGGTCCGGGCCGGCTCCTGGGGCGCCTCCCGGGCTTGGGCGAGCGGCCGGGGGATCCATGGAACCCAAATCGGGATCGGACGAGCGCCACGAACGGCTCAGGGCCGAGGTCGCCCGCAATCCGTTCATCTCGGATGAGGACCTGGCCGAGCGTCTGGGCGTGAGCATCCACACGGTGCGTTCGGACCGCCGCCGCCTGGGCATTCCGGAGGTGCGCCGCAGGGGCAAGGACCTGCTCCCGGACCTGTTCGGGCGGCCGCGGCCGCTGACCAATCGGGAGGTCCTGGGGGACCTTCTGGAGGTCTCGGCGGACCGGGAGGGGCTCTCCCTCCTGGAGACCACCGAGGAGATGGGCCTGGAGACGAGCCGCGTCATCCGCGGCCACGTCCTGTTCGCCCAGGCCAACACCCTGGCCAACGCCGTGGTGGACACGGAGATCGCCCTCACCGCCGAGGCCAAGGTCGAGTACCTGGCCCCGGCCCACGTGGGCGAGCGCATCCTGGCCAAGGCCCGGGTCCTGCGCGTCCGGCGGCACGCCCGCACCGTGGACGTGGTCCTGAAGACCCCCAAGGGCGCCGTGTTCCACGGCCTGTTCACCATCCACGGACTCACGCGGGGGGCCGCGGAGCACCTCAAGATCATCCACACCAAGGAGGGGGAAGGCGCATGAAACGCATCGGGATCCTTTCGCTGGGGGCCTTCGCGCCGCCGAAGCGGCTCACCAACGCCGACCTGGAACGCACGGTCGACACCACCGACGAGTGGATCGTGCGCCGCACCGGCATCCGCGAGCGGCGCATCGCCGAGGGGATGAACGCCTCGGACTTGGCCGTCGAGGCGGCCCGCGCCTGCCTGGCCGGCCGCGCCGAACGCCCCGACTTGGTGGTGGCCTCCAGCAGCACGGCCGAGACCAGCTGCCCGTACCAGGCCAGCCGCATCGCCCACGCGCTCGCCCTGGAGTCCCCGGCCGCCTTCGACGTCAACGCCGCCTGCTCCGGGCTGGTGTACTCCCTCGCCATCGCCTCCAGCCTCATGCGTTCCGGACCCTTCCGGCGGGCCCTGGTCACGGCCGGGGAGAAGATGTCCCTGTTCACCGACTACACCGACCGGACCTCGTGCATCCTTTTCGGGGACGGCGGGGCCGCCGCGCTGCTCACGGACGAGGGCTGGGAGCACGAACTCACGGACTGGGAACTGGGCTGCGAGCCCTGGGGCGCGGAGCTGGTCCGCATGGGCGACCGCCAGGGCAACCCGAATTTCTGGCAGGACGGCAAGCAGGTGTTCAAATTCGCGGTCCAGACCCTGGAGCGGGTTCTGGGGATCCTGCGGACGCGGGCCGGGCTCGCGCCCGGGGACCGCTATTTCGTGGTCCCGCACCAGGCCAACCTGAGGGTGGCCGAGGCCGTGGCCGAGCAGACCGGGTTGCCCATGGAGCGCTTCGTGATGAACGTCCAGCGCTACGGCAACACCTCCTCGGCCTCCATAGGCCTGGCGCTGGAGGAGGCGGCCCGCGAGGGCCGCTTCCGTGCGGGCGACACGGTGTTCCTGATCGGGTTCGGGGGAGGGCTCAGTTGGGCGGGCGCCACGCTGAAGTGGTAGGGCGCCGGGCGGGCGCGCCACGGCGGCCCGGACGAAAGGGAAGGGAAAGGGGCGGCCCAGGCGGCCCGGCGGGGGGCGACACCCCGGCATCGGCGAAACCGGCCTGGACCGGCGAACGCGGCGAGCTCTACGTGGCCGTCCAGGTCCTGTTGATGGCCGGCGTGGCGGCGGGCCCCTGGGGGGACGCCTCGGCCCGGACTTGGGCCTGGGGTTGGCGCGCGGGCGCGGGCGCGGTCCTGGCCGCGCTCGGGGGGCTCGGTTCCCTGGCGGCCTTGGCGTCCCTGGGACGCAACCTGTCGGTGCTTCCGCACCCCAAGGACGGGGCCGCGCTGGTGGCCACCGGGGCCTACGCCTGGGTGCGGCATCCCATCTACGTGGGCGTGCTGGCCTTGGGCGCCGGCTGGGCCCTTCTGTGGGGTTCGTGGGCCGCGGCCTTGGCCTGGGCCGCCCTTTTCGTTTTGTTCGACCTGAAGGCCCGCCGGGAGGAGCACCTTTTGGCGCAGCGGTTCCCGGGGTACGGGGACTACCTCCGCCGGGTCCGCCGCTTCATCCCCGGGGTGTATTGACCTTTTGGAGGTTGAATGGATGGCCTGAGTCTTTTTGGGCTCTTCGCGGTCTCGTGCATGCTGGCCTTCTACGCCCTGGAGGCCCGGGGTTCCTGGTTCATCTTCGGGTTCGCGGTCTCATGCGTGCTGGGATCCGTTTACGGGTTTCTGCATGGCGCCTGGCCTTTCGGGTTGGTCGAGGGCGTATGGTCGCTGGTGGCGTTCAGGCGCTGGTGGTCCGCCCGACGCTGAGCCGACCCCGAGCCTTCCGGGCCGCGGCGTCCCCGGGCGGCGTCGGAGGGGAACCCGCCAAAACCGAAAGTTTGGCCGCTCGCGGTTAACGGGCACCCGCCGTCCGCAAGATTTTGCCGTCGGTTCTGCGTCATTATATCAATGATGGTAAAAAACGAAGGGTCGCAGGCTTTCCATGGAACTACCCTGGGGCGGGTCCGCGGCCTTAGGGTGGGACGCAACTTCACGCCGCCGGGCCGATGCGGCGCGAGGGGCCCGCGGCATCCGCTGGTACGAGGAACGGAAATGTCGTTTGACGAACTCCTTGTTTTTTTATATCGTAAAAATACGATAACAGTACGACTTCCAAGGAGGATCCGATGGACGGCCTCAAACAAGACGAAATCCGCCAAGCGGTCCGGGCCCAATACGCGGGAGCGGCCAGGGGGGAGGCATCCTGTTGCGCAACGTCCTCCTGTTGCGGCTCCTCCAATGCCGATGAACTGTCGGCCGCCCTGGGCTATTCCGCCGATGAGCTGGGGCGCGTGCCTGAAGGGGCCAACCTGGGCCTTGGTTGCGGCAATCCCCGGGATTTGCCGGATGAGATCCGCCAGGACAGGAGCCTCTACACCGGCTGCATGGCCGGGGCCTCTTCGGTGGAGGAGATCGAGGCCATGCTCAAGTCCGCGGGCTTCAGCCGGATCCGCATCGCCCGCAAGGGCGAGAGCAAGGCCTTCATCCAGGACTGGGCCCCTGGCGTGCCGATCACCGATTACGTGGTCTCGGCGACCATTGAGGCCGTCCGGCCCTGAGCCCCGCCCTCCCCTCGACACGGACCATGAAAAAAAAGGCCCCCGAACACTGCTGCCCGCCTCCCAAAGCCGGCGCGAAGGCGGAGGCCGTCACCGACGCCGGCCTAGCCGAGCTGGCCAAAGCCATGGGGCATCCGGCTCGGGTGAAGATCCTGCGCCTTTTGCTGAGCAAGGACGTGTGCATCTGCGGGGACATCGTCTTGGAGGTGGGCTTGGCCCAGTCCACGGTATCCCAACACCTGAAGGTCCTGAAGCGGGCCGGGCTGATCCGCGGGGAGATCGACGGCCCCAAGACCTGCTATTGCGTGGAACGTGCCGCCTTGCGGAGGTTCCAATCGCTCCTGGGCGCACTTTAAAGGGAAGCATCGTGGAAAAAATGAAGGTGCTCTTTCTTTGCACCGGAAATTCCTGCCGCAGCCAGATGGCCGAAGGTTGGGCCCGTTCCCTGAAAGGGGATGTCCTCGACGCCTATTCGGCCGGCATCGTGGCGCATGGCCAGAACCCGAACGCGATCAAGGTCATGGCCGAGGCGGGGGTGGACATCACCGGCCAGGCCAGCAAAACGCTGGCCTCGCTCCTGGAGCGGGGCGCCACGTTCGACGTGGTCGTCACGGTCTGCGGCCACGCCGACGAGAACTGCCCCATCTTCCCGGGCAAGACCCGCAAGATCCACCATGGCTTCGACGACCCGCCCAAGTTGGCCCAAAACGCCAAGACGCCCGAAGAGGCTCTCGACGCCTACCGGAAGGTCCGGGACGAGATCAAAGCCTACATCATGACCCTGCCCGAGGCCCTGGCATGAAGGGCCGCCTGGGATTCCTCGACCGCTACCTGACGCTTTGGATCTTCTCGGCGATGGCCCTGGGCGTGGCCCTTGGCCGCTTGGCCCCTGGTCTGGCGCAAGGCATCGCCGGTATGAGCGTGGGGACCACCTCCATTCCCATCGCGCTGGGCCTGGTTCTGATGATGTATCCGCCCCTGGCCAAGGTGCGCTACGAGGAGCTGGGCCGCGTGTTCAAGGACTGGAAGATTCTAGCGCTGTCCCTGGCGCAGAACTGGGTGCTGGGCCCCTTCCTGATGTTCGGTCTGGCGGTGGCGTTCCTGTTCGGACATCCGGAATACATGCTGGGCCTCATTCTTATCGGCCTGGCCCGCTGCATCGCCATGGTGATCGTGTGGAACGACTTGGCCTGCGGGGACCGCGAGTATTGCGCCGGTTTGGTGGCCTTCAATTCCGTCTTCCAGATCCTGTTCTTCCCGGCGTTCGCCTGGTTCTTTGCCTGGTTCCTGCCGTCCAAGCTGGGGCTAAAGGGCGTGATGGTGGACATCTCCGTGGCCGCCATCGCCAAGAGCGTCGGCATCTACCTGGGCGTCCCCTTCGTCGCCGGTTGGCTCAGCCGCCAAGCGTTGACCGCGGCCAAGGGCCGGGATTGGTTCGAACGGGTCTACGTTCCGGCCGTCAGCCCGCTGACCCTGGCGGCCCTTCTGTTCACCATCGTGGTGATGTTCTCCCTGCAAGGCGACAAGATCCTGGCCCGGCCCCAGGATGTGCTTTTGATCGCCGTTCCGTTGACCCTTTATTTTCTGGTCATGTTCGCCCTTACCTTTTGGCTCAGCTCCAAGGCCGGCGCGGATTATCCCCGTAGCGCCACGCTATCCTTTACCGCGGCCAGCAACAACTTTGAGCTGGCCATCGCCGTGGCCGTGGCCAGCTTCGGCATCCAGAGCGGAGCGGCCTTCGCCGCGGTGATCGGTCCCCTTGTGGAAGTTCCGGTGATGATGGCCCTGGTCAACGTGGCCCTTTGGGCCGGGAAGAGGTTTTATCGTAGGACGGGGAGCGCAGGCGCTTAATTTCTATCCAGTTCGTGGTGTCCTGGGCTGAGGTTGGGTGAGGCTTTAAAGGCTGGGCCGCCCAGGGACGAGAATTTTATGGGACGCCGCGGCTTCATAAGGAAAGTGGTTTGTGCGGGCCGCATCATCACGATTCCCCAAGTGCCCGCGAGACTTGTGCCTGAAAATTGCGTTCGTTTCGGACAACAATAATTTCAATGGATGGAACACACGTCGTTTTACGCCGGATGGAATATGGGTTGGCAGCGACCGGATTTTTTTTCAACCCGCTTTCTTCAACCTGTGGGAATCAGGCATAATACGGCGGCGGGACCATTTCTTCACCTTGCAATGCTATGGATACCCATGGAAGCCACCGGATTTTCGGATTTCTTTGAAAAAACCACGGCCATGCGGCCCCGGCCCTGGCAACTTGCGCTGGCCGGGGAAGGCACCTGCCAAAACAGGCTCATCAGGATTCCGACCGGCTTCGGCAAGACGCTGGGCGTGCTTGGGGCTTGGTTGTACCACCGTGTCCACCGGAAGGACGCCGCCTGGCCCCGCCGTCTCGTGTGGTGCCTACCCATGCGGGTATTAGTGGAACAGACGGAGTGGGAGATACGCCAAGCGCTGGAAACGACCAAGCTTCTGTGGGACGGTGTTGAGGAACATCGGGGCAAAGTCGGAGTCCACACCTTGATGGGCGGCGTGGACTCCGGCGAGTGGCACCTCTACCCCGAAGCATGTTCCGTGCTCATCGGCACGCAGGACATGCTTCTGTCCCGGACCCTGAACCGGGGCTATGCCGCGGCGCGCGCCAAGTGGCCCCTGGAATTCGGCCTGCTGAACCAGGATTCGCTGTGGGTGATGGACGAAGTCCAACTGATGGATGTGGGCCTGGCGACTTCGGCCCAACTTCAGGCGTTCCGGCAAGAGGACGGGGCCAAAGAGCTGCGGCCCTGCCGCACCTGGTGGATGAGCGCGACGTTGCAGGAATCGTGGCTGGAAAGCGTGGACACCCAGGGCCTGCTTCAAGGCTTGGCGCCCGCCCAGGGGTTGGAGGACCAAGATAGGAGCACCGAGCTTTGGAAGGTGAAAAAGGCGTGCAGAGTTGAAAAGGTTCCCGACGAGAAGATTGCGGACTTGGTGGTCAAGCACCATTCGGAAGGCTCCTTGACCCTGGTCGTGGTGAACACGGTGAAAATGGCGCTGGAGGTCCACAAGGGGCTGAATACCAAAGGCAGAAAGTACGATCTCCGGCTGGTGCATTCCCGTTTCAGGCCGTTTGAGAGAGGTTCCTGGAGGCAGGATTTCTTGAGCCGCACGGCGGCGATCCCACCCGGCGGGAGGGTGATCGTGGCCACCCAGGTGATCGAGGCGGGGGTGGACATTTCGGCCAAGACCTTGGTGACCGATCTTGCGCCGTGGTCCAGCCTGGTCCAGCGTTTCGGCCGCTGCGCCCGTTATGAAGGGGAATCCGGACAGGCCATCGTGATGGATCGCGGACTCGAGGAGGACGAGAAAAAGGCCCGGCCATACGATCCCGCGTCCCTGAAGGAAGCCAAAAAGGCCCTGGGGGACCTTAAAAGTGCGGCCCCCGCGGCCCTGCGGGAATTCGAGCAGGAACTCGGCCCCGAAAGGCGTTCGGCCCTCTATCCCTACACACCCAAGCATCTGCTGTTGCGCCGGGAATGGGACGAGCTTTTCGACACCACGCCCGACCTTTCCGGAGCGGACATCGATGTTTCAAGGTTCATCCGGTCCGGAGACGAGATGGACCTGTTGGTCTTCTGGCGAGAGATCCCGGACGACGGGCCTTCGGCTGAATGGAAGCCCGGACGCCAGGAACTTTGCCCGGTTTCCTTTCTGGAGGCACGGGACTGGCTTTGCGGGAAAAAAAGCGGCGCCAGTGGCCCCGAGAGGATCAAACGGGATCTATCCAAGAATCGTCCGGTGGCCTGGGTATGGGATTGGCTGGACGGTGCCTGGAAGGCGGACACGCAAAGACGCGATCTTCTGCCCGGCCGCATCGTGTTGGTGGCCGCGGATTTTGGAGGGTATTCTCCGCAATTCGGCTGGAGTCCGGCCGAGAAGAAGGCGCCGCCGATCCCCGGGTCAGTCGCCGCCCCTGCGCAGGAATTCGCCGACGATGCGCAATCCCATGAAGACTTGAGCGAAGCGGAATGGAAGACCATCGCGACGCACGGGCAGGAGGTCGCTGCGCTGGCGGTGAAGATCGCGGATGAATTGTCCCTCCCCCGGGACCTGTGCGCGGCTTTGGATGTCGCGGGCCTTTGGCACGATGTGGGAAAGGCGCATCCCTGCTTCCAGGGTTCCATGCGGCTGGATCCGGGGCGCCCGCAACGGGGGGATCTCGCCAAAGCGCCCAAAGCGGCCTGGGGGCGAAACCACCTTTATCGTTCCGTTCCGGACGGAGACCATCGCCCGGGCTTCAGGCATGAGCTTGCGGGCGCGCTGGCCCTTTTCTCGATGCTGGAACAGGGGGCGCCCAATCATCCGGCCCTGTCGCCCCGTCTTTTGGAGCTGGTGGGCTCGCGGGCCCAGACCCCGGATCCGACCCGGCCGTTGGAGGCTTGGGAAAAACGGGTGGCTGAGATCGCGGATGTCCGGCTGTTCAATTTGATCGCCTACCTGGTGGCGGCCCACCACGGCAAGGTGCGCCTGCGCCCGCATGCGTCCCCGCAGGACCAGGACTATCGCGCCAAGGATGCGCGGGGCATGCCCGTCCGGGGGGTAAGGGAAGGGGACACCCTTCCACCCATCGTCGGAACCCGGGCCGTGACAGGTCCCCAGGCCTTGACCTTGGAACCCGCCCTTCTGGGCCTTTCGGACCGTACCGGTCCCAGTTGGACCGAACGCACGCTCAGCCTTTTGGACCACCACGGACCCGGGGCTTTGGCGCTGCTTGAAGCCGTCATCCGGGCCGCCGATGTGCGGGCCTCACGCGATGGCAAGCCCGATCCCCTTTTGGGGGGGGAGGCCCGGCCATGATGCACCAGCACGTACTCAAAGGCTGCGCCCCGGTTCCGTTGGCGCATTATTTGAAAGCGCTGGGCATCCTGCGCCTGGTGTCCGAGCAGGCTGATCCGGAATGCCGTGGTTTCTGGAAGGATGAGGCGTTCGTGTTGGTGACCAAGTTGGATCGCGAGGGATTGAACCGGTTTTTCCTGAAGGATTATAAACCGACGGCATTCATCTCGCCGTGGAACAAGGGATCGGGGTTCTTCGCGGCCGGAGCTGATTTCCTTGGATCCATCGAAAACAGCATCGCCCCCCGTTTCGGGATTTTCCGGAAGGGGATTTGTGAAGCGCGGCCTTTGCTGACGGAATTGGTACGGGCGGAAGCGGCTGTAAGGGAGATAAAAAGCGAATCCAAAAAGCTCAAAGATAAGGCGGCGAAGAAGGCCCTTAGGGCCTCAAAGGACTATAAGGAACGCTTGGCTTCCGCCGACAAGGCATTCGCCGCTCTCAAGGCCGAACTCATTCCCAAGTGCCGTGCGACTTGGCGCGGCGGTCATCTGGAATGGCTTTCGGCGGCGTTGGTTTTGGATTTTGCGGGGGAGACCAAATATCCGGCCTTGCTGGGAACCGGCGGAAATGACGGGAACCTTGATTTCACCAACAACTTCATGCAGCGCTTGGCGGATCTGTTCGATTTAAAATCTCCCCTTGGGGAAGAGAAGCCCGAAAGCCGAGGATGGCTGGAGGCGGCTCTGCATCAAGCCAGCAGCCGAGGCGTCTTGCTGGGGGCCGCGGTGGGCCAATATTTGCCGGGGTCGGCCGGGGGAGCCAACAGCACGACCGGCGCCGATGGCAAGAGCACTTTGAACCCCTGGGACTATGTCCTCATGATGGAAGGCACCGTGCTTTTTTCTTCCGCCGCGACCAAACGGATGAATCCCAGCACGCAGGCCCAGGCCAGCGCGCCCTTTGCTTTGCGCGGCCACGCGGCCTATGGCGGGACCACCTCTGCCGTGGAAAAGAGCCCCCGGGGCGAGCAATGGATGCCCCTCTGGGGGCGTCCATTGCTGGGCACGGAATTGAAGTCCTTGATGCGGGAGGGGAGGATGCAGGCGGGGCGGGAACAGGCCGCCAAGCCGGTGGATATGGCCAGGGCGATCGCGAGACTGGGCGTAGCCAGGGGCATCACGGCCTTTCAGAGGTTCGGGTATCTGGAGAGAAACGGTCTTTCCAATTTCGCCGTGCCCATGAGCCGCATTTCGGTCACCGAACGCCCCCATGCCCGCCTTTTGGACGACATTTCGGGCTGGATCTCCAAGTTGCAATATCAAGCCCAGGACAAGGGAGCAACGGCGCGTATCGCCGGTGTCGAGAGAAACCTTTCCGATTCGGTGATGGCGGCGCTGACCAGCACCGAGAGTCCGGGCCTTTGGCAGGATGTTTTGAGGGCGGCGGTGGCGGTGGAAAAGGTCCAGGCCCTAGGCACCGGGGTGAAAGCCGGCCCCATTCCCAGGCTTTCACCGGATTGGATTTCGGCCTGCGACGACGGGACGCCTGGATACAGGCTGGCGCTGGCCCTGGGAAGCGCGGCGGCCGCCTATTATAAGGGTCGGCCTGAAGATTCCCTGAGGCATCATTGGCTGGCGCTGAAGAAGGGCGGGCGCTTCTACAACGCCAAGGAAGGGAAGCTGGCCCACGATGTCCGCGTGGTGGCCAGCGGCCGCGACGCGGTGGCCGACTTGTTGGCCGTTATTCAACGGCGAACTTTGGAGGGGGAAAAGCGCCAAAGGCACCCCGCCATTTGGGGGGCCCCGGGGACCGAAGCCCGTTTGCCCGATTTGACGGCTTGGTGCGCGGGCGAAGTCGATCCGGAAGCCTGTGTGGATCTGGCACGGGCGTTCATGGCTGTGGACTGGGGGCGTTGGAATCCCAAGCTTCACCGGCTGAATCCGGCGCCAAGTCACCGCAGACCTGACGAAGCTTGGTTGGCCCTGCGTATGTGCGCCCTGCCCTGGGATTTGGACGGGCAGTCCATTCCCATGGACCCGGCGCTGCTCAGGCGTTTGGAGGCCGGCGATATGAACGAAGCGCTGGGCCTGGCCTTGCGGCGCCTGCGGGCGCATGGCATCCAACCCGCGGTCGGCAGCGTTTTGGCGGATCCACGACAGGCGCGGCTGTGGGGCGCGGCCCTGGCGTTTCCGGTTTCCCAACGCACGGCGATGACAGTGTTGAAAGACCTTCAACCCAAGTTCAAGGAGAAGCACCATGGCCGTTGATCTGAAGGCGCTGGAAGGGAAGTCGCGTCTGTTGTTCGAGGTACCGCTCAAGCCCCTGCAAGGCCAGCGTTTTCAGCCCACGGGCTTTCCCAATCTTGGGGCGGCGACGTTTAGGTCGGCCGCGGGCGACTGCCTATTGGTGGAGAGCGCCCAGAGCATGGCGAATCGCCTCGAAGCGACCCTTTGGGATTTTGGGGCGCAGCGGCCGGTGCCCGCGGCCGAGGGCATATCGCACGTGCGGGTCGAACGAAAAGGGGGGTTTCTGACGGATTCCATGCTGGAAGCGCACCGGATCAACAGCCCCTATCTGCTGGAAGGAAAGGACAAGACCTTTTTCAACGCGATCAAAAATGAAGTCGGCGCCATGGAAGAAGGCCCTATCGACAACCAAAAGTTGGCGGAGACCCTGCTGAAGTACGACATCGGTTCGCTTTTGCACGGAGTCTTTCTTTCCAAGAAGGAATTGTGCGGTGGGCGCTTAAGGGTGAAACGTGCCCTTTCCGCTTTCATCGAGGCGGAGGGCGTCCGCGTGGCGGCCTCGGGCGGCGTGAAAAATGACCAGGTGAATCCTGCAGGTGACACCAAAACGGGCTTCGGCAATGTCCCATTTTCCCGGGACGAGTTCACGGCCGACAAGATCACGCTGTTTGTGAACCTGGATCTGGCCCTTTTGAGGGGGCATCGCTTGGGCGAAAACGCCTATCATCTTCTGGTCCTACTGGCCTTGTACAAGGTGAGCAAGTTGGTCCACGGGGACCTTCGGCTTCGCACGGCTTGCGATCTCACCGTGGCCCAAAAGGCCTTCCCGTCGAATATCCCGGCATTCGCGCTTCCCGAGCCGGGACAAATTGAGGAGGATTTGAAAAAGGCGGTTGCCGCCTGCAAAGGGACCATGCGGGAAACCACCGTCAAATATGAGGATGAGATCAAGAAGGCGAAGGACAAGAACGAGCAATCGGACGACGACGAGGACGCCGAATCCGACGAGGTGTGAGCATGATCACCCTTGCCTTTCGGTTTCCGGGGGGCCGTTACCACGCCACGCCCTGGGGACACCATGTCAATGAGGGCTTGGTGGAATGGCCTCCCAGCCCCTGGCGCGTCCTGCGGGCGTTGATCAGCGCAGGCTACACCCGAATGGGCTGGAGTCCTGGCCCTCCCGAGGAGGCCCGGGCCTTGATCGAAGCGCTGGCCTCCGCGTTGCCCTCGTATACCGTGCCTTCCGCCACCCTGGCGCATTCCCGCCATTACATGCCCGTCCCCGGGGGCAAGCCGACCTTGGTGATGGACGCTTGGGCGCAGGTTGGGACGGGTGAACTGTGGGTCCATTGGCCCGTGGACCTGGATTCCGCTCAAGCCGCGCTCCTGGCCAAGCTGGTGGCGTCCCTGGATTATCTGGGCCGCGCCGAAAGCTGGGTTGAGGGTCGTCTTCTTGGGGCCAATGAGTCTGCGCCACGGGCCAATGTCATCGCGTATGAACAGGCGGCGCCTGGTCCATCCGCGGATACGTCGGAAATGGAGCTGGTGCCGTTGGCGGCGCCTCTGAGTCCTGAGCAATATCGGTTGTGGCGTGAGCAGGGCGCCCCGGCGCCCGAAACCGACGCGGGCAAGCGGACCAAAGCCCAACAAAAGGGCCGGATGAAAGAGCAAGCGCCCTTCCCGGAAACGCTGCTGGACGCCATGCAGTGGGATACGGCCCGCTGGAAGGATTTGGGCTGGAGCCAGGCCCCGGGCCTGCAAAGGGTGCTGTACCGCCGCCCCAAGCAGGCCTTGGCCGCCTGGATTCCATCCGTCGCCCCTGCGGCCACGGGGGGACCCATCGCGGATACGGTCCTCCTGGCTTTGGCGACCCCCTCCGGCAACCGTTCGGCCCTGCCCGCACTTTCACGGACCCTGCCGCAGGCCGAAATTCTGCACAAGTCCCTTGTGGCGCACAGCGGTCGGCAAGGCTCGGTCGCTCCGGCCTTGAGCGGTTGTGATGCCGAACAGCGCCCCCTTAAAGGCCACCGCCACGCCCATATCCTGCCTTTGGACCTCGACCGGGACGGGCATCTGGACCACGTGCTGCTTTGGGCGCCCATGGGCTTCGATAGGGCGGCACTGGAGGCCGTCCATTCTTTGCGCGTGACCTGGACCAAGGGCGGAGCGGGCGAATTGCGGGTGGCGGTGGCCGGCCAGGCTTGGCGCAAAGACTTGAAACCGGGTGTGGAAGGATTGGAGCGCTACTTGGCGCCGGCGCGCATATGGGTCAGCCTATCCCCATTTGTTCCCCCCAGATTTTTGAAAAAAAATGGGGCCAACAGCGCGCAAGGGCAGATCGAGTCCGAACTTCTGACAAGAGGCTTGCCCAAACCCGAGCGCATCCGCCTGGCCGCATTCCCGGCGCCCGAAGACCTGCCGGAGAGCCAAGCGGCGCACTTCCGGCACTATATACGCCGCCGCCAGCGGGGCGGGCAGCCCCCTCCGCAGGATTGCGGCTGGTTTGTGACGCTGGAGTTTGCGGAGATGGTGCTGGGGCCGCTCTGCTTGGGCTACGGAAGCCATTTCGGCCTGGGGCTGTTCGTGGGACGCACGGGATGACCGGAGCATGGTTTTGCCTTGGGCAACGCCGTCGTTGACCTTGTTCCGCGGATGAACGCCAAGAACTAGCCGGGAGTGGTTCTTGTGCCATGGGTCAGGCCTTCGCGTCCGTCTGCGGGTGATTGGATGGGGAGGAGGTGGCCCGTGGAGGGGATGGAAGGCACCACCAAGGACCGGGAACCCTTGCCGGTGCGCATGCTCGTGCAGTACGCCTATTGTCCGCGCCTGTTCTACCTGATGCACGTCGAGGGCCGTTGGCAGGACAACGCCTACACCGAGGAGGGCCGCCAGATCCACCACAGGGTGGACGAGGAGGACGAGCCCCTGCCGGACCAGGAGCCGACCGCTGGCGGCGACCCGGAGCCGGTCGTGGCACGCTCCGTGCCTTTGGACTCTCCCGCCCTTGGTCTCAGCGGAAAAACGGACGTGCTAGAACTCGAGGGGAGCCTGGCCATTCCGGTGGAATACAAGCGCGGCGCCGTACCCGGGAATCCGGAGCGCAGTTGGGAGCCGGAACGGGTGCAATTGATGGCCCAGGCGATGCTGTTGCGCGAGGCGGGCTATCGCAGCGAGCGAGGCTTCCTTTGGTACGCCGCGAGTCGTACCCGGGTGGAGGTGCCCTTCACGCCCGAACTGGAGGCCCGCACCCGCGAACTCCTTGGGGAGGCCCGGGCCCTGGTCCAAGCACGTACGCTACCGCCTCCGCTGGACCATTCGCCCAAGTGCGTGGGCTGTTCCCTCAGCGGTATCTGCCTGCCGGACGAGACCGACTTTCTTCGGCGTCAGCGCCAGGAGGGGGATGCCTCCGAGGTTCGGCGCATGTTTCCAGCGCGTGATGACGCGGTTCCGTTCTACGTTCAGGAACAGGGAAGCCAAGTCGGCAAAAAGGGCGAGGCTTTGCGGGTCACCAAAGACGGTAAGGAGATCCTGGCCGCACGCCTGATCGACGTCAGCCAGCTGGTGGTTTGCGGCAACATCTCGGTGTCGGCGGCGGTGTTGCACCTATGCGCCGAAAACGGGATCCCGGTGGTGCACCTTTCCATCGGGCACTGGTTCTACGGCATCACCCAGGGTTTTGGCTTGCGGAACGCCTATGACCGGGCGGCACAATTCGCCGCGGCGGCACAACCCGAGACCTGTCTTCGTTTGGCCAGGGCTTTTGTGGCGGCCAAAGGCGCCAACCAACGCACCCTCCTACGACGCAACGGCAACGGCGTGCCTGAGGAGGTGTTGAGGTCCATGGCCGGACTGCTGAAACAGGTGGAATCGGCCGGCGACCTTTCGGCGTTGCTGGGTTTGGAAGGGATGATCGCCCGCAGCTATTTCGGTGCCTTTCCGGCGATGCTCAAGCCTCGCTTGGAGGGCGACTGGGATTTTGACGGTTTCATGCGCAACCGGCGTCCGCCCAAGGATCCGATCAACGCCCTTCTCAGTTTCGGCTACGCCATTCTCGCCAAGGAATGCGCCGTGGCCCTGGCGGCAGTGGGTTTGGATCCCCATTGGGGTTTCTACCACCAACCGCGCCACGGTCGCCCGGCTTTGGCACTGGACCTGATGGAGGAGTTCAGGCCCCTGGTGGTGGACTCCGCCGTGATCACGGCAGTCAACACTGGCATGGTAGGTCCCAAGGACTTCGAACGCACGGCCAATGCCTGCATGCTCAGCGCCGGGGGGCGCAAGGGCTTTTTGCAGGCCTTTGAGGCGCGCATGGATCATCTGGCCACCCATCCGGTCTTCGATTACCGCTGTTCTTGGCGCCGCATCATCGCCATCCAGGCGCAGCTGCTGGCGCGCCATCTGCGGGGCGAAATCCCCGCCTATCCGGGTATGGTGACGCGTTGAGGCGAGGATTGGATATACGGCCCGAATGGGGTATAAAGGAACGTTGACCGATGGGACCGCACGTTCGGACGGACGCGATTACCTTGAAGGCAGACACTACGGATTCCGATGCCGCTGTGCGTTGCGCCGTTGTAGCAGGCGGACCGGCGCGGCGTAACGGAGATTCTCGGCATTTGTGAGGCCGTCATGCGGCGCTGGTTCCTGGTCACCTACGACGTCAGCGACGCGAAGCGCCTGCGCAAGGTGTTCAAAGCCATGAACGACTACGGTGATCACCTGCAGTTTTCGGTCTTCCTTTGCGAATTGAACGCGGTGGAGCGACTACGCATGGAGGCCAGGGTCAGGAAAGAGATCAATGAAAAGGTGGACCAAGTCATCATCGTGGACCTCGGTTTATCAAACCGGCAAATTGAAGACCTGGATTTCTATTCCTTGGGCCGCCCTCTTTTGTATCATCCGCGGGCCAAGATCGCATGATGCGGTCTCGAGCGGTGGGGCGCTGCAGTTTTATCTGGCACCGCTCGAGGCTTGAAAAATAAGGATAAAATTTGATTTTTGCACCCTTCCCACCTTCGATAATCCAAAATCCAAGCGCCTCTCGCGGAGACGCAGTAAAAGGCTTTTCCCGCCCATGCGATTTCGCGGCGGGCTTTCCGCGCTCGTAAGAGCGCGGCCCCATTGAAGCCCCGGAAGCGCCTACGCCGTCCATTCTTTCTTCCCTCTTTCCGCGCTCGTAAGAGCGCGGCCCCATTGAAGCTTTGTTGACGTGGATGCCCACCCATGGCATACAGTGCTTTCCGCGCTCGTAAGAGCGCGGCCCCATTGAAGCGGGGACATCTCCCCCTTTTTATTCAAATAGGATCAAATATTATCGCCTTGGACGCAATTGGCGCTCTGAATTACACTGACTTCCATGAAAAATGCCGCCAA
>DAIDJD010000104.1 GCA_027451505.1 candidate division FCPU426 bacterium
GGCCACGGCCGGCCTATGGACGCGGGCGCGGCCCCGGGCAGGGCCCGCACGGCCAACACCGATCCCCCGGCGTCGGTCAGCACGGCGTAGACCACCGCGTCGTCGTCCAGGGCGTCCTGGGCGAACTGCATGGTCTGCAGCGGATCGCGCTCGAGCACGGCGCCGGCGCTGTAGTCGGCCAGGTTGCGGCCCACGGTCAGGCCGCGATGGATCGCCTCACCCAAAAGGGCCTGGCGGGTCTGCCAAAGCAGGAACCCGGCGGTCAGGCCCAGCGAGGCCAGCACCAGGGCCGCCAGGGTGAGGGACACCTTGGCGCGTATGGAAAGGCCGCGGGGCCCGGCGGGCACGCCTCAGCCCCCCTGGAGGCGCCGCAGCGCCTTCAGTTCCAGTTCGGCGCGGGCCAGGCTGCGCCGGGCGTCCAAATCGTCGGGGCGCATCGCCAGCACCCGGTTCCAGGTGGCCACGGCGCCGGCCAAGTCGCCGTCGAGGTACCGCTCCACACCCGCGTAGTACAGGCGCCGAACCGCCGCGCCGTCGACCGGGGCGGGCGCCGCCGGGGCCGGACCGCGGGCGGCCGCGGACTCGAGGGCCGCGGCCCGGGCGTCGTCGGGCACGTCGGCCAAGGCGGCCCGGGCATCGGCCAAAGCCCGGGAACGGTCCCCCGAGGCGAGCGCGGCGCGGCCCCGGCGCAGGTATTCCTCCTCCTCGGCCCGGGCCCTCCCCCTGGCCTCGGTGAGCCGCCTCAACTCGCGGGAGTCGTCCGGATGGTGCCCGGTGTAGAAGGCCAATAGGCGGGCCGCCGCGCTCCAGCGCCCCGCGCTGAAGGCCGCGCGCGCCTCCCCCAGCACCTCGCGGTCCTGGGCCTCCAGACGCCGCCGCACAGCCGCCCGCGCGGTCCGGCGCGCCCGCGCCGCCGCCCGGGCCTTCGCCGAGGCGTCGCGCTCGGCCAGGAGGCGCAGCATGCGCCCGGCCACCCCGTTGCCGGGGTCCAACCGGCGCGCCCGAAGCCAAGCGGCCCGGGCCCCGGCGTAGTCCCCGCGGTCGTAGTCGGACTGGCCCCGGGTCAGCAGCCCGGAGAGCCCGGCGCGGACCACAGCCTCGAGGTTGGCCCGCGCGTCGACGTCGTCGGGGTGGCGCCTCAGGAGCCCACGGTAGAGCGCCGCGGCCTGCTCATAGCGCCCGGAATCGCCCAGCAGCACGGCCACGTTGTATTCGGCGTCGGGATAGTCCCCGTGGCGGGCCTTGAGCGCGGCCTCGAAGCCTTCCAGGGCGCCCTTCGCGTCCCCGGCCTGGAAGTCCAGGAAGGCCAGGGCGTAGAGGGCCGGGGCGTGCCGCGGATCGAGGGCCACGGCCCTGGCGTAGGCCGTGCGCGCGCCGGGGTCGTCCCCGAGGCGCTCGCGGGCGAAGCCCAGGTCGTACCAGGTCTCGGCGTCCCCGCCGCCTTGCACCGCGGCGGCGCAGGCCTTCCCCGCCGCGGGGAAGTTCCCGTCCTTGTTGTACAGGACGCACAGGGCCGTGTCCGCGGGCGCGCCCGCCCCGAGCCCAAGGGCCTTGCGCAGTTGGGCCACGGCCTCCGGGTCCCGGCCAAGGCGGGCCAGGTACAGGCCGCCGTCCAGGCGCGGGCGGGGATCGGAGGGGGCCAGGCGGGCGGCCGACGCGCAGGCCCGGACCGCGGCCGCCAGGTTCTTGGTCCCGCCCGCGGAGGCCAGAGCCTGGCCCAATTCCAGCCAGGCGCCCGGACGGCGGGGGTCGAGGGAGGTCGACCTCTCCAGGGCCCGCGCCGCGGAGGCGGGACGGCCCGTGCCCAGAAGGGCGGTGCCGTAGGCCTCCCAGCCCTCGGCGTCGGCGGGGTCCAGCCGCACGGCCCGGGCGAGCGCGCGCGCCGCCAGGGCGTCGTCGCCCTGGCGCAACCCCATCACGCCCAAATTGAACTGGGCCTGCGGGGAGTCGGGATGCGCCCGCGCCGCGGCCTCATAGGGCGCCAGGGAGCCGGCGCAGGGAACCGGCCCCGGAACGGCCATCATCACCGCCCCCAGGGCGGCCCACCACACTCGTCGCGACACGTCGCACCTCCCCCCGGCCCTTGGCTCAGAACCTGAGCAAAGCCACCCGCCCGCGGCCCGCGGCCGCCCCTAGCCCGGTCGCCGTGACCCGGTCGGCGTCCAATCCCAGCCCCAGCAGGGCCTTCAGCACCGCGTCGGCGCGGGCCTGCGAAAGGGTCAATTCCTCCGCGGGAGGCCCCTCGTCACGGGCGTACCCGGTGATGGCCACCGCGCGGGCCCCCCGGCGGCGCGCCCCCAGCACCGCGAGGCGCGCGAGTTTGAGATCGGCCGGGTCCAGTTCGGCGCTGCCTGGCGCGAAGGTGAATACCACCGCCCCCGCCGCGGCCCCCACCGCGGGCGCCCGGCCCGGGGTCGCGCCCGCACCCTCCGCCGGCGCCGCCCGCCGCAGGCGTCGATAGGCCCGGGAGAAGGCCGCCTGGGTGGCCAGGGGCCCCGCCGCGGCCAGGCGGCTGGCGCCCGCGGCGTCCGTGAGGCGCAGTTCGAAGCCATCCCCCAGGCCCGCGTCCGCCGGACGCCCGAAGTCGTCATTCCCGTCCCAGCGCACGGACTTCGGGGGGCGGCCTATCCCCTTAAGCACGCGCACCACCCGGCCCTGGGCGTCGACGATGCGCAGTTCCCAGGCCGTGGCCTCGGCCGCGCCGGGGACCGCCGCGAGATCGAAGGCGGCCCCGGACAGGGCCAGGGCCGGCCCCCCGCGCAGGACCAGGACGGGGCGCACGGTGGAGGGCGCCACGCCGCGGAGCGCGAAGCTGTCCCCCTCCCCGCCGTCCAGGCCCAAGCCGGTCTCGGCCACCGGCCGCAGAAGGGCCCCGGACCTCAGCACCCGGCCGGATTCCTCGGTGACGCGCAACGCGAACCTCAGGCCCGCCGGGTCGATCGGCGCGCCGTCCGGGCCGGTGCCGTCGAAGTCGAGGCCGCGCGGCAGGGCGCCCAGGCCCCGGAACACCCGCACCGCGACGCCACGCCGGTCCACCAGGCGCAGGGTCCAGGAGCGCACGCCGGGTCGCGACGGGCCGAACACGATGCGGGCCCAACGCAGCCGCCCGTCGGGCCCGACCAGGCTGCGCGAAAGGGCCGCCCCGGGCGCCCGGGTCCGGGCCCGGCGCGGGGCGAGACGCCACGGCACCGCGGCGGCCCGCCGCGGTGCGCGGACGCCTCCCCCGAAGCGCCAATCCAGGCTGAGCGCGTGGCGGGGGGCGGCGGGCGCCCCGGCCGCCGCCCCAACGGGGAGCATGGCCGCGTAATCGCATTCCAGGCCCCGGACCCGGCCGAAACGGACCCCGGCGCCGGCCGTGGCGTAGAGCACCCCGCCCTGGGGCCGGGTCGCCCCGAGGCGCAGGAGGAGACGCCCCTTCCAGGCCGAGGCCTGGGCGCCGACGCGCCACTGGCTGAAGCCGCCCGCGGGAGGGCCCTGCTCCTGGTCCTGCTCCACCGCGACCCAGGAGTCCCCGCCGAGGTCGAGGGCCAAACCGGCCCGCAGCACCGAGGGCTGCTGCCCGGCGTAACCCCCGGGCGCGGCCATCTGCGAGTCCAGGTCGGTCGCGGCGAGCCCGAGGTCCACGCCCCATCCCCGGGGCAAGGGCACCCGGCCCAGGGCGCCCACATCCATGCCCCAGCCCGCCGGCCCGCCGGGGACGGCCCATTGCGCGCGCTGCTGGGTGCCCACCGAGACGTAGCGCCCCAGATCCGCGGCCAGATCCACTCCCACCGCGTCCTCGTGGTAGCCGCCGGCCCGGGGATACAGGTCGTCCCCCACCAGCAGCCCCCCGCGCAGCCCGTCCCCGAGGGGCCCGGCCAGCCCCAGGCCTTCGTCCAGGTCCGCGGCCGGCCCGCCCAGGGCCCCATTGTAATCCAGGTCCCATCCCCCATCCAGGCGGGCGGCCGGGTTCCAGCCCATGTCGGCGGCCCCCTGGGCCACCGCCACCACGGCCCCGCCGGCGCCCAGGGCCCCGGCGCCCAGGCCCCCGGGGCCCATGGTCGTGGCCAGTCCCCAAGCCCGCGGCGCGGCGGCCAGAAGGCAGGCGGCCGCGCCGGCGGCCCAGGCCCGCGCCCCCCCGCCGGGCACGTTCAGTACCGCAGCAGCGAGTGCACCGGGATGTCGCCCAGCTTGGCGCGCCCCCCCAGGAAGTCCAACTCCATCAGGAAGGCGCACTCGACGATCTCCGCCCCCAGCGTGCGCACGAGCCGGGCCACGGCGGCGGCCGTGCCGCCGGTGGCCAGCACGTCGTCCACCACCAGCACGCGGTGCCCTCGGATGAGCGCGTCGCGGTGCATCTGGAGCGTGTCCTGGCCGTATTCGAGGGCGTAGGTCTCCTCGATGGTCTCGTGCGGGAGCTTGCCCTTTTTGCGCACCGGCACGAAGCCCGCCCCCAGGCGCAGGGCCAGCGGCGCGCCCAGGATGAACCCGCGGGCCTCCATGGCCACGACCCGGTCGATGCCGCGGCCGTCGTACCGGCCCGCCAGGGCGTCCACCGCCTCGGCGAAGGCCGGACCGTCGGCCAGCAGCGGCGTGACGTCCTTGAAGACGATGCCGGGTTTGGGGAAATCCGGGATGTCCCGGATCAGGGACCGGATGCGGTCGGACATGGCTTCCCTTCGGGTTGGGGTTGGCGGGCCTCAGGCCGTCCCGAGACGGCGCAGCTTGCGCAACGCGGAGCGCTCGATCTGGCGGATGCGTTCGCGGGTGAGGTGCAGGCGCTCGCCCGCCTCCTCAAGGGTGCAGGGCTCCTCCCCGGCCAGCCCGAACCTCGCCTCGATCACGGCCCGCTCCCGGGGGCCGAGGCGCGTCAGGAGGCGCCGCACGGCGCGGCCGCGCAACTCGCGCATCACGCCCTCGTCGGGGCGCTCGCCGGTCTCGTCGGGGATCATCTCGACGAAACGGCGGCCGCCCCCCTCCTCGGCGTCCATGGGCGCGTCCAGGCTGAGGGCCTGGCGGGCGGCGCGCTGCCACTCCCGCAGCCGGGCCGGGCGGACCTTGAGGGCCAGCGCCAATTCGTCCTCGCTGGGTTCGCGCTCCAGGCGGGTCGCCAGGCCCTCGCGGACCCGGCCGGCCCTGGCCACGGAATCGGCGATGTGCGCCGGCAGGCGCACCGCCGAGGCCTGGGAGGCCAGCCCCCTCTGGACGGCCTGGCGGATCCACCAAGTGGCGTAGGTGCTGAAGCGGAAGCCCTTGGAGGCCCGGAACTTCTCCACGGCGTGGATGAGGCCGAGGTTTCCGTCCTCGATCAAGTCGCCCAGGGACAGGCCCCGCCCGCGGAAACGTTTGGCGACGTAGACGACAAGGCGCAGGTTCGCGCTGATGAGGGCCTGGCGCGCGGCGAGGTCCCCCCCGCGGGCCCGCTCGGCGAGGGCCGCCTCCTCCTGCGCGCCCAGCAGGGGGATTCGACGGATCTCGTCGAGGTACTGCCGCAGCGCATCGGGCCCGGACCGGCCGCCCTCCTCCCCATCCGCCCCGGAACCCGCGGGGCGCTTCCCGCGCCGTGGGGTGGGGCTCACGGCCACACCAGGCTGTAGCTCACGCCGAAGCTCACGTTGTTGGTGAGCACGGCGACGAAGGGCTGGCGGGGGTCCAGGCTCTGCAGGTCGCTGAGGTCGAGGTCAAGCTTGATGCGCGTGGACAGCAGGACCCGGACGCCCACATTGGTGACGCCGTCGTTGTATTCCACCATGTCGGCCATGCCCGGGAAGGGGGCGAAGGCCACCGCGCCGAAGGGGGCGTGGACCTGCTCTCCCCCGCCGTAGCCCGCGGCCAAGTAGAGCATCGGCAGGTCCGGGGGGGTGGCGCCCGCGACCACGTACTGGCGCTCGGAGCCCTGCAACGACTGCAGCGGGGTGAACCGGAAGCCCAGGTCCTGCATGCCCACCCCTTCCACGCCCACCGCAAGGTCCACGGGGCAGTGCGGCCCCTGCCGGAGCGGCGCCCAGCGCGCGTACAGCAGGTTCTCCTTGCCGGCGTTCTGCGGGGTCCAGCCGTCGATCTGGCTCTGCGTCCCCGGATCCCAGCCCGTGAGCTGGACCTCGCCGCCGGCCTCGATCCCGTAGGGGAA
>DAIDJD010000105.1 GCA_027451505.1 candidate division FCPU426 bacterium
TCACTAAACTTTTTTCCTTTCCACATGACTAACATAGACAGAATGGGATTAGTGCCGGAATCTCGGATACCATTATTCTAAGACCGCTTTGTCTGCTACAACTGCTACACAGGCCGGGCCCCCCGTGCCAAACGGTGCTACACAAAATCTATAATACCTGGTATTATATTCACAAGGAGATGGCATGACCGCTCCAGGAGCCAACCTGGACTTCGTGGAATCCCGAAGCTTTAGGGTTCGTATTGAGGGGAACCAGGAAGTCCGCACCGCTTTTCAGGAACAGATTAAGAACAACCCAAGAGCCGGACGCCATATCTGCGGTCCGCTGTATGTGATGGAGCTTACCGTGAAATCCCGACTCTTGGTTTATCTCTACGGTATGACGGGACAAAAGGTCAATGTGGCGCACGTCTTTGATGTTGCCAGCGAAGAAGCGAAGTATCAGCTCAAGCTAGAGGAAATGCAAAAGTCATATTGTGGGGATAGCCAAAAAAGGAGGAAGCCATGAGCCAGCGGAAATTTTTGAAGAAAGTTTCAAAGGCTCTTGAAGACGAAGCCACCCGGGATTTCGGGCTGGCAATGGCAGGGAAGCCTTCGAGCTATCGGAGCGCGCCCTATGCCGTGGCGGCTTCCCCGGACCAAGCCAAGCTGGCGCGCAAGGCCACGGGCCTGCCCCAGCCCGCGTTCGCCCTTGCCATAGGTGCAAGCCCGGCCACGGTCCGGTCCTGGGAGCAGGGCCAGAAAAGGCCGGACGGGGTTGCCTCTAAGTTGTTGCGTTTGCTGGCGAGGAAGCCGGAACTGATTCGGGACCTGAAGAAAGATTCTCTCGGTGAGCACCTTGCCCGGTGACGGGGTCATGCAACGCCCTTGGGTGTAATTTTCCCGGAGTAGAATTGGTGGCGCCCGTGCCGCCCACTGCCCTTTCTTCCTTTACAAGGTTGCGTGCGCCAAGGCGGGCTTGGTCAACCAGGCCGCACGCGTCAAAGGAACCAGTTGAAATTGTCCGCGCCCTTCTGCGATACTAGCTCTCCCATTGGCGCGGTCGGCCTTCGCCACCAGGGGGCCTAGTCGGGCCTGGAACGGTTCTCTGAAAGGTTGGCTTGGGGGCTAACTGAACCACAAGCCCCTAAAACGGCTTTTCGACAAAAGCAAGATAAGGAAAACCCAATAAAAATCGGTATGGCGGGATAGCTCAGCTGGTTAGAGCAATGGTATCATAAACCATGGGTCGGGGGTTCAAGTCCCTCTCCCGCTACCATACGCGCCGCAGGGCGCACGGAAGGCCTTCCCCCGCCCGGGGGAGGGCCTTCTCGCTATAGGGTACCCGTGCCCCAGGATCCCGTTGCGGCCGTCGCCGCCCTCCTCTCCCATCCCGCCTTGGCGGGACGCAAGCGCGGCCTGCTGGTCGCCGTCTCCGGCGGCGCCGACAGCATGGCCCTGCTGTGCGCCGCGGCCGAGGCCGGCCCGCGCCTGGGCTGGCGGGTCCACGCCCTGCACGCCGACCACGGCCTGCGCGGGGAGGAATCCGCGGCCGATGCGGCCTTTGTGCGCGGGTGGTGCCGCGCCCATGGCGTGGAGTTGGACGTGGTCCGGGCCCGCCTGGCCCCGGGCGCGGGCCTGGAGCGCCGGGCCCGCGAATGGCGCCGCGCCTGCTACGCCTCCGCGGCCCAGAAAAAGGGTGCGGAACTGGTCCTGCTGGGCCACCACGCCCGCGACCAGGCCGAGACCGTGCTGCTGAACCTGGTCCGCGGCTGCGGGGCGCGGGGCGCGGCGGGCATGCGGCCGCTGGCCGAACTCGGGGACGGAGACGGGGACCTCGCCGCGGCCAAGGTCCTTCTGGGGCGCCCCTTCCTGGGCTTGGATCCGGTCGGGCTGCGTGACTGGCTAGGAAAGCGGGGCCAGGACTGGCGGGAGGACGCCAGCAACGCCGACGTCCGCTTCGCCCGCAACCGGGTGCGCCACCTCATCCTCCCGGAATTGGAGCGGATCAACCCGCGCGCCGTGGCCCATCTGGCGGCCTTCGCCGACGGCTTTGCCTCCGTGGAGGGGCCATCCATCGCCCCCGCGGGCTGGGACCGGGCCTCCCTGGGCCGCCTGGGCGCGGCCCTGAAGCGCGGCAGGGGGCGCGTCGACCTGGGGCGGGGCTGGAGCCTTGAGGTGGGTTCGGGTCGAAGCCGCGTCCTGGCGCCGCCCGAATCCCGGGCCCTGGAGGGTCCCGGCAGGTACGTATGGGCGGGATGGAGCTTCTCCCTCAAACGTGGTTCCCCCGGGCCGCGTATGGTAGCTGAGGAGGGGGGCTATTGGTTCAGCGCGGACCTGCTGAACCACGGACTCCGAATCCGGGCACTGCGGCCCGGGGACAAACTGGCCCCCTTCGGGTTCGCGGGCCGGCGCAAGGCCGCCGACCTCCTCAGGGAGGCCGGGGTGCCGGCCTGGGAGCGCGCGGGATGGCCGGCCCTGGAGGCCGATGGGCGTCTTTTGGCCCTGCCCGGCGCGCGCCGGGGCCGGGGTTTTGAAGTCCGGCCCGGGGAGCCGGCCCTGCGCTTGGCTTGGCGGCGCCCCGAACCGGACGCGGCTGACCTAGGCATGGACAAGGCGGAACAAGGATGCTAGCCTTAAATTTCAACCTTTTTCGGGCCCCTTGAGGCCTTGGGACGGACATGAACAACAACATGCTGAAGGCCATCACCTTTTGGGCGGTGCTCTTGGGGCTGCTCCTTCTGGTGCTTTCCTCGATGCGCAAGGCCCCGGACACCGGGACCATGCGCTATTCCGATTTCATCAACCAGGCCGAGCAGGGAGCCTTCTCGTCGGTCGACCTCACGGAGATCCAGGGAAGCCAGGGCGGACCCATGGGGTACACCCTCCACGTGACCCGCAAGGACGGCTCCAAGGTCGACCTGATGGCGCCCCTGGGCGACTCCTTCCTGTTCGACGCCCTGCGCAAGGGAGCCGTGCCCTTCGCGGTGAAGCCCGAGGATCAGGGCATAGGCCAGTACATCGGCCCCGTGCTTCTGGAGTTCGGGCCCATCGTGCTGCTCATCGTGTTCTGGTTCTTCATCATGAACCGCATGCAGGGCGGCGGCCCGGGCGGGGCGCTGGCCTTCGGCAAGAGCCGGGCCAAGATCCTCCAGGGCTCCGGGACCCGCGTGACCTTCGCCGACGTGGCCGGGGTGGACGAGGCCAAGGAGGAACTTGCCGAGATCATCGACTTCCTCAAGGACCCGGGCAAATACCAGCGCCTGGGGGGCAAGATCCCCAAGGGCGTGCTGCTCCTGGGTCCCCCGGGCACGGGCAAGACCCTTCTGGCGCGGGCGGTGGCCGGCGAGGCCGGACGGCCCTTCTTCAGCATCTCGGGTTCCGACTTCGTGGAGATGTTCGTGGGCGTGGGCGCCAGCCGCGTGCGCGACCTCTTCGAGCAGGGCAAGAAGAGCGCCCCCTGCATCATCTTCATCGACGAGATCGACGCCGTGGGCCGCCACCGCGGGGCCGGCCTGGGCGGCGGGCACGACGAGCGCGAGCAGACCCTCAACGCCATGCTCGTGGAGATGGACGGCTTCGAGGCCAACACCGGCGTCATCCTCATGGCCGCGACCAACCGGCCCGACGTGCTGGACCCGGCCTTGATCCGGCCGGGGCGCTTCGACCGCCAGGTCACCGTGGACCGGCCCGACCTGGGCGGGCGCGTGGCCATCCTGAAGGTGCACTCCAAGAACGTGCTCATGGACGCCAACGTGGACCTGAAGGTCATCGGCCAGCGCACCTCGGGCTTCAGCGGGGCCGACCTGGCCAACCTCATCAACGAGGGGGCCCTCCTGGCCGCCCGCCGCGGCAAGAAGTCCGTCACCATGGAGGAGCTGACCGAGGCCATCGACCGCGTCTACGCCGGCCCCCAGCGCCGCAGCCGCATCATGACCGACAAGGAGAAGGTCAGCACCGCCTACCATGAGGCCGGGCACGCCCTGGTGGGCCGGCTCCAGCCCAACTCCGACCCCATCCAGAAGATCTCCATCATCCCCCGCGGGCACGCCATGCTGGGCTACACCATGAGCACGCCCAAGGAGGACCGCTTCACCCGCGACCGCAAGGAACTGCTCTCCGAGCTGGCCATGACCATGGGCGGCCGGGCCGCGGAGCTGATCGTCTTCAACGAGCTCTCCACGGGCGCCGCCAGCGACCTTGAGGCCGCCACCAAGACGGCCCGAAACATGGTCACCCGCTTCGGCATGAGCGCCAAGATCGGCTCGGTGAGCTTCTCCGGGCGCCAGGAGGTCTTCATCGGCCGGGACTGGGGCAAGGAGCGCGACTACTCCGAGAAGACCGCCGAGGTCATCGACGAGGAGGTGCGCAAGCTCGTCGAGGAGGCCGAGCGGCGCGCGGTGGCGCTGCTGCGCAAGAACCGGCGCCTGCTCGAGAAGCTGACGAGGGCCCTTCTGGACCGCGAGGTGGTGGAGGGCCACGAGCTCGACGCCCTCATCGGCATCAAGCCGCCCAAGGCGCCCCGGGCCCCCAAGGCCGACAAGCCCGAGGGCGGGGCCGCCCCTTCGGCCCCGTCGGCGGTGATCGACGGGGTGCTGCCCGCCCCCAATCCGGCCTGAGACGCCGGTGGTGAAAGCTGCCAAGCCGGCGGCCCGCCGGGGCGACGGGGTGGACCTGCCCAAGATCGAGCGCGCCGTGCGCCTGATCCTTGAGGCCGTGGGCGAGGACCCCGCGCGGGAGGGCCTCCGGGAGACCCCGGCCCGGGTGGCGCGCATGTACGCCGAGGTCTTCTCCGGCCTGGGGCAGGACCCCGGGGACGTCCTCAAGGTCTTCGGGGACGAGGGGCACGAGGAGATGGTCCTGCTCAAGGACATCCCCTTCTACAGCATGTGCGAGCACCACCTCCTGCCCTTCGCCGGGCACGCCCACGTCTGCTACATACCCAGCTCCGGGCACCTCAGCGGCATCAGCAAACTGGCCCGCGTCGTCGACGTGCTGGCCCGCCGCCCCCAGGTGCAGGAACGCCTCACCGCCCAGATCGCCGACACCCTGACCGGGCGCCTCAAGGCCAAGGGCGTGCTGGTGGTGCTCGCCGCCGAGCACTACTGCATGACCATGCGCGGGGTGCGCAAGGCCGGGAGCCGCATGGTGACCTCGGCGGTGCGCGGCTGCCTTGAGGAGAACGACATCACCCGCAAGGAGGCCCTGGCGCTCATAGGGCCGGTGTCCTGAGGGCCGCCGAAGCCTTCGAGTCGCTCTCCCGCCGGCTCCGGGGGGGGCCCCTGGTGATGGGCGTGCTCAACGCCACGCCCGACAGCTTCAGCGACGGCGGCCGCTGGATGGACCGCGCCGCGGCCGTCGAGCACGCCTTGGCCATGGCCCGCGAGGGGGCCGATGTGGTGGACGTCGGCGGGGAATCCACCCGGCCCGGGGCCGCCGCGGTGGCCCTGGATGAGGAGCTCGAGCGCGTGGTCCCGCTGGTGGCCGAGCTCGCCCGCCGAGCCCCGGACCTGGCCCTGAGCGTGGACACCCAGAAGGCCGAGGTGGCGCGCCGGGCCCTGGAGGCCGGGGCCTGCATGGTCAACGACGTCTCCGCCTTGAGGGCCGATCCGGGCATGGCCGCCGTGGCCGCCTCGGCCGGGGCCGGGGTGTGCCTCATGCACCGGGCCGAGGCGCCGGCCCTGGCCCGCTGGTCCCGCGAGGAGACCCGCGGGTACCCGGCCGGGGTCGCCGAGGAGGTGGCCGCCTTCCTGGAGGGGCGGGTGGTGGCCTGCGTCCGCGCCGGAATCCCCCGGGAGAGGCTCTGGGTCGACCCCGGCTTCGGCTTCGGCAAGTCCGTGGCCGACAACCTGCGCCTGCTCAAGGACCTGCCCCGCCTGCGCCAGCTCGGGCTTCCGGTGCTGGCCGGCCCCTCGCGCAAGAGCTTCCTGGGTTCGGCCCTGGGAGGCCTGGACGTCGGCGAGAGGCTGCCCGCGACCCTGGCGGCCTGCGCCCTGGCGGTGTGGCAGGGGGCCTCGGTCCTGCGGGTGCACGACGTGCGTCCGGCGGCCCAGGCGGTGCGCCTGGCGGCCCTCGTTCGAGCCTCCTGAAAACCCTGGGATCTCCGGAGACCCCCACCTTTGAAGCGACATCTTTTCGGCACCGACGGAGTGCGGGGCCGCGCCGGCCTTGAGCCGGTCACCCCCGAGACGTTCTTTAGGTTGGGCCGGGCCGCGGCCCTCTTCTTCGCGCGCGGGCGCCCCCGCCCCCGGCTCCTGATCGCCCGCGACACCCGCGAGAGCGGCCGGGCCCTGGACAACGCCCTGGCCGCGGGCTTCGCCGCCGGCGGCGGGGAGGCCCTCAAGGCCGGCGTGCTGCCCACCCCCGCCATCGCCGTGCTCACCCGGCGCTACCGCGCCCAGGCCGGCGCGGTGCTTTCGGCCTCCCACAACCCCTATGAGGACAACGGCCTGAAGTTCTTCAGCCCGGCGGGCGAGAAGCTCACCGACGCCGAGGAGGCCGAGCTCGAGGGCCTGCTGGACTCCCCGACCGCGCAGCGCGCCCACCCGGTCCTGGGCGCGGTGCGGGACCTCCCCGAGGCCGTGGGGGCGTACCGGGCCTTCTGCCGGGGCACCCTTCCCAAGGGCTTCTCGCTCAAGGGGATGCGCCTGGTGGTGGACTGCGGCCACGGCGCCTCGGGCGTGAGCACCCCGGCCGTGCTGCGGGACCTCGGCGCCACCGTGCACGTGCTCCACGACGCCCCGGACGGGCGCAACATCAACCGCGGCGGGGGTTCCACCCACCCCGGGCCCATGCTCAAGGCCGTCCGGCGCCTGCGCGCCCACGCCGGGCTGGCCCACGACGGGGACGCCGACCGGGTGCTCATGGCCGACGAGTCCGGGCGCCTGGTCGACGGCGACCGCATGATGGGCCTGTGCGCCCTGCACCTGGCCGCCCACGGCTCCCTGCCCAAGCGGCTCCTGGTGGCCACGGTGATGAGCAATTTGGGCTTCGAGCAGGCCCTCGAGCGCCGGGGGATCACGGTGCTGCGGGCGCCCGTGGGCGACCGCTACGTGCTGGCGATGATGAAGGAGCGCGGCGCGGCCCTGGGGGGCGAGCAGAGCGGCCACGTCATCTTCCGCAGGCTCCTGCCCACCGGCGACGGACTGGTCACGGCGCTTCAGGTGCTCTCCGTGATGCGCCGGGAGCGCAAGGCCTTGGGGGCCCTGGCGGGCTTCTTCGAGGAGGTCCCCCAGGTGCTCGTCAACGTGCCCGTGGCGCGCCGGGCCGACCTGGCCGCGATCGAGCCGGTGGCGGCCGCCATCGCCGCCGCCGAGTTGGAGTTGGAGGGGCAGGGAAGGGTGCTGGTGCGCTGGAGCGGCACCGAGCCCAAGGCGCGCGTGATGGTGGAGGGCCGGGACGCCCCCCGGGTGGACCGCCTGGCCCACGCCATCGCGCGGGAGATCCACAGGGCCCTGGCGTGAGGCGCCCCGCCCTCTGCGTGAACGTGGACCACGTCGCCACCGTGCGCCAGGCCCGCCTGGAGGCGGTCCCCGACCCGGTGGAGGCGGCGGGCCTCTGCGAAAGTGCCGGGGCCGCCGGGATCACGGCCCACCTGCGCGAGGATCGGCGCCACATCCAGGACGACGACGTGCGGCGCTTGCGCCGGGCCGTGCGCGGGCGCTTCAACCTCGAGATGGCCGCCACGCCGGCCATGGTGGCCCTGGCCCGGCGCCTGCGCCCCGACGAGGCCACCCTGGTCCCGGAGCGGAGGCGCGAGTTGACCACCGAGGGGGGGCTTTCGGTGGCGGGCGACCCGGCGCGGGTGTCCGCGACCGTGGCGGCGCTGCGCTCCCGGGGCATACAGGTGTCGCTGTTCATCGACCCGGACCTGGCCGAAGTGGAGGCTTCCCGGGGCTGCGGGGCGGACACCGTGGAGCTCCACACCGGGGCCTACGCCCGCGCCTTCTCCCGGGGGCCGGCCGCGGCGCGGACCCAACTGCGGCGGCTGGAGACGGCGGCGCGGCGCGCGGCCGGGCTGGGCCTGCGGGTCAACCTGGGGCACGGCCTCACCTACGACAACGTCCGGGCGGTCTGCGACCTGCCCGGCATCGAAGACCTCAACATCGGCCACAACATCGTGGCCAGGGCCTGCCTGGTGGGCATGGAACGGGCCACCCGCGAGATGCTCGCGGCGATGCGTTCCGCCCCCGCCGCGCGGCCCGCCACCCCCGGGGGACGTCCGTGAAATCGACCGACCTTCGCTCCGCCTACCTGAAGTTCTTCGGGGAGCGCGGCCACACCGTTCGTCCGTCCTCCTCCCTCGTGCCCGAGGATCCCAGCCTGCTGTTCACCGTGGCCGGCATGGTCCCGTTCAAGCCCCAGTTCCTCGGGCAGGTGAAGCTCGAGTTCACGCGCGCGGCCAGCTGCCAGAAGTGCATCCGGACCAACGACATCGAGAACGTGGGGCGGACCCGCCGCCACCACACCTTCTTCGAGATGCTCGGCAACTTCAGCTTCGGCGACTACTTCAAGCGCGAGGCCGTCGCCTGGGCCTGGGAGTTCCTGACCTCCCCGAAGTGGATGGCCCTGCCCCCCGAACGCCTTTGGGTCAGCGTCTACGAGGGCGACCCCGAGGCCGCGGAGATCTGGGCCGGCTTCGTGCGGCCGGAGCGGATCTTCCGCCTGGGCGAGAAGGACAACTTCTGGAACATGGGCCCCACCGGCCCCTGCGGCCCCTGCAGCGAGATCTACTACGACTTCGGCCGCGAGGCCGACCCCTCGGTCCGGGAGGGGGACCCCGCCGAGGGCGGGGACCGCTACATCGAGATTTGGAACAACGTCTTCACCCAGTTCGACCGGCGGCCCGACGGGGGCCTGGATCCCCTGCCCAAGCGCAACATCGACACCGGCATGGGGCTGGAGCGCCTGGCCGCGGTCAAGCAGGGCAAGCTCTCCAACTTCGACACCGACCTCTTCGCCCCGATCATCGCCGCGGCCGCCGAGGCCGCGGGGGTGCGCGTCGGCGCCGAGGCGCGGACCGACCTCTCCCTGAAGGTCATCGCCGACCACCTCAGGGCCGGGGCTTTCCTCGTCGCCGACGGGGTCCAGCCGGGCAACGAGGGGCGCTCCTACGTCCTGCGGCGCATCCTCAGGCGCGCCGTGCGCCACGGGCGCCTTCTGGGCGTCAAGGGGGCCTTCCTGCACCGTCTCTACCCCGCGGTCCGGGGCGTCTTCGCGGGGGTGTACCCCGAGTTGGACGCGCGGGCCGCCGCGGTCACCGCCGCGCTCAAGGACGAGGAGGAGCGCTTCGGCCGGACCTTGGACGCGGGCTCGGAACTGCTGGCCGGGCTGCTGGCGCGCTCCCGGGGCGGGGTTCTGGACGGCGCCGAGGCCTTCAAGCTCTACGACACCTTCGGGTTCCCCCTGGAGCTGACCCGGGAGATCGCCGCCGAACAGGGCGTCGGGGTGGACGAGGCGCGCTTCGCCGCCGAGCTCGAGGCCCAGCGGACCCGGGCCCGCGCGGCCCACGCCTCGGGCGGACACGGGGACGACCCCATCTACGGAGCCCTGGCGACCCGCCACGGGGCCACCCGTTTCCTGGGCTATGAGACCCTGCGCCTGGACGGGTCCCGGGTCCTGGCCCTGCTCAAGGACGGCAAGGAGGCCGCCGCCTTGGGGCCCGGCGAGAGCGGGGAGGTCCTCCTGGACGCCACCCCCTTCTACGCCCTCGGCGGAGGCCAGGCCGGGGACCGGGGCCGCCTCGCCGCTGCGGGCCTCGAGGTCCGGGTCCTGGAGACCCTGCGCAAGGCCGGCGGCGACCTCATCGTGCACCGGGTCGAGGTGGCCGAGGGGACGCTTGCGGCGGGGCGGACGCTGGCGGCGGAGGTCGACGCCGGGCGCCGGCGCGCCACCGCCCGCCACCACAGCGCCACCCACGTCCTGCACGCGGCCCTGCGGGCGGTGCTCGGGGAGCACGTGCAGCAGGCCGGTTCCGAGGTCGGCCCCGAAGGGCTCCGTTTCGACTTCCACCATCCCCGCGCCCTCACGCCCGAGGAGCGCCGGGCCGTCGAGGACTGGGCCAACGAGCGGGTCCTGGGCGACAGCCCCTGCCGGGTGCGCGAGCTCAAGGTGGCCGAGGCCAAGGCCGAGGGCGCCATGGCCCTGTTCGGGGAGAAGTACGGGGAGAGCGTGCGGGTGGTGAGCTTCGGGGACGCCTCCGGGGATTGGAGCAAGGAGCTGTGCGGGGGCACCCATGTGGGCGCCTCGGGGGAGTTGGGACAGATCGTGGTCACGGCCGAGTCCTCGGTGAGCTCGGGGGTTCGGCGCATCGAGGCCGTGGCCGGGATGGCCAGCCTCGCCGCCCGCCGCGAGGAGCAGGAGCGGGCCCTGGGCTTGGCGCGCGCCCTTTCCGCCAAGACCCTGCCCGAGGCGCTCCAGCGCGCCGAAAAGCTCCAGCAGCGCATCGCGGAGTTGGAGGAGCGCCTGGGCCGCGCCCTGCGGTCCGGCGGCGGCGGGTTGGAGGGCCAGGACGCCGAGGTGGCCGGGTTCCGGCTCTACTTCGGGCGGCTCGAGGAGGCCGACCTGGAGCAGCTCAAGTCCCTGGCCGACCGCAAGCGCGACGAGTTGGGCGAGCGCTCCTGCGTGGTGCTGGCCTCGGGGGAGCGGGTCGAGGGGGCTTGGCGTCCGGTGGTGGTCGCCGCCAGCGCCAAGGGCGCCGCCGGGGCCGTGCCCGCGGGCGGCTTCGTCAAGGACTTCACCGCGCGCTTCGGGGGCCGGGGCGGCGGACGGCCGGAGTTCGCCCAGGGAGGTGGGGGCGACTTCGAGCGCTTCCGGCAGGCGGCCGGGGAGGGCTTGGCCCTGCTCAAGGCCTTCGCCGAACGGGCCTCCCGGGGCTGAGCGTGGGCCCCTGGAACCGGGTCCTGGGCCTGGACATAGGCGAGCGCCGCATCGGGCTGGCCTTCTCCAATACCCTGGGCGTGGGCACCTCCATGGTGGTGCCGGCGGGCTTCCTGCTGGTCTCCGGCGAGGAGCGCGCGCTGGCCGACCTCGCCGACATGGTGGCCGAGGAGGGCGTCGGCGCGGTGGTCGTGGGCGTCCCCTACGTGGGCGGGCGCGAGACCGGGCAGACCCGCCGCGTGCTGGCCTTCGCGCGCCGCCTGCGCGCGGCCCTGCCCGCGGACGTGGAGATGTTCGGCTGGGACGAGTCCTATTCCTCGGCCTCGGCCGGGGACCTGCTGGTGGAGGCCGAGCTCAAGCATTCCGGGCGCGCGCGGCGCGGCCGCGTGGACGCGGTGGCCGCCTCCCTCATCCTGCAGGGCTTCATGGACGCGCACCGGAACCTCGGCGTCGCGCCCGGGGCCGTGCTGTTTTGACCGCTTCGAGGAAGGACGTGGCTCGACGACCTCGGCGCAGGCCGGTTCCATCCTCCCCACCCCCGCCGCGGGCGGCCGAACCGGGCCCGGTGCCGTCCGCACCCGCCCCCACGCCTGACCCGGTCCCCTACCCGCGCCCGCCGCGCGCGCGGGCTCTCCGCGCCCTGGCCTGGTTGGCCGGGGCCGCCTTCGCCGCGCTGGCCTGGGTTCTGCTGGCGCCCGTCCACCCCCTGCGCAGGGTCGTCCCGGTCCCGGTGGGCTCGAGCCTGGGCCAGGTGGCGGCGGGCCTGGAGCGGGCCGGGGCCGTGCGCAGCGCGCGGGCCTTCAAATGGCTGGCCCTCCTGGAGGGCCGCAGCGGGAAGATCAAGGCCGGGGACTACGGCATCCCGCCCGGGCTCAACTTGGTGCAGACCCTCAACCTGTTGGTTTCGGGGCGTTCCCTCATGCAGCCCCTTCTGGTGCCGGAGGGCTTCAGTTCCGCGCAGATCGCCGCGGAGCTCGGCCGTCTGGGGCTGTGCTCCCCGGACCGCTTCCTGGCCCTGGTGCGCGATCCCTCCGCGGCGCGGCGCTTCGGGGTGCCCGGCCCCACCCTGGAGGGCTACCTTTTCCCGGACACCTACTTCCTGCCCCGGGGCGTGGCCCCGGAAACCGTGGTCCGGATGATGGTGGCGCGCTTCCATCAGGAGGCGCCGGCGGCCCTGCTGGCGCAGGGAAGGAAGGTCGGGCTGAATCCGCGCCAGGTCGTGACCCTGGCCTCCATCGTGGAGAAGGAGGCCCGGGAGGACGTCGAGCGTCCCCTAATCGCCGGGGTCTTCCGCAACCGCCTCCTGAAGCGCCAACGCCTCGAGTCCTGCGCCACGGTCCGCTACGCCCTGGGCCGCTGGAGCGGCCCGCTCTACGACAAGGACCTGTTCGTGCGCTCCCGCTACAACACCTACCGCCACGCCGGGCTCCCGCCCGGGCCCATCTGCTCCCCGGGCTTGAAGTCCATCCAGGCGGCCCTGCACCCCGCCGCCACCGACGCGCTCTTTTTCGTGGTCCGCGGGGACGGGGGCCACATCTTCGCCAAGACCTACCAGCAGTTCCTCAAGGCCAAGGCCCGCTGGAAGCGCTTGAAGCGGGGTGAGGTGGAGGAGTAGATTTTGGGGAACCCTTTCCCGGGCGGGGCCAGGGCCCGATTTTTTCACGCCGGAACCGCGCACTAGGGCGACACCCAAGGAAGGCCACCATGACCGAGGCTCTGATTCTGCACGGCTGGCCCGATCGCGCGGAATACTTCGACCCATCCGCGGCCTCGCCCTCGAACCGCCATTGGCTGCCCTGGCTCCAGCGGCAGCTTCTGCTCAGGGGGATCCTGGCGCAGACGCCGGAATGGCCCGAGGCTTGGCGGCCCCGCTACGAGGCCTGGAAGCGGGTGTTCGAGCGCTTCCCCGTGGGTCCGGACACGCTCCTGGTGGGGCATAGCTGCGGGGCCGGCTTCCTGGTGCGCTGGCTCGGCGAGCATCCCACGCGGGTGCGGGGGCTGGTCCTGGTGGCGCCGTTCCTGGATCCGGACCGGGAACGGGCCGGCGAGTTGGACGGATTTTTCGATTTCCAAGCCGATCCGGGATTGCCCGCGCGCACCGGCAGCACGACCATTTTCGTTTCCGAAGACGACGCCTTGCCCATGCTCCGCACCGCCGAGGTGCTGCAAAGGGCTTGGGAAGGGACCTCCGTCCGCTGGATCCGCATGCAAGGCAAGGGCCATTTCACCGACCGGGACATGAAGACCGACCGTTTTCCCGAACTTTTGGACGCGGCCCTCGCGGCGGTGGCTTAAGGCGGAGGCCGCGGCTCCCGAGGCCGCCGGGCGCCCACCGCGGCACTTATGCCTGGGCCGGTTCCAAGTTGTTCCCTGACGAAGCCATGCTGCCGGGATGAAGGCCTGAGCGTGTCGCCGCCGGGCGGGAAATCCGCGAGGCCGGGCCCACTCCGTGCGGGGCATGGGTCCTTGGCGATGGCGAGCCGGCCCCAACCTGGGCGGGTGCGCCATCGGCGCGACGCTTCCGCAGGGAGCTAAAGCGGCCTCAAGGCGGTGCCTCGGTTGGGCGGGAATGAGCTGGGACGCTTGGGGCCTCCCCTGGGCGCCTGAGCCCTAAGGTTGCTGCCGATGACCTGGAACAAACCCAAAGCGGCCCTTTCGAAAACGTTTGATGGAAGAGGGGAGTTGTAGGTATAATTACGAAATAGTGTTTCAACAGGCGCTTCTTTAAATGAAAACGTATTTATGGAAATCTTGGCGAGCCTAGGGGAGGTTGTTTTGTGTTGGTTTTCGAAAACGCTTTAATGGCGAAGATCCTAAGTCGCGGGAACCCGGCGCTCCGGATCGCCTGGGCGTTCCTGGGGATGTGCCTTTGTGCCGGGCCCCTACGCGCCAATGTGGCCGGCGGGGGCACCGGGACCGGCCCCAATGTGACCGTGACCCAGAACGGCGGCAGCGTGACCTTGGCCAACGGCATCGTGTCCTTCACCGTGGACACGGCCAACGGCAACATCACCGCCTTCAGCTACAACGGCCAGGACTACCTCGCCGGCGGCCACGGGGGGAGCGGAGGCTACTTCTACATCGACGGCTCCGGCGGCCCCACCCTGAACGCCCCCACCTACACCCTCACGGTGAACCCGGCCAACAACGGCGGAGCCCAGGCCGAGGTGATGCTCCAGAGCGTGGCCAGCCCCATGGACTGCACGCTCTACTACGACTTGCTGCGCGGCCAGCAGGGCATCTACGACACCCTGGTCCTCACCCACGAGGCCTCCTATCCGGCCTACGCCGGCGCCGAACTGCGGACCAACATGTACGTCGGCGGCATCTTCGACTTCATCTGCGTGGACCCCTACCGCTTCCGCCAGATGGCCTCCACGACCGACACCTACACGTCCCCGGGCGGCTATAACTCCCCCAAGGAGGTCTTCGACTTCACCAGCGGCATCTATTCCGGGACCACCGGCACGAAGTATTCCTACAGCGAGGACGAGGGCGACATGAACGCCTACGGCTGGGCCTCCACCACCACCAAATGGGGCGTGTGGCAGGTCTATCCCAGCCACGAGTTTTGGGACGGCGGGCCCAAGCACCGCGAACTCACCGAGCACCTGGGCAACACCTTGCTCGACATGTTCGGGGGCGCCCACTTCGGATTCGGGCTCACCCAGAACATCCCGGCCGGCACCTACGCCTCCAAGACCTTCGGGCCGGCCTTCATCTACGCCAACCAGTACACCGGCACCTCCACCGCCGTCTCCACCTACGCCCAGTCCTTATACCAAGACGCCCAGGCCCAGGCCGCCGCGGAGCAGGCCGCCTGGCCCTATTCATGGTTCAAGCCGGCCAACCCCCCGACCGGCACGGCCTCGGCCTACGCCCCGGCCTCGGCCCGCGGTTCCGTGTCCGGGACCTTCGCCATCAGCGACCCCTACAACCCTTCGGCCTCTCCCGTGGGCATGTGGATCGGCCTGGCCCCGGACGACGGCGGGGTGGACTTCCAGCAGCAATACTTCACCTACCAGTTTTGGGCCAAGACCGGCGCCGGCGGCGCCTTCAGCATCCCCAACGTGCTGCCCGGAACCTACGACTTGTGGGCCTTCGGCCCCGGCGCGGCCGGCACCTTCCAGAGGACCGGTGTCACCGTGGCCGCGGGCCAGACCCTGGACCTGGGCACCGTCACCTGGACCCCCCCGCGCCTGGGCCCCACGGTGTGGGACATCGGCGTCCCGGACCGCGACAGCGACGAATTCAACAACGGATCGCACGACGTCACGCCGTGGTCCGGGGTCCTGCCGCCCTACGCCGGCGGGGCGCCCTACGATGTGCCGAACCTCTGGGGCGCCTTCATGGCCTACCCGACCCAGTACCCCCAGGGCGTGAGCTACACCGTGGGGGTCAGCAACTACGCCTCGGACTGGAACTACTGCCAGCCCACGGTCTCCAACACCGCCGGCACCTACGTGGGTACCTCCTCCAAAATCTTCTTCAACCTGGCCCAGGCCCCGGCCGCGGGGGCCCAGGCCCGCCTCTACATCGCCTTCGCCTCCCAGTTCGATTCCGCCTGCATCCTCACCGTCAACGGACAGACCTCGCTGGCCGGCTCCACCGTGGTGACCTCCACCGACGGGGTCAACGCGGCCACCGTGGCCGACCCGACCACCGGCTTCTACGTCCCCAACTACAGCTTCGACTGCATCGAGCGCATGGGGACCCAGGGGGCCTGGGGTGACGCGTACCTGGACTTCCCGGCCTCGGACCTGAAGGCGGGCATGAACGAGATCGACATAGGCATGCGGCCCACCGGGACGGCCAGCATCAGCAGCGGCTTTGAGTACGACTACGTGCGCCTGGAAATGACCGGCTACAGCGCCACGCCCTCGGCCACTCCCAACACCTCACCCACCGGCACGCCCAGCCCGACGCGCACGGCCACCCCGACCTCGACGCCCACGGACAGCGCCACGCGCACCCCCACCCCCACCTCTACGTCCACCTTCACGGACGTGCCAACCTCCACGCCGATGCCATCCGCCACGCCGTCGTCGTCGGATACGGCTACGCCGTTGCCCACCCCGAGCGCGTCCGCCACGGTGACGGAGAGCGCGACGGCGGCGGCCTCCTCGACCCCCAGCCCGGCGGCCACGGCGACGGCGAGTTCGACTCAGACAGCGGCTGCCTCCTCGACTCCGAGCCCGGCAGCCACAGCAATGGCGAGCGCCACGGTGACGGTCTCCTTGTCCCCGAGCCCGGCGGCCACGGCGATGGCGAGCGCCACGGCAACGGGCTCTTCCTCGCCCAGTTCCACGGCCACGGTGACGGCGACGCCCAGCCTGACGGCGACCTCCACGCCGAGTCCGACCCCTACGGCCACCCGGACCGCGTCCCCGACATCCTCCCCCACGGCCAGCGCGACGCCTACGTGGACCGCCACGTCCAGCCCGACCGCCACGGCCAGTCCGACCGTCACGTCCAGCGCCACGGCCACGGCCGTCCCGTCGGCCCAGGCGGGCATCCTGTCCCCGGATCCCGTGGTGGGGCCCGCAGGGGCCGGGTTCGCGGTGTCCGTATCCGAGACCGGGATGTCCGCCGTGTCGCTGTATGTAATATTCCGGGGGACCACGCTCACCGCGACGCTGCCGGCGGCCGTCTCCGCCGGCCCGGGTGGCGAGACGCTGCTGACGGTGACGCTGCCGGTCCTTTCCGGGTCCGCGGCCTCCGCAGGATCGGTCGAGGTCTACGTGGTGCCGGTGGGAGGGGGAAGCGACCTTGAAGCCGGGAGCATCCCGCTCAAGGCCGCCACGGCGACGCCCAGCCCGGCG
>DAIDJD010000106.1 GCA_027451505.1 candidate division FCPU426 bacterium
CGACCAGGAGGCCGCCTTCCTGTCCCAGCGCGAGCTGATGGAATCCTTGCGGCTGCCCGAGGGGCGGGAGGCGGGGCCCGCGGAGTTCGCCGCATTCTTCGCGCGCCAGCGCCAGGCGTTCCGCGACCTGGATCCCGACCAGGCCTACGAGGAGATCCGGGGCGTGGTCACGGCCCAGGCCGGCGGCATCCTCACCCGGGAGGCGTACCGCGCCCTCGGCGTGCGCCGCTCCATCTTCCCCGCCGACGCCCGCGACCGCCTCTACGACCTCTTCGAACGATACCGCGCTTGGCTGGCGGACTCCGGGCACTACGACGCCAACCTGCTGGCCCACACCTGGGCCGCCCTGGACGAGGCCCGCGTGCGCGGCCTGATGGCCGCGGTCTTCGTCGAGCGCGCGCCGGGCGACAAGCAGCGCCAGCGCCTCCTTGAATGGGCCGTGGTCCACGACGAGCCGCACCTCGTGCGGCGGCTGGAGGACGCGGGCTACGCCCCCGCGCGCGCCGCCTCCCAGCAGGCCGGCCCTCGCGCGGCGCTGACGCGCCACCTGGAGAAGTACTCCTCCCGGTTCTTCAAGGACGTCCTCGCGGAATGCGACCTCTACGGGCTCGAACACCGCAGCCCCATGAACCTCACTCCGCTGATGGCGGCCTGCGCCGCCGGCAACGTGGGCTTGGCGGACGCCCTTCTCGCCCGCGGATCGGACCCCGAAGCCGTCGACCACCGGGGGCGCAACGCCCTGCACTGGACCCTGCTCTCGGCCTTCGGGAACCCGGAATTCGCCCGGGGTCCCCTCCCGGGCCTCTATGACAGGGTGGCCCCGGAGCGGGTGGACGTCGCCTCGGGCGGCCGCCTGGTGCGCATCGACCGCAGCCAGTCCGAGTACCTGCTGTTCCAGACCTTTTGGGCCCTCACCCACGCGCGCTTCCGTCACGCCCACCGGGGCCCCGGCGGCGCCTTCGACACCGCCTCCCTCCTGGAGGCGTGGAAGCACTTCCCCGCAGCCGTCCTGTCGCCGCAGCGCCGGAGGCGGCCGTACCTCTCCGCGGTCCTGGCGCGCAACGAGGCCGGCAGCTCCTACGCCTACGGTAGGGCGCTGTTCGTCCGGGCCTCCCATGGCCTCTACCGCCTGAACCCTTCCCTGGCCTTGCGCCGCCGCGGACCGGAAGGGGATTCCTGGACGACCCTGGGGGACGCGCTCAACCTCGACTTCGCCGCGGAGTTCGTCCCGAAGCATCTTCGTCCGCCCCTGGACGGCTACCGCGTCGCCTGCGCGAGCGCTTTGGCGCGGGCGCAGGGCAAGACCTAATCCCGCCTTTGGCCCGCCCGCTCGGGCGCGGCCCTTCCTTGGGGGAGCTTCCGGGATTGATGGGGCTAGAAAATCGACGTTTTCGTGCGCGCCGCCAAGGAGGCCCGCCGGCTCAAAATCGCGGGCTGTTGGCGAAGAGCCTAGTGACGCCGAACCCGATCGAGTCCGCGTTCGGCGTGGCGGGCAAAGCGACGAGCCGGGTGAAGCGTTGGAGGGGCGGGGACATGCGTCAGCGGTGGGCAACGGTCGGCCTTCTGAGGGCGGAGGCGGGCTTCAAGCGGCTCAAGGGCTACCGCGAGATCCCGCTCCTACAGGCCGCTCTACGCTGTCTGACCGACAACGGTGTTGACTTGGAAAGCGCCCTGGCCCGACCCTCCAGCTTTCAAACCGCCACCATCCATTTCAACTGGCGGCGGGACAATTTCGGCTGTCCGCGTCGTAGGCCATTGGGGTGTGGTTCCCCCATGGGTCGAACCTGTCCGTGCGGTTCCCGCCGGTGTCGCAAAAGATGCCAATGGATGAAAATCGCGGCCAAGCCCGCCGCCCATCCTGCGTTCGGGAATTTACATCCAAAGGCGTTGCATGACCGGACTCCGCTGCCGTGCCGTTCTTCGGGTCCATCGTGAGGGTCAGGAAGCGGTCCAGGCCATGCGCCTCTGCCTCCCGGATGATGGCCTTCTTGAGCCTCCTGGCGCGTTTGGCAGCGCATTGGGGACAGGTCCAGGACTTGCACCGAAGCCGGGACACCCGGTACTTGGAAGCCCCGTCCACGT
>DAIDJD010000107.1 GCA_027451505.1 candidate division FCPU426 bacterium
GGAAGGTCCCTCGCCTCGGCAAAGGCGGCCACCTCGGCGGCCAGATCCGGGTCGAGGGTGCGGCTCTCCAGAAGGCGGTCGTCGGCGTCGCGCAGCATGCCGCCGTTGTAGCTGATGACCGGCCCCCGGATCCCCATCTCCTCCCCGATGGCCCGGATGCTTTCGTGCATGCGACCCGAGGCCAGGCACACCACCACCCCGCGCGACGCCAAGCCCCTCAGGGCCGCCTTCAGGCGCCCCGTGGCGTGGCATCCCTCCTCCCCGCGGTCGACCAGGGCCGTGCCGTCGAGGTCCGTCGCCAGAAGGCGCAGGTCGCCCCTGAAACCGCCCATCCCTATCCCCTCAGCCTGAGGATGCTGTTGTGGCCCCAGTAGCCGTCGCTGATGCGCTCCTGGGCCAGCGGATCGTCGATCCATTGCACCTGGTCGATGACGAACTTGTATTCGTAGGTCCCGGGGATGAGCTCCATCTTCAGCCAAAAGCCGCCGTCCTCCTGCGCGTTCATGGGGTCGGCGCGGGGATCCCAGCCGTTGAAGCTGCCCACCACCGAGCAGGACCGGGCCGGGACCTGGGGTCGGTGGCGGAAGGTCACCGAGGTCGGCGGGGTGAAGGGCGTGACCCGGTTGCGGCCGCCCTGCTTGCTCAGGTACAGGGCCTCGTCGGCGGCCCCCACCAGGGTCTGGACCGAGAAGGCGTCCCGCGGCAGCGTCGCCAGGCCCAGGGACACCGTGACCTTCTGGTGGTGGCCCTCCAGCAGCACCGGCGAGGACTCCACGTTGGCGCGCACGCGCTCGGCCAGCTCCAGGGCCACGCGCTTCGAGGTCTCGGGCAGGATCAGGGCGAATTCCTCGCCGCCGTAGCGGGCCACGGTGTCGGTGTCGCGGACCGTCTCGCCGACGACCAGGGCCAGGTGCTTGAGCGCCTCGTTGCCGGCCTGATGGCCGTGGGTGTCGTTGAATTTCTTGAAATGGTCGATGTCGAGCATGACCAGGGAGAGCTGGTGGCGGTAGCGCTTGGCGCGGTGCACCTCCTCGCCCAGGCGGTTGGAGAAGAACCTGAAGTTGCGCAGCCCGGTGAGCTGGTCCCGATAGGCCATCTGCTCGAGCTGCCAGTAGCTGGGCGCCCCCGCCTCCTGCTCCACCTTGAAGGCCCGTTCGCAGGACTCCAGCAGGTCCAGGGCGGCCGACTTGAGGCCCACCGGACGCACCAGGGACTGGGCCATGCGGTCGCGGTGGGCCAGGAGCTGCTCGAAGGTGCCCCGGGCCCGGGCCTCGGGCAGGCTCACGTCGGCGGCGGTCAGGGCCAGGGCTTGGTAGTCCGCGGCTCCCTGGGCCTGGCTGGCCAAGAGGAATTCCAGTTCCTGGCTGCGCTTGCCCCCCAACGCCAGGCCGCGCAGCAGTTCCAGGTCCAGGTTCGGGGCCTCCCCGGCGGCGGGAAGCGGCTGTCCTTGCACATCGGTGGTCATGGATTCCAGTCTAGCACGGCCCCCAGGGCGGACCGAACGGCTAAAAAGGAACCCGGCGCCTTAGGGGCGCCGGGTTCGAGGTACGGCGTACGCGCCGTGCTGGGCCTTAGCAGCCGCAGGGCTTCTTGGGTCCGAACATTTGAGCCTCCGTGGGTCGCGGGAACGCCGCGCTGTGATGGTCCGAGGGATGGTCACGCCGGGCCGCCCCCCGCTTGGGGAACGCCCTTGCTCCTACCTTACGTCTCCGGCGCGCCCCGGGATTTCCGATACCTCAATAGCCTATGCCGGAGTCCCCCCGGAGTCAAGATTCCGGGGAAAAACGTAGGTTTTTCAATAATTTTCAGGCCCGGCCAAAAGCGCGGATCCGTCCTTGGGCACCGCCGCATAGGGCAGCACGGCCGCCGGAACCAGCTCCGGGTCCAACCAAGGCCCGCCCACGCGGCCGGCCAGGTCGCGGGCCCGCCCCAAGGGGACACCCACCAAGGCCCACCGGCGGCGCGCCGCGGGGCCCCAAGCCCCGGTCGCGGCGGGTCCCCAAGCGGCTCCGCATCCCCACTCCAAGCGCACGCCCCGACGCAGCCGGAGCTGGCTGGCCATCACGTCCAGACGGAGCCGGACCGACCAGCCCGCCCGAAGCACGGCCTGGGGATCGGGCTCCAGGCCCCCCTCAACCGCGGCCGGCGCGCCCCACACCGCCACCACGGTCCCGCCGCCGAGCTCCAACACGGAGGCGCCCTCCACGGTCACCGCCTCCAGGACGGACTCGTAGTAGCGGCCCAGGGCCGCCAGCCGGGCGGCCGGGTCCAGGGACGCCATCGCCTCGTCGAGGCCGCGCCAGCGCACGGCCAGGACCCCCACCACGGCCTCCCGGGCCGGGGCTTGGAGCAGCGCCAGCCGTTCCCCGGCCTGGGCCGGGTCGGCCTCGGCCCCGAAGGAGCGCGCCGCGGCCTCCCGGGACTCCACGGCGGCCACGGAGGCGGCCAGAAGGCGGACGCTGCCGTCGAGGAGGCCGCCCTCGCGCCCCCCGACCTCGCCGAAGCGGCCCTGGGAAAGGGCGCGCAGCCCCTCATCCAGGGCCTCGGTGGAGGCCTCCCAAAGGAGCTGGGCGCGCCGCGCCACGAACCAGGCCGTGGCCAGGGCCAGCCCCACGGCCCCGGCCAGGACTTTGGCCCGCCGGGACGGCCCGAGGAACGGGACAACGGCCAGGCCCAAACCCAGGGCGACCAGGGGCGCCAGGGTGAGGCGGGCCAGGAGGGCCTTCAGGCGGGCCGGGGCCTCGCGCGCCATGGCCTAGGGCCGCACGACGGCCACGCAGGCCGCTTCCGGGCGTATCCAGGTTCGGGCCACGCGCGCGCAGTCGGCCAGGGTGACCGCCTGGAGCCGCTCCGGCACGCGCTCGACCTCGGCCGCGCCCAGCCCCCAGAACTCGTAGTTGGCGATGGTGCGGGCGTCGGCGCCGAAATCCTGGCGGGCCACGCGGAAGATGCCGCGGGCGTAGGCCTTGGCCGAGGCCAGTTCATCGGCCGTGATCCCGCCCTTGGCCAGCCCGGAGGCCACCGACCGACAGACCTCCTCGGCCTGGTCCAGGGTGGCCGGTTGGGTGCCGACGTAGATCCTCCACGCCCCGGAGTGGGGGCGCCGGTCGAAGGTGCTGTAGACCGTGTAGCACAGCCCGCGGCGGTCCCGGACCTCCCGGAACAGCCGGCTGTCCATGCCCTCGCCCAGGACGGAATTGACCAGACGCAGGGCCGGGTAGTCCGGATGGGTCACGGGCGGGCAGGGCCAACCCAGGATCAGGTGGGCCTGCTTCTTGGGCAGGCGCGCCGAGGTCCGGCGGGGCCCCGCCTGGGGCCTGGGCAAGGCCCGCGTCGGCACGGACCCCTTGGCCGGCCAGGCCGCTGAGCCGAACTCGCGCTCCACCAGGTCGCGGAGGCGCCCCGGATCCACGTCGCCCACGACCGCGGCGACCAGGCCGCCGGGACGCAGCACCTTGGGCTTGAGACCCAGAAGGTCGTCCCGGCCTATGCGCAGGACGCTGCGCCGGTCGCCCTCCAGGGGCCTGGCGTAGGGATGCCCCGGCCCGAAGAACGCGGCCCGGAAGAGGTCGGCCACGTATTCGTCGGGCGCGTCGGCGCGGTCCTTGATGTCCTTGAGCACGCGCTCGCGCTCCTTGGCGACCTCGGCGGCGGGGAGCTCCGCGCCGCGCAGGGAGCTCCCCATCAACGCGAAGGCGGGGTCCACGTTCGAGGCCAGGGACTCCATACCCACCGAGAAGCGGTCCGGGTCGGCCGAGGCCCCCAGGCCGAGCCCCAGGTCGTCCATGGCGCGCGCCAGGGCGGCGGCGTCCATGCCGGGGTAGCCCTTGAAGCACACCCGCGCCAGCAGGTTCAGGGCCCCGCCCCGGCCCTCGGACTCGACGGCCTGGCCCCCGGGGAAGAGGAACTGCGCCGCCGCCAGGGGCGCGTGGCGCACCGGCTTGACGACCAGCACGCCGCCCCCGCTGAGGGCGTAGCGGACCATGCCCCCGGGGAGGGCCTTCCCGTCCCTCCCCGCGGCGCGCGCGGTGCGGGCCGGGCCGGAGCCCAGCAAGGCGGCGGCGCCGGCGGCGTCCAGCCCGGTGGGGCGGGATTTGGAGGGGCGGTGCACCACCAGGTTGACCCGCTCCCGGCGGAAGTACGCCGCCATCACCCGGCGCACGTCCGCGGGGGTGACGCGATGGAGGCGCTCGGAATCCACGTCGGCGAGGCGGTAGTCCGACCCCAGGCACTGGTAGTAGCCCAGCTTGCCGGCCATGCCCTCCATGCTCATGCACTCGGAGGCCTCGTCGTGGGTCAGGCGGGTCTTCTGGCGCTCCAACTCGGCCTCGGACACGTCCTCCTCGGCCATGCGCGCGACCTGCTCCCAGGCCGCGGCCAGGGCCGGGCGGACCTGGCCGACCTCCAACTCGCACCAGAGGTAGGCGAAGCCGGGATGGGCCCCGCTGAATTGGCCCGCCGAGATGGAGTGGACCAGCTTGAGGCGCTCGCGGACCTCCTGGTTCAGGCGCGAACTCAAGCCCTGGCCGAGGATGGCCAGGCCCATGTCCAGGGCCGCAGCGTCGGGGTGCAGCTCCGCGCAGGTGGGCACGCCCAGGACCGCGAGGGTGCCCTCGATCTCCCCGCTGGACTCCTGGAAGCGCAGGCGCCTCTGGGGCGGCTCGGGGGAAAGGCCCAGGCGGGGAGCGCGCGGCCCCTTCCAGTCCCCGAAGGCCCGCGCCGCCAAGGCGTGGGCCCGTGCCGGATCGACGTCCCCGACGACCACCACCACGGTGTTGGAGGGCACGTACCAGCGGCGCCAATAGTCCACCAGCAGCGTCCGGTCCATGGCCTTGAGCACGTCCTTGAAGCCGATCACGGGGTGGCGGTAGGCGTGGCGGGTGAAGGCCATGCGGGTGAGGCGGTTCCAGGCCTCGAACCCCGGGTGGTCCTGGGCCCGGCTGAGCTCCTCCAGCACCACCAGGCGCTCCCGCTCCAGCTCCTCGCGGTCGAAGGCGCTGTGCCGCAGGGCGTCGGCCATGGTGGCGAGGCCCACCTCAAGCTTGTCGGAGGGCAGGACGTCGATGAAGTCGGTGCTCTCGTAGCGGGTGTGGGCGTTGTTGTAGCCCCCGGCCGCCTTGATGAGGCGGTCGAGCTCCCCCACGGCCAGCTTCTCGGTGCCCTTGAAAAGCATGTGCTCGATGAAATGGCTGATGCCCCTTTCCCGGGGGCCCTCGCAGACCGAGCCGGCGCGCACCCAAGCGTTCACGGCCGCCACCGGGGCGCTGCGCACGGGCTTGACCAGCACGGTCACGCCGTTGGCCAGGACGCGCTGGGTGACGTCCCTGCCCAGGGACGCCCGGGGGCTGGGGGCGCTGGAACCGATGCGGGGGGATGGCAATGCGGCCTCTGGAAAGGATGGGGGGCTCGGTGGGACATGGTATGCCACGGCCGGGTGCCGGGCAAGGCGCGGGGGGCCGGCAGGGTGAATGGTTCTTCAAATGGCCGATGCGGCACCTCCGCATCAAGGCCTTCTAGGGCCTACTTACACCTTCCCCTTCGAATTGGAACGTCCGACCAAGCCCAGCGCCCTTGCCGCCATCTCCTCCACAGGCACGGCCTGGATGCCGGTGCCCAGCCCGGCATAGGCCTCCAATCGGGGGCCCGGTGGACCAGCCACGCCTTGCAGTCCGTGCCCTCGAATAAAGCCAGTATCTTCTCCAAGGCCGCGGTCCAGCGCACTCCGGGGCTGCGGGTGGCCTTGGCACGGAAAACGGCAGCAACTCGAACACGGCGATGCGCCCGGCCATGGATTCCCCGACCCCCTTCGTCAGGGGCGCTTCCTGGGAACCGGCCAGCAGCCAGCGTCCTTTGGCCTCCGGTTTGGCGTCGATGCGCGAGCGGATGTATGGGAACAACTCCGGCGCGTTCTGGATCTCGTCCAGCAAGGCCGGAAGCTTTAGGCTGTCCAGAAAGCCGCGGGGATCCCGGCGGATTTGGCCGATGATGTCGGAATCCTCCAGGAGACGATAGTCCGCCCCCGGAAAAAGTTTCTTCAGCAGCGTCGTCTTGCCGCTGCGCCTGGGCCCCGTGAGCAGGACCGCGCCGAAACCGCGGGAGGCCAGGAAGCTGCCCTTGGCCGGACCGGCCCCCGCAAAGATCTAGCCCCTTCCTTTCGTCTGCACCGGTCTAGTCCTATTGGACACCCGTTTGGGGCGATGTCAGGCGGCCGAAACGGCCGCCTGATGGGCTTCGAAGGCCTGGCGGGGCGTCTTGTAGCCATGGCGCTCCAT
>DAIDJD010000108.1 GCA_027451505.1 candidate division FCPU426 bacterium
CCCAACAACCCGGTGCCGGCGACCGAGATCTACGGCACCCCGGGCGGCTGCGCCTCGGGCGTGTCCCTGACCTGGACCGGCCAGACCCAGAGCGGCACCGACGCGATCACGGGGTACCACATCTACCGCTCCACCAGCGGCGCCGCGGGCCCCTTCATCAGCGACGGCTACGTCACCTGGACCGCGGGCACGGTCAGCTTCAACGACACGGTCACCAACGAGAGCACCGACGAATACTTCAAGATCCTGCCGTATTCCTCCTCCACCGCCAATTTCGGGGGCAGCGGGCTCCCGGGCATCTTCACCGGGTGCAAGGCCGCGACCTATGACAACGCCTGGAACCCCACGAACGATGGGGGCGTGAACGAAGGGCCCCTGTCCGCGGCCACGGCCGCGGGGCCCTTCAACGCCCTGGCCGGCTGCACGCCCACCTTCACCCCCACGCCTTCGCCCACGAATTCGGACACTTCGACGGCCACTCCCACCTTCACGGCGACGCCCACGTCCACGGACACGCCCACCTTCACGGACACGCTCACCTCCACGGATACATCTACCTTCAGCCCGACGGCCACGGCCACGGCGTCGCCCACGGCCACGGCCACGGCATCGCCCACGGCCACGGCCACGGCGACGCCGACGGCCTCGCCCACGGCCACGGCCACGGCATCGCCCACGGCGACGCCGACGGCCTCGGCGACGGCCACGGCGACGGCATCGCCCACGGCGACGCCGACGGCCTCGCCCACGGCCACGGCCACGGCATCGCCCACGGCGACGCCGACGGCCACGGCCAGCCTGACCGCCACGCCGACGTCTACGGCGACGCCGACGTCCACGGCCACGGCCACCGCCACCGCCAGCCCCACGGTGACGGACACCGAGACCCCCAGCCCCAGCCCCACGGTCACGCCCACCTTCACCGCCAGCCCCACGGCCAGCGCCACCTTCACGGTGACCCCGACGTGGACCCCCACGCCCCCTTCGGTGGGGCAGTACTGGCCCACCCCCTACTACCCCGACCGGAACTCGCGCCTCTTCCACCTCGGCGACCAGCCCGCGGGTTTGCGCTGGCAGGTCTTCAACATGATCGGGCAGCTTGTCTGGCAATCCACCACCACGGGCAACCCGGTGGAGGACGTCTGGAACGGGAACAATTCCAACGGGGTGGAAGTCACCACCGGGATCTACCTGCTCTACATCAACGGAAAGATCATCCGCTTCGCCGTGGTGAGGAACTGACATGAACTACAGACTGGCCCTGCCCCTCCTGTTGGCGGCCGCGCTGCCCCCTTGCCTGGCCTTGGGGTACGGGGCGGCCGGGACCGTGGGCGCGCCCTACCTGGAACTGCCCATGGGAGCCCGCGGTGAGGGCATGGGCGAGGCCTTCACCGGCGTGGCCAACGACGTCAACTCCATCTACTACAACCCGGCCGGACTCACCAGCGTCGACGATGTCCAGATCGAAGCCATGAACATCAACAGCTTCGGCGGCATCCAGTACGAGAACCTGGGCGTCGCGGTGCCCACGGACCTTCTGGGTGTGAACCTGTGGAGCACCCTGGCCCTGAGCTACACCCTGGTGGGCATCGACAACACCCCGGTGACCCAGGACAACAACGGGACCTTCGTGGCCACGCCCTACAGCTACACCGCGGGCGACAGCGACGTGACCTTGAGCTACGCCTGGCAGGCCACCCAACTCTTCTCGGTGGGCGCCACGGTGAAGGTGCTCAGCGACAAGGTCGCCTCCTACCAGGGCTATGGCGTGGCCGGGGACGTGGGCGTCCAGACCCGTCCCGACCTTCTGCCGGGCGTCAGCGCGGGCGCGGTGATCGAGAACTTCGGCAGTTCCCCGGATCCCTACTCCACCCTGCCCACCGACCTGCGCATGGGCCTGGGCTACCAATGGGATTCGCAATCCAAGGACGACCACATCCTCACCGACGTGGACCTCATCATGCCCGTGGTCCCGGTGGACCAGATCTGGGGACTGAACGTGGGCGGGGAGTATTCCCACACCTTTGACGTGCTTCGGGCGACCCTGCGCGCGGGCTACCGCCTTCCGCAGACCGTCCTGGGGCCCGATGCCGGCCTGGATTTGGGAGGGGGACTCGCGTTGGTCGTGGCCGGGCTGGACCTGTCCCTGGACTACGCCTGGTCGCCCTACGGCGAGCTGGGGGACATGCAGCGGGTGGCCCTGACCGTGGGCTTCGGCAAGATGCGCTCCCATCCGGCCCCGGCCATCCGCGATGGGCGCTACCTCTACCCGCCCGACCACGTTTGGGTGCGCGCCGGGACGCATTCCGCGGAGCTGAGCTGGACGCCCCAGACCGGCACCGTGGACGGCTACAACATCTACATGAGCTACGACCCGCACAACCGGCAGTGGACCCGGCTGAACCAGTCCCCGATCCAGGGGACCCATATGACCATCCGCAACCTTTATTCCGGCTACAAGGTGTACTTCTGCGTGTCCACCCTGGCCCGCAAGACCTCGGACCTGTACCGCGAGAGCGACAAGTCCTACTCCGTCATGGCGGTGCCGAAATAGCCTCGTCGGGCGCGGACCCCGGCAAGGGCGGGGGACGCAACCTGGCGGCCCACCGCCTGGCCCACAGGATCGCCTTCGCCCCCCTTCTGTTCCAGGCGGTTCGGGTGGCCCGGGAGCGGGGCCTGCTCGCGTCGCTCAAGGCCGCCGGGGCGGACGGGCTCTCCCCCGAGGAGGCCTCCCGATCCACCGGCCTCGGGATCTACGCGGCCCGCGTGCTCCTGGAGGGCTGCGCCGCGGCGGGCGCCGCTACCGAGGAGGGGGGCCGCTTCCGGCTCGGTGGAGCCGGGCTGCTCCTGCTCGACGACGCCTTGGTGCGCGCCAACCTCGACTTCAGCCATGACGTCTGCTTCCAGGGGGCCTTCCGCCTGGAGGAGTCCCTGGACTCCGGCGCGCCGGAGGGGCTCAAGGTGTTCGGCCCCTGGGACACGATTTATGAGGGCCTGGAGGAGCTTCCGGAGCGGGTGCGCCGGAGTTGGCTGGCCTTCGACCACCTGTATTCCGACGGGGCCTTCCCCACGGCCCTGGAGCGCGTCCTGGACCGGCCCGTGCGGCGTCTGCTCGATGTGGGCGGCAACACCGGGCGCTGGGCGATGCGGTGCCTGGCCGCCCGGGCGGACCTGGAGGTCACCCTGGCGGACCATCCCGCGGTGGCGCGGCGGGCCGCCGAGGCGGCCCATGGCGCGGGCCTGGGGGCCCGGCTCATCCCCTGGGGCGCGGACCTTCTGGACCCCTCCCTGGCCTTCCCGGCGGGTTTCGACGTGGTTTGGATGAGCCAGTTCCTGGATTGCTTCGCCGAGGAGGACGCGGTGGGCCTCCTGCGTAGGGGCCGGGAAGCCCTGGCCCCGGGGGGGCGGCTCATGGTCCTGGAGCCGTGCTGGGACCGCCAGCCCAACGCCGCGGCCAAGGACGCCGTCATGGCCGTGTCCCTCTACTTCACCTGCATGGCCAACGGCCGCAGCCGCATGTTCCATTCCTCCGACCTGGAGCGGGCCTTCGCGGCCGCCGGCCTCAAGGTCGAAGCCCGCGAAACCATCGGTTACCACACTTTGTTCACCTGCGCCCCGGCCTGAGGGGGCCGACCACCGCCGCCCGCCCGTGCCCCTGCGCACCCTGATCGAGATTCTCGCGCCCGTCGTTGCGGGGGCCTTCGGCGTGGGCGCGCGCCTGCGGTGGATTTCCCCCCGGGCGGCGTCCCCGCCGGAGGCGGGACGGTTCCCCCTGGCCCTCACGGGAGGCCCCGATCCCGTGGTCCTTCCGGAGCGCTCCCGCTTCCAGCACCTGGAGATCATCGGCGCCTCGGGCACGGGCAAGAACTACCATGGCTTGCTGCCCTTGATGAGGCAGGACCTGGCCCGGCGTTGCGGGGTGCTGGTCCTCGACCCCAAGGGGTCCATGCGCCCGGCCGTCGAGTCCTACGCGCGCTCCTGCCGCCGCCTGAAGGACCTGCGCGTCCTGGACCTGGCCGACCCTATGGGATCGGACGGCTACAACCCCTTCGTGGGGGACGATCCGCTGCTGGTGGCCGAAAGGGTCCATGCGGCCTTCTACAGCGAGGACGCCACGGCCACCCCCTACTACCGGGACCTCGCCCAGGGGCTGCTTTACGGGTTCTTCGGCCTGTGCCACCGGCTGGATGCGCTGCCGACCCCGGGCCAGCTCCGGAGCGTGGCCCTGGACCAGGGCGCGCTGGCGTCCTTCGCGGGCCTCGACGCCCGGGCGCCCGAGGCCCGGGAACTGCGCCGGCGTTTCCTGCGCATGGCCCCGCGGGACTACGCCGAGCGCTTCCAGGGCCTGGCCAACGCGCTCACGCCGCTGTGCCTGGGGGCCCTGGCCCCGGCCCTTGAGACCGTCGAGCCGGGCTTGGTGCTGGCGGAGTCCCTGGAGCGGGGCGGGGTCGTCTATGTGGGCCTGGCCGCGGACCAGTATCCCGGGTCCTTCCGCCGGGTCAGCACCCTTCTGTTGATGGACCTGCAGGCCTGCCTCACCCGGCGCTACGGCGCCGCCGCGCCGCCCTGCTTCGTCTACATCGACGAGCTCGCCGACGTGCTGTATCCCCAGTTCCGCGCCCTCATCGCCAAGTCGCGCGAGGCCCGCGTGGGGCTGACCGTGGCCCACCAAGCCTTGGGGGACCTGGGGCGCCGCGGGACGGCCACGGCCGAGGCCGTCTTCGGGAACACCGCCAACAAGATTCTCCTGAGGCAGGGAAGCCCGGAATCGGCGGAGGAGTTGGCCCGGCTTTTCGGGGAGGCGCCGGAGGCCGCGCCGGGAGGATCCTCCCCGGCGCCGTGGGGATTGCCCGGGTCCGTGGGGATTCCCCGAGGACGCGGAGGGGGACCGAAGCGGCGCGTGGTGGAACCCACCGAACTCCTGAACCTCGAGGTGGGGGAGGCCTTCCTGGTGGTCCAGGGCGCCCGGGGCCGCGGACTCGGCAGGGTCCGCCTGCCCGCGGCGCCTCCCTGGACGCGTGGTCGGCGCCCGCGGCCCGCGGCCCGGCGCCTGCGTTTCAGGCCCCTGGTCCTGGGTGGGGGCGAGCCCGAGGACTTGGCGCGGCCGGATCCCGGGACGGAACTGGGGAGGGCGGCCTTGGCGCGATTGGGCCGGCGGCGGGGTGCGGACTGAGTCGGGCCTGGACGACCGGGACCTCGCGGTCCTGCTGTTCACCTGGCAATGCCGCTATGCCACGCTGGGCCAGTTGCGGCGGGCCTTCTGGCCCTCGGCGCCCGCCGCGGCGGCCCCGCGGCTGAGGGCTTTGAGGGGCGGCGGATGGCTGGGGCACCGGGCCCATCCCTGGCTGCGCGAACGCCTTCTGTACTTCCCCACGCGCGCCGGCAACCGGGAGCTTGCCGGGCTGGGGCTGCTGGATCCGCGCCGAATCCGGGACGTGCCGCCGGCCCCGGATGCGGCCGCGCCGGCGCTGCGCCATGACCTCGCGGTGGTGGACCTGCGCCTGGCCTTGGAGGACAGCGGGGCCGACGGCCGGACCTGGGTCTCCGACCACGAGCTCCGCATCCGGGGGCGGGCCCTG
>DAIDJD010000109.1 GCA_027451505.1 candidate division FCPU426 bacterium
GGAACGGACCGCTTTCATCCCCCACGAAAGGAGCACCAAGCATGAAGAAAATCCTGATCACGGCCGTCTCGGCGTTCTGCCTGGCCGGCATGGGCGCCGCGGCCCTCCACGCGGACATGGATTCCCCCAATTACGGCAAGAAGGTCGTCCTCACGGGCGAAGTGCTGGACATGGACTGCTTCATGAACGAGGGCGCCCACGGGGCCGACCACCAGTCCTGCGCCGTGATGTGCCTGAACAACGGGGCCCCGGTGGGCCTTTTGACGCCCGACGGAAAGGCCTATTTCCTCACGGCCAACGAGAAGAAGGGCATGATGAAGTACTACAACAATGTGCGCGGGTGGGGCGGGGACACCGTCAAGATCACGGGGCGCCTGCAAAAGCGCGCCGGGATCGACAGCGTGCGCATCGACGGGGCCGTGAAGGTCAAGTGAACGTACCCTGGGGCGTCCCGCCCTACCTGCTGCACCCGCTCCTGGTCCATTTCCCCCTGGCGCTGCTGATTTTGGGCTTCGGCGCGAGGGCGGCGGCGGACCTGGGGTGGGGCCCGGGCTGGCTGAGGCCCTGTTCCTCGGCCTGCCTGACGGGCGGGACGCTGCTTCTATGGGGGGTGTTGGCGCTGGGGCTTTTGGCGGAACGGACCGCGCCCCACGTGCCGGACGCCTGGAGGGTGATGCTTTGGCACAAGCGGGCCGCCTTCGCCACGGCCTGCGTGTTCACGTTGGCCTCGGCGGCGGAAGCCTTCGGCCGAGGCCGGGCCGGCTCGAGGAAGGCCGTGCTGGCCCTTTGGGCCCTGGGTTGCGGCCTTTTGGCCTACACCGGCCACCTCGGAGCGGCCCTGGTCTACACCTATGGTGTGGGTTCACCGCCCTCCTGAGGCGTTGGGAAAGTTCGGGACGTTTTCTCCATCTGAAACACGATTTGGGCATGTTTTTTGCTTGTTTCTAAAGCTCCCGGATTCCCCAGCCGAAAAGTCCAAGGGAAGGCACCGGGTACGCGGAGGCGCATTGAAGCCCAGCCCCGGCCCAGCCGGATCATCCCCGAGCCTTAGCCCCAGGGAAGAGGAACTCTTGGCGCTGCTCGTCGAGCGCACGCGTGAGCTCGAACGTGTGGTCGAAGAGCTCGACCAGGCCCAGCAACGCGCCGAACTGGTGCAGGTGGCCGGGGCCCTGGCCCACGATGTGCGCAACCCCCTCAACGTGGTGGGCGCCCATGTGGCCCTGCTTCTGGAGGAAGCCCGCTCCCAAGGGCGCCCCACCGCGACCCTGGAGTTGGTCTCGGCCAAGGTCGGTGAGGCCGAGGCCGGGCTGCGCCGTTTCCTGGACCTCTCCCGCCCCACCGTGTTGGACCTGAAGCCGACCGCCTTGGCCGGGCTCCTGGCGGGTTTTCAGGGCTTCCTGCGGCCCAAATGCGCCCAGGCCGGGGTGGAATTGCTCCTCAGCGTCGAGCCCGGCCTTCCCGACGCGCGGGCCGACGGCGACGCGCTCCAGCGCTGCCTCCTGGACCTCTGCCTCAACGCCCTCCAGGCCGCCCCTCCGCCGCGCAGCCTGCTCCTGCGTGCCGAGTCCCGCCGTTTCGGCGTCCTCCTGAGCGTCAGCGACGACGGCCCGGGCATCCCGGAAGGGCTCCTGCCGAGCATCTTCACGCCCTACGCCAGCGGCCGCGCCGGCGGGACCGGGCTGGGCCTGTACAGCGTCCGACGCCTGTGCCGGGCCATGGGGGGGGGCATCGTGGCCGGCAACCTGCACGGGCGCGGCTCCCGGTTCTGCGTCTGGCTGCCCGCCGTCCCGGCGCCCAAGGAGGGAACCTGATGTCCGCCCCGCGTCCCAAGGTGCTCATCGTCGACGACGAACCCGAGAACTGCTTCGTCGCGGCCAAGGCGCTCGAACCCGAAGGCTACGAGGCCCTGGCGGCCTACTCCGGTCCCGAGGCCCTGGAACGCCTCGAGTCCGACCCGGAGGTGCGCCTCGTGCTGCTGGACATCCGCATGCCCGGGATGGACGGGGTCGAGGTGCTGGAGCGGATCCGGGCCCGGGACCGCGACCTGCCGGTGGTCATCGTCTCGGCCTTCGAACACGTCCACACGGCCGTGAAGTGCATGCGCCTGGGGGCCTACGACTACCTCACCAAGCCCCTGAACCTGCACGAGCTCCGCGTCACCGTGGCCAACGGCTTCCAGATGCTGCGCCTGCGCGGGGAGGTCTCCCGGTTGCAGGTTGAGATCGACCGGCACCGCGGCCTGGACGGGTTCGTGGGCGCCTCGGCCGCGGCCCAAAGGGCCCGCGAGCTCATCCAGAGGGTGGCCCCGCACGACATCGGCGTGCTCATCGTCGGGGAGGGCGGGACCGGGAAGGAGCTCGCCGCGGAGGCCATCCACGCCCTGAGCCCGCGGCGGGACCGCCCCTTCATCGCGGTGGACTGCTCCCTGCAGCCGGAGTCCCTGCTCGAGGCCGAGATCTTCGGGGAGCCGGGCCCGGCCGGACGCCCCGGGAAGGCCGTCGAGGCCCGCGGAGGCACCCTCTACCTCCACGACGCGGGCAGCCTGCCGCCGACCCTGCAGCTCAGGTTGGCGCGCCTGCTCAAGGAGCGCAGCCTCGACCGCGGCGACGAGCGGGGACCCGTGCCCGTGGATGTGCGCGTCCTGGCCTCCAGCCCCGCGGACCTGCGGGCCCAGGCGCGGGCCGGGGGCTTCCGGGAGGACCTTCTGGGCCGGCTCGACGAGTTCGACCTGCGCCTTCCCCCGCTGCGCGAACGGGGGGGCGACATCGAGCTCCTGGCCCGGCACTTCCTGGAACGCTTCAACGCCCAACTCGGCCGGCGCGTGGGCGGCTTCAGTCCCCAGGCCTTGAGGATGCTCCAGGACCACCCCTGGCCCGGGAACGTGCGCGAACTGCTCAACGCCGTCAAGCGCGCGGTCGTGCTCGCGGAGACGGTCATCGAGCCGGGGCACCTTCCCCCGGAGCTCGCGGAGGTCCGGCCCCAGGCAGCGGCCCCGGCGGGGCCTCCGGCGGTTCTGGGCGTCTCCCTGAAGGAAGCTTCCCACGCCGCCGCCCGCCGCGCCGAGCGCGAACTCGTGGTGCGGGCCCTCCAGGAAAGCGGGAACAACAAGACCCAGGCCGCCCGCCTTTTGCGCGTGGACTACAAAACCTTGCAGAATAAAATCAGGGAATTCGGTTTGGCTTGAGCTTTCGGGAATTTTCGGGAAGAAGGGCGGTTTTAAACGATGCAACGAGACATTTTGAAACTCCTTTATAATTACGATTAAATAAATATGACCTAGATCACACTCTTTGGTCCAAAGCTAAATACTTTATTAACATAATTCATTGCTTCTAAAAACTAAATATTGACAAATTAATTAAAATTAAATTATCATAAGCACGCATTTCGGACTCGACTTCCTGGAATTAGGAAACTCCATGGACACGACCCTTCCCCGCGAATCCACAGAAAAGCCGGTTTCCTGCTACCTTTTCCAGGAATTCATCTCCGCCACGCGGGAATTGATGAATCTCGACCCGCACGATCCCGGACTGCCGCAAAAAGTTTTGGAATGCGCAACCCAACTGGCCAAGGCCCCTAAGGGCTTGCTTCTTCTGGCTGATCCGGAAAACGGGGTCTTCACCGTGGCCGCCAGCCTGGGCCTGGAAGCCCATTTCCTTAGGGACTACCTTTACGAGCCCCTCACCGGATTGGACCGGGTGGGTGATCCCTTGGTGATCCCCCGTTGGACCCGGCATGAGGCTCTGACCCGGGTCCTTCCGCCGTCCCGAACCCTGGCTTTAGAGATAGGCATCCAGGGCGGCCGCCCGGGCCTGCTCCTGCTGCAGCCCCGCGGCGCCCGCCGCGCCGAGGCGGCCACCCGCCTGGCGCCCCACCTTGCCCTGGCCCTGCGCAACGCCCAGTTGGTCCGTGACCTCAAGGAACGCAACGAGGAGCTCGGTCGGGCCGCCGAGGAACTGGTCCGAACCGAAAAGCTGGCCCTTTTGGGGCGCATGGCGGCCCAGGTGGCCCACCAGATCCGCAACCCCCTTTCGGTCATCGCCGGCCACGCCCAACTGCTCCTGGACTCCCCGGAGTGCCCAGCGGTGGCCTCCGACGCGTTCACGCGGATCCTGGCGCAGGTTCGCGCCGCCGACCAGGTGGTGCGCGGACTGCTGGAGTTGGCCACCCCGGTGGTCCTGGAGGTCGCGCCCATGGACCTGCGCAGCTGCATGGAGGCCGCGGCCGCCCGCCTGGAGGGGCGGGCCCGGTCCCAGGGCGTGGAACTGCGCCTGGCCTTGGGACCGGGGCTTCCCGAGGTCTGGGCCGACGCGCGCCGCCTGGAGAACTGCCTCATGGAGATCGGCTCCAACGCGCTCGACGCCATGCCCGAGGGCGGGCGGCTGGCCATGGTGGCCTTGAGCTTCGGCACCCGCGTGGAGCTGCGCGTGGAGGACAGCGGCCCGGGCCTGGACGCCGGGATGCGCCGGGCCGCCTTCGAACCCTTCAGCACGACCAAGGCCCAAGGCCGCGGGCTGGGCCTGTACAACGTCAAACGCCTCTGCGACGCGATGGGCGTCGAGGTGCGCCTGGGCGAGGGGGAGGGAGGCAGCCTACGGCTCTCCTTCCCGGTGGGTCGGGAAAAACCCCGGCCCCTCCTCGACGGCCTGCGCCTGGGCCCGGAGCCGGGCGCCCGCTTCGGCCAAGAGGGGGCCGGGCGGCCGTGATCCCAGCGACCCGGACACGCGTGCTCGTCATCGACGAGGAGCCGGATACGGCCCGTCTGGTGGCGGAGGCCCTGGGTGAAGCCTACGAAACGACTTCGTCGGCGGGCGGAGGCGAGGCCCTGGAACGCTACGCGGCCGCGCCCTTCGACCTCACCTTGATGGAGGTCCGGCTCAAGGACCTCGGCGGGGTGGAGACGCTCGAGCGCCTGCGCCGCCTCGACCCCTCGGCGCTGGTGGTGATGCTCTCCTCCTACGACCACGTGGGCACCGCGGTCCAGTGCATGCGCTTGGGGGCCCACGACTACCTCACCAAGCCCCTGGCCCCCCAGGAACTGAGGGTCAACGTCGAGCTGGCGCTGCGCCGGCGGAGGCTGTCCGGGGAGGTGGACCGCCTGAGGCGCGACGCCGAGAAGGCCCGCGGGATGGACCGCCTGGTGGGGGAGAGCCCGGCGATGCGGGCCCTCAAGGAACTCATCGCCCGCATCGCGGCCCACGACATCTCGGTGCTCGTCACGGGCGAGTCCGGGACCGGCAAGGAACTGGTCGCGGAGTCCCTGCACCTGCTCTCCCACCGCCGCGGCGCGCCCTATGTGAGCGTGGACTGCGCGGCCCTGCCCGAGAACCTCATCGAAAGCGAACTCTTCGGCCACGAGAAGGGGGCCTTCACCGACGCCAAGGACCGCAAGGTGGGGCGCTTCGAGCTGGCCAACGGCGGGGTGCTCTTCCTCGACGAGATCGGGAACCTGCCCCTGGGGGTCCAGGTGAAGCTCCTGCGCGTGCTCCAGGAGCGCCGCGTGCGCCGCCTGGGGGCCTCCTCCGACTCCCCCATCGACGTGCGCCTGGTGACCGCCACCAACGTCGACCTCGCCGCGGCGATGCGCCAGGGCCGCTTCCGCGAGGACCTCTACTTCCGCCTCAACGAGTTCCACGTCCAGGTGCCGCCGTTGAGGGAGCGCAGCGGGGACATCCCCCTCCTGGCGGGCTACTTCCTGCACGGGTACAACCGCGCCTTCGGCCGGCAGGTGACGGGCTTCAACGCCGAGGCGGCGGCCCTTCTGGAGGCCTACGCCTGGCCCGGCAACGTCCGGGAGCTGCAGAACGCGGTGAAACGCGCGGTGATCCTCTCCGGCGAGGAGATCGCCCCCGAGCACCTCCCCCGCGAACTGAAGCCGGGCCCCGGGGACTCCCGCACCCTCAAGGAAGTGGCCGAGGCCGCCGTGTCCTCGGCCGAGGCCGAGATGATCCGCATGGCCCTGGAGAAGTCCCACTGGAACAAGCAGAAGGCCGCCCAGATGCTGGAGATCGACTACAAGACCCTCTTCAACAAGCTCAAGGCCTACAACATCGCCTAGACGCCATGGACACCGCCCCCCCCACCCTCGTCGACGGCCGGGAACCTTCCCCGGCCGGCCTTGAGCCCGCCGCCCCCGCGGTCCCGGCCGGGGGCGAAGCCCTGGTTCTGGCCCGTTCGGCCCGTGAAGGGGAAGCCTGGACCGCGGTCCTGGAGTCCTTGGGTCGGCGCGCGCGCGCCCAGGCCCCGGACCCATTCCCTCTGGAATCCCTGGAGGACCCGGCCCTGCGGGTGGCGTTGGTCGACGACGCCCTGCCCCGGGCGTTGAAGCACGCCGTCCTGGAGAAGGCCCGCCACGCGCGCCCGGACTTGGACGTCGTCCTGGTGGTGGCCCCCGACGACGTCGCGGCGGTGGTCGACGGGATGCGGCGGGGGGCCGCGGACTGCCTTGAGCGGCCCCTGGACCCGGCCGAGCTGGCGCGCTCCCTGGCGGTTTTGGCGGAGGCTCGGGCCCTGGAGCGGGGCATCGCCGCGCTCAAGGAGATCGAGGGCGTCTCCGGCGCCCCGCGCATCCTGGGGGGCTCCCGCGGGCTGCGCAGGGCCCTGGAACTCGCCCGCCGGGCCGCTCCCTACCCCGTGAGCGTTCTGCTCCTGGGCGAGTCCGGGACCGGCAAGGAGTGCTTCGCGGCCTGGCTTCACCAGTGGTCGCCCCGGGCCCGGGGCCCCTTCGTCAGCGTGGACTGCGCGGCCATCCCCGCCGATTTGGTCGAATCCGAGCTCTTCGGGCACGTCCGGGGGGCCTTCACCGGGGCCCAAGGCGCGCGGGCCGGGCGCCTAGAGGAAGCCGAAGGCGGCACCCTTTTCCTGGACGAGGTGGGCAACCTGCCCCCGGCCACCCAGATGAAGCTTCTGCGGGTGCTCCAGGAGCGGGTGGTGTATCGCCTGGGTTCCCGGGAGGGCGTCCCCCTGGATGTGCGCGTGGTGGCGGCCACCAACGGAAATCTCCGCGGCGCCATGGCCCAGGGGACGTTCCGGGAGGATCTCTACCACCGAATGGCCGAATTCGTCGTGGAATTGCCGCCCCTGCGCGAGCGCGAAGGCGACGTGGACCTGCTGGCGGCCCACTTCCTGGAGTCGTTCAACCGGCGTTTCGGCCGCCGCGTGGCCGGCTTCACCCCCCAGGCCCTGGAGCGCCTCAGGCGCCATCCCTGGCCGGGCAATGTGCGCGAACTCCAGAGCGCCATCAAACGGGCGGTGATCCTGGCCGGGGACCGGATCGGAGTGGAGCACCTTCCCGAGGACCTGGGCCAGGTGCCTTGGTTCGAGGTGGCCAAACCCGAAGCGCCCGGTCCCCCGGCCTACCATATGCCCGAGGGCGTGGTGCCCCTTTGGGTTCTGGGGCGCACCGTCACCGAAGAGGTGGAGAAGCGGGCCATCGAGGCGGCCCTGCGCCGGTCCGGCGGGGACAAGCCCAAGGCGGCCGCCCTTTTGGACATCCATTTCAAGACCCTGTACCGAAAAATGAAGGAATACAACCTGGCCTGAGCCTCCGGCAACGCCCCGGGCCTTCAGCGCGGGGCCTGAGCCTCCGCCCCCGCGCTGAAGGCCCAAAAGTATGGAATTCGGGCTCCCGATCCGGAGGGCCCCAAGCCGCCGGCGCACGGGCGGTTTTTTTTTTGACGCAACCCTAAAGACCCGGCCCGCTTCGGCCGAAGCGCCTGGATTTGGCAAGGAACTTGCTTTAGCCGAGGGGGAGCCCCTGGAACGGGGCCCTTGCCACCCTCTCTCGGGCCTTCCGTGGACCTCACCATGAGCGCCGTCTATTCGGCCATGAGCGCCGCCAGCCAAGCCGTGGCTGAGACGGCCCAGGATGTGGCCAACGTCAACACGCCGGGCTACCGGCCCGAGGTCGGCTATTTCCAGAGCGCGGCGACCCAGCCGTTCGAGGATTTCGGGACCCCATTGCCCTGGGGCGTGCAGTACGTGGTGGGCCCGCCCAGCACCCGAACCGGCCCCCTCAAGCCCAGCCCCGATCCGCTCCATGTGGCGCTCCAGTCGGCCCAGGACTACTTCGCCGTCCAGACCCCCCAAGGCGTCGCCTACACGCGCTCCGGTGAGTTCCACCTGGACGCCCAGGGCAACCTCCTGAGCGTCGACGGCTATCCCGTCCTGGGGCAGGACGGCCCCCTGCAAAACCTGGGCAACCGGGCCGTGATCGGCCCCGACGGAAGCGTGAGCACCGTGCTTCCGGACGGTTCCACCGCGGCCGGACCCCAGGCCCAACTCCTGATCACCAATTTCTCCGGGACGACCCTTGAGCGCCTGAGCTCGCAGTTGTTCGTGGCGCCAGCCGGGGCCGTGGGCGCCCCTCCCCAGGGCGGC
>DAIDJD010000110.1 GCA_027451505.1 candidate division FCPU426 bacterium
AAGGAAGTCGCGGACCTCCCGCCCCCGTTCCCCGATGAGGCCGATGACCACCGCGTCGGCCTTGGACCCGCGGGCGAGCATGCCCAGGAGCGTGCTCTTGCCGACCCCACTGCCCGAGAAAATCCCCAGGCGCTGGCCCCGTCCGCAGGTGAAAAAGAGGTCCAGGGCCGACACCCGCGTTTCGAGGCGCTCCTGGACGCGGCCCAGCTTGAGCGGATCGCGTTCGGCGTACAGGGGATGGACGCGCACGCTGTTGAGTCCCTCCGGGAGCGCGCTTCCCTCCAGCGGACGGCCCAGGGCGTCCAGCACGCGCCCCAGCAGCCCGCGGCCGGCCGGAACCTCCAAGGGGCGTCCGACCGCGGCCACCCGTTCGCCCGGGCCCACGCCGCGGAGGTCCCCCAGGGGGGAAAGCAGGGCGCGCGCTCCGTCGAAACCCACCGCCTCGGCCAGCAGCGGTTTTTCGGCCGGGCCGACCTCGGCGAGATCCCCCAGGTTCATGCGCAAACCCTCGGCCTCCAGGAGCGGGCCCCGCGTGCGGACCACCGTTCCCACTGCCCGCCAGGCCCGCTCCGGGGCCCGTCCCCGGGCGGCCGCCTCGGCCATGCGGAGGAAGTCCGCCGGGAGCGCCTCCCAGGTCGCGTCGCCCAGCGAGGCCCGCAGCGCCCCGGGGGGCAGGTCCGGGGCGGCCTGGAGCGCCGGTCCGGAGCCTCCCAGAAGGCGCTCCAGGGCCTCCAGGGACTCCGGGGCGCAATGGATTCGGGGGGCCTCCGGGGATCCGGTCCGGCCGGCCTCTTCGGCCAGGGCCCGGGCCGCGGCCGCGGCCGCTTCGGGCGCCAAGGCGCCCGCCAGGGCGGCGGCGGCGGCGCCCAGGCGTTCCTCAAGGGAGCGCCGCAGACGCTCGGTGAGCGAAGCCCGTTCGCGCTCGAACTCGCGGGCCGCCCGGGAAAGTTCCGTCGCCAGGGGCGCCAACTCCGCCTCCGCTTCCCGGCGCCCCTGGCTTCGGCCCTCGCGGTAGGCTTCCTCCGCGCGCGCCTCGGCCTCGGCCCCAGGCACGGCGGCCGGTTCCTCGGGCGCGGACTCCCGCGCCCAGGCGCCCAGGGGCGGGCTGAGGACGGGGGCGTCGTCGGCCAGGGGAAGGCCCCGGCGCACCCGGGAGGCGGCGTTCATGTCAGTCGTCCCCGCGGTTCACGGTGACCGTGCCGTCCTTCTCCAATTGGGCCAGCACGCCCATGATCTTTTCCTGGGCGGCGTCGGTCATGGCCCGGCGCACGGACCCGAGGGCCTCCATCTCCTCCTGGAGCATTTCACCGCCGCGTTCGGAGAGGTTCTTGAGCACCTTGTCGCGGACCTCCTGGCCCGAGCCGCGCACGGCCAAGGCCAGATCCCTCGTCTCCACGCCCTTGAGCAGGGTCTGCATGCCTCGGTCGTCGAGCCTCAGCAGGTCCTCGAAGGTGAAGAGCTGTTTGGAAAGGGCCTTGGCGGTCTCCGGGGACAGCTTTTCCAACTCCTGCACCACGCCGTTCTTGTGGGTCTGCCCCATGCGCTTGACCAGATCCACCAGAGCGGCCATGCCGCCGGCGGGGGGCAGTTCCGCCGAGAGCAATTCGTCGGCGGCCAGCGCGAGGCGCTCCTCCAGGCTTTCGATGACGGGGCGCTTGGGCGGACGGTCCTTGAGGGTCACGATGCGCATGGCCACCTCCGCCCGCATGACCGGCTCCAGGGATTCCAGCACCTCGCGGCCGGTCTCCTGGGGCAGGTAGGCCAGCACCATGGCCGCCACCTGGGGATGTTCGCGCGCCAGGAGGGCCTTCAGGATTCGGGGCGGGAGGGCCCTTACGCTTCCGAAAGGCCTGCCGGGGAGTTCGGTCTTGAGCGAAAGAAGGGCCGCCTTCGCCGAGGGCAGGTCCGAGCAGGCCGCGAAGAGCTGCTCCGCGGCGCGGGCGCCCCCCTCCAGGCTGCCCGATTCCTCGCGGACGGCCTCGCCGAAGCTGCGCAAAAGCTCGGATTTGCTGGCCTGCTCCATACGCGGCATGCGGGCCATCTCCAACGAAAGCAGGCTCGCCTCCTCGGGATCCAGGTGGTTGAGGACCTTGCGCGCCTGTTCCGCCGGCAGGGCCAGAAGCGTGGCGGCGGCCTTCTGGCGGGGGCTCATCGATTCGGTCAACGTGGGCATGGGCGGCCTCAGTTGTTCATCATGCGGCGCAGGACCTGCGCCGCGGAGGATGGGTTGCGTTCCACGAGTTGCAGGACGTCGCCCTCCGGGGCCGGGAACGCCGGGACCGCGGGGGCGGGCAGGGCCGCCGTCCCGCGGACCTGGGCGGGGGCCTCGGCCGGCGGCGCCAGCACCATGCGCAGGGCCTTCCAGGCCAGCAGGCTCAGCAGCAGGATCGCCAGCAGCATCAAGGCCCAGGGCGCCAGCGTCTCGGCGAGCATGATGCGCCGCTGCGTGGCGGCCTCCCGCTTCATCGCTTGGACCTCCGCCGCCGGCGCGGGTTTGGCCGGAAGCGCGGCGGGCGCCACCGCGACGCTCAGCGAGTCCCCCCTCGCGGCGTCGATGCCGGCGGTCTGCTGGACCGCCTGGCGCAGCGTGTCGATCTCGGCCGGGCTGAAGGCGCGCTTGAGGAGCACGGCCACGGCCACCCGCTGCACCGCTCCGGGTTCCTGGGTGATGTCCTCGACGGTATGGTCCAGCGCGTAGACGACATGGCGGCTCGAGGTGTTCGAGCTCGTAGAGCCCGGCGCGGCGGCGGCGGCGGATGCGACCGGCCCGAGGCCGTTGCCGGAGACCACTCCGTTGGTCGAGGATCCGCCGCTTCCCTCCTTGGACGTGCCGGTGCTCTCCTCCTGGACGAGTTCGGCGCCCTTGGGTCCGGAGGCCGCGTAAAGGTCCTTGGTGATGGTCTGGGACTGGAAGTCGAGGTCCACGTGCACCCGCACCACGGCTTGGCCGGGCCCTATGGCCTCGTCCAACATGCCCTGGACCTCCCCCCGTATCCGCGCCTCGGCGGTGCGTTGGGCGTCCGAGCGGACCCCCCCGCCAGCGCCGCCGACCTCCGCGCCCGGCCACAGGTTGTCCCCCTGGGTGTCGACGACGACCACATCGGAGGCCTTCAAACCCTCGACGGCGTGGCTCACCAGAAGGGCCAGGGCGCGGACTTGGCCGTCGGCCATCTGGAAGCCGTCGCGGAGTTTGAGGAGCACGGAGGCGGAGGAGGATTGGGCGGATTGCGTGAAGAGCTGGCGGTCGGGGACCACCAGGTGCACCCGCACTGCCTCCACCCCGTCCATGGAGAGGATGGTGCGCTCGAGCTCGCCTTGGAGGGCCCGGATCCGGTCGATCCTTTGGGCGGATTCGCTCAGCAGGAGGTTGTTGCCGTCCAGAAGCTCGTATCCCTTGTCCTGGCCCTCGGGCAGGCCCTGGGTGGCCAGGCTCAGCCGCTCCTGGTACACCGATCCCGAGGGGACCTCGATGGTGGCCCCGCCGTTGGCGAGGCGGTAGGGGACCTTGTCCGTGCGGAGCTTCTCGGCGATGGCGCCGGCGTCGCGGGCCTGCAGACCCGAATACAGGACCCCCCATTGGGTCCGCCCCGCGATCGCGACGATGCCGCCCACCAGGGCCAGCACCATGCCCAGCCCGGCCCAGAGCCTGCGGCGTTGCGCCTCCCCGAGGCCCTTGTAGTAGGCGTCCCAACCGGTTTTGAGCCGGGCCAGGGGCTCCTTGGATTCGGTCTTCATACCTGCATCTTGGTGAGGGTATCGACCGCGGTGAGCACACGGTCGCGGAGGGCCACGAGCGTCTCCAGGGACAGTTCGGCCTCCTCGGCCGCGGCCATGACCCGATGGATCGGCACGTCCTTGCCCTGGGCGAAGGCCTTCTCCAGGGCGTCGGCGTGGGCCTCCTGCGAGGCCGCCCGGTCGATGAAGTCGAGCGCCTGGTCGAAGGGGCTTCCGTGGCCGGGAGCGGTCGGCCCCGCCGGGATTCCCGCCCCGCCGGCCAGGGGCACCGCGCCGTCGAGCCCCGCCCCTCCCGCCATGGGCACGGCACCGTCGAGCCCCGCCCCGCCGGCCAGGGGCACCGCGCCGTCGAGCCCCGCCCCCCCCGCCATGGGCACCGCGCCGCCGAGACCCGAGGCGGGCAGGAACGTCGAGGCGGACGCCAGCGCCGAGGTGGGCAGGATGGCCATGGTCAGCTCATCTTCACGGATTCGCGCATCAGGGCGTAGCGCATGGAAAGGAGCTTGGCGCAGGACTCGTAATAGGTGTCGGTCTCGGCCATGGACCCGAGTTCCCGGTTCAGGTCAGGCATTCCCTGGCGCCGGACCATGTTCCCGGCCTGGGAGGGATCGGCCAGGGCGGCCTCGAAGTCCAGGTCCGCCCGCACGTACCCCGGGGTGTCCAGGTTGGCGATGTTCGCGGCCAGGAGCGCGTGGCGTTCATTGGCCACGTCGAGGGCCCCGCTCAGCGCCGCGGCCACCGGGTCGGGGCGCATGTCAGGCCGCCACCGACT
>DAIDJD010000111.1 GCA_027451505.1 candidate division FCPU426 bacterium
CGACGAGGCCGACGCCCGCCTGGGCCGCGGGGGCCGCCTGGACGTGCACCTCAAGGTGGACACGGGCATGGCGCGCCTAGGGGTGGCCCCCGGGGACGTCCCCGGGCTGCTGGGCGACTTCGCCTCGCGGCGCTGGCCGCGCCTGCGCCTGCGGGGGGCCTACACCCATTTCTCCTGCGCCGACGAACGGCCCGACCCGGCCACCCGGGGCCAGCTGCGGGCCTTCACGTCGCTGCCCTGGCCGCGCGGCCTGCCCCTGCACGCGGCCAACTCGGCGGCGGCCCTGCGCTACCCCTCCGCGCGCCTGGACCTGGTGCGCTCCGGCATCCTGCTCTACGGCGCCCTCGACCCTGGGCTGCATCCCCTGGCCCGGCTCCAGCGCCCCGTGCTCGGGTTCCGGGCCGGCGTGCTGCGGGTGGCCCCGGTGCGCCGGGGGGCCGGCGTGGGTTATGGCCGGGCCTACGTCGCCCCCCGCGACACGCTGGTGGCCACGGTCTGCGCCGGGTACGCCGACGGGGTGCCGCGCCGCCTGGGGAACCGGGGGCGGGTCCTGATCCGGGGGCGCCTGCGCCCCATCCTCGGGAGGGTCTGCATGGACCTCTTCATGGCCGACGTCGGCGCCCCGCCCCACGCCGCGCCCGGCGACCCGGTCGAGCTGCTGCGCGACACCGAGGGCCCCTTGTCGCCGCGCGGATGGGCCGAGGCGGCCGGGACCAACGCCTACGAGATCCTCTGCGGGCTGGGGCCCCGCCTGCCGCGGCGCTGGGGGGACGCGTGAGCGCCGCCCGCGGCGCGCGGGGGGCCGCGCTGGCCTTCCTCGAGGAGACCGGCCGCCTGGCCGAGTTCACCCGCGACCTGCTGGCGGAGACGGCCGCCTTCCTGGCCTCCCCGCGGCGCTCCCTGCGCCTCGACGGCGGGGTCCTCATGGACCAGCTCGAGCGCATCGGCACGTCCAGCGTCCCGGTGGTCCTGGTGACGGCCCTCTTCACGGGCATGGTCCTGGCGCTGCAGGCCGGCCTGACCCTGGAGGTCAAGCTCAAGGGCGTGACGCAGTTCATGGGCCGCACGGTGGCGCTGCCGTTCCTGAGGGAACTGGGCCCGGTGCTGACCGGGCTCATCGTCGCCGGGAGGGTGGGCAGCGCCATCGCCGCCGAGCTCGGGACCATGGCGGTCACGGAGCAGGTGGACGCGCTCAAGACCCTGGGCACCCCGCCCCTGCGCTACCTGGGGGTGCCGCGCCTGCTGGCGTGCGTGGCCATGCTGCCGGTGCTGACGGCGCTGGCCGACGTGGTGGGCCTCTTCGGGGGCTACGTCGTGGCGAGCCTGGTCCTGGGGCTGCCCGCCAACGTGTACTGGGGCGACGTGCCCCAGATGGTGACCGCCGGCGACTTCGGCTCGGGCCTGCTCAAGACCGCGGTCTTCGGGGCCATCATCGCGGTGGTGTGCACCTACCAGGGCTTCGGCACCACGGGGGGCGCCGAGGGGGTGGGGCGCGCCACCACCCGGGCGGTGGTGTGGAGCTCCATCCTCATCCTGGTCGGGGACTACTTCCTCACCGCCTTGATGGGGCTGGTCCTGTGATCGAGGTGCGGGGGGTCCACAAGGCCTTCGGGCCCATGCGGGTGCTGCGGGGGGTGGACCTGGACGTGGTCGACGGCGAGACCCTCGTCGTGCTGGGCTCCTCGGGCGGCGGCAAGAGCGTGCTGCTCAAGGTCATCGCCGGGCTGCTGGACCCCGACGCCGGCGCGGTGAGGGTGGACGGGCGCCCCCGCGAGAGCCTCGCCTCCCTGCGCGGGGCCGGCGCCCCGGGGACCGCGCGCTTCGCCTACCTCTTCCAGGGTGCGGCGCTCTTCGACAGCCTGAGCGTGGGCGACAACGTGAGCTTCGCGCTGCGCCGCCGGGGAGGCATGGACCCGGGGCGTCTGCGCGCCGTGGCCGAGGAGCGCCTGGCCTGGGTGGGCCTTCGGGGGGTCCACGACAAGATGCCCGCCGAGCTCTCCGGGGGCATGCGCAAGCGGGTGGGCCTGGCCCGGGCCATCGCGGCGGACCCGGCCTTCGTGCTCTACGACGAGCCGACCACGGGCCTGGACCCGATCAGCTCCGACGCGATCGCCGACCTGATCCTCTCCCTCCAGGCGCGCCTGGGGAGCACCTCCATCGTCGTCACCCACGACATGGCCCTGGCCTTCAAGGTGGGCGACCGGCTCTGCCTGCTCCACGAGGGCCGCATCCACGCCCGGGCCCCCCGTGAGGAGTTCCGCGCCCTCGACGACGCGGTGGTGCAGCAGTTCATCCACGGCCGGGCCCAGGGCCCGATCCAGTTCTTGTGAGGCGAGCATGGGAATGACCCGCAGCGCCCGCGTGGGGCTGACCACCTTGGCGGCGCTGGTATGCGCCGGCGGCTTGGCGGCCTTCCTCGGCCACCTGCGGCTTTCCCGGGGGGGCTACCCCCTCACGGTGGTCTTCGGTTACGTGGATTCCCTCAAGACCGCGGCTCCGGTCCTCTACGGGGGCGGCGTCGACATAGGCAGCGTGCGGGCGATCGAGCTGCGCGACGGCCAGGTGGCCGTCGTGCTGGACGTCCGCAACGGGGTGCGCATCCCGGCCGATTCGGTGGTGGGCATCCACACGGCCGGGGTCCTGGGGGAGAAGTACGTCGAGGTGGCGGCGGGCCACGCCTCCGCCGGGTTCCTGGCCCCCGGGGCCGTGGTGCGCGGCGAGGACCCCGGCAGCCTGGACCGGGCCCTGCGCAAGGTGGAGGCGCTGGCCGACGCGGTGGAGCCGCTGCTGCGGGATCCCCGCACCCGCGGCGGCGTGGTCCACGCGCTGCGCTCGCTGGACAAGGCCTCCGACGACCTGGACGCCATGGTGGAGGAGAACCGGGCCGATTTGAGGGCCTCGGTGCGCAACCTGCGGGGGCTCACCGCGGACCTGGACGCCACCGCGGCGCAGGCCCGTCCGCTGGTGGGCCGGGCGGCGCGGCTGCTGTCGGAGGCCGACATCACCCGCATGCAGGACGGCATCGACCGGATGGACGCCTCCCTCACCAAGCTCGACGCCATGATGGCCCAGATCCAGTCCGGCAAGGGCGCTCTGGGAATGCTGGTCTACGACGACCGGGTGGGGGACGACCTGCGGGACCTCCTGGAGGACCTCAAGACCCACCCCTGGAAGCTGCTTTGGAAGAAGTGAGCCCGTGCCGCGCCTGAGCGTGCGCTTCGTCTGCTCCGAATGCGGGGCGGCCCAGGCCAAGTGGATGGGACGCTGCCCGGAGTGCGGGCGCTGGCACACCCTGGAGGAGGAGGCGCTCCGGGAGGCCCCCCCGCCCGGGGCGGCCTCCGCGGAGCCGCGGGTCGTGCGCCTGGGGGCCGGGGAGGGCCCGGCCGCGGAGGAGCGTCTTCCCACCGGTTCGGCCGAGTTCGACCGGGTCCTCGGCGGGGGGCTGGTGCCGGGTTCCCTGGTGCTGCTGGGGGGCGACCCGGGCATCGGCAAGAGCACGCTCCTGCTGCAGGCCTGCTTCAGCCTGAGCGCCCGGGGGCTGCGGGTGCTCTACGCCTCGGGCGAGGAGAGCGCCCCGCAGATCGCCCTGCGGGCCCGCCGCTTGGGCGGCCCCAAGGAGCCCTTCGACCTTCTCTGCGACACCTCCTTGGAGGCCCTGGTCGCCGCCGCCGAGCGCCTCAAGCCCGCGGTCCTGGTCGTCGACAGCGTGCAGACCTTCGCCGCGGCCGACTTGGGCTCCACCGCCGGAAGCGTGTCCCAGGTGCGCGAGGTGGCCTCCCGCGTCATGTCCCTGGCCAAACGCGGGGGGGCCGCGGCGGTCCTGGTGGGGCACGTCACCAAGGAGGGCACCTTGGCCGGACCGCGGGTGCTGGAGCACCTCGTGGACACGGTGCTCACCTTCGAGGGGGAGCGCCACCGCGCCCTCAGGATGCTTCGGGCGGCCAAGAACCGCTTCGGCGGCACCCAGGAGTTGGGGCTCTTCGAGATGGCCGGGGACGGGCTGCGGTCGGCCGACCCGGCCGGCGGCCTGGCCTCCCCGGCGGCCCCGCCCCGCGAGGGCGTGGCGGTGGTGGCCTCCCTGGAGGGCTCGCGGCCCCTGCTCATCGAGGTGCAGGCCCTGCTCACCCCGTCCCACTACGGCACCCCGCAGCGCGCCAGCACCGGCGTGGACCCCTACCGGCTCAGCGTCCTGTACGCGGTCCTGGAGAAGCGCGCCGGGCTGGCCCTCTACGGGCACGACAGCTT
>DAIDJD010000112.1 GCA_027451505.1 candidate division FCPU426 bacterium
AAGGGCGTCGTTCGGCGCGAAACCCGGATCGGCGCGGATGCCGCCCTCAAGGGTTTCGCGCGCCTTGGAGGCGTGGCCGCGGGCCAGCCATAGGCGCGCCATGTACAGGTAGAGCACGCCCATGTCCGGGTCGCGGGCCAGGTCCGCCTCAAGGTCGGCCTCGGCCTCAACCAGGCGCGTGGCGTCGAAGGGATGGGCGGGATCCCCGGGCCGCAGGCCTCGGGGAGCCCGGTCGTGGATCAGTTGGGCGTGGGCGGCGTCCACGGGAACGTACAGGACCGACGCGTCGTCGAAGCTCACCGGTTGCCAGGCCTGGCTGTCCTCAAGCGCCAAGGCCAAGGGGGAGCCGAGGGGCAGCCAACAAACCCCCACGCCCTCGCGGACGAGGGTCCCCGCGTAGTCCCCGCGGGCCTGGAGCGCGTCCTGGAATTCCCGCTCCCGCGGCCGCGGGGTCAGGCCCCTGGGATCCAAAGCGAAACGCGCCTCGGGCGCCAGACGCCAAGCCAAGTACGGCGTCCAGTCCGGCGGGCACAGCACAGCCTCGTCCAGAACCTGGTGGCGGTAGAACTCCACGGTCTGCGCGGGGAGCGGACGCCGCGGTGAGGGCCGCTCCACGGCCCGCAGTACGGTCGGGCCGAAGTAGGCCAGGATCCCCCCGAAGGCCAGGATCTTGGTCGGCCAGCGGAGCGCGCGCACCGCGGCTGGCGCGGCATCGGCCAGGATATCGAAGCGGGCCGCGCACCGCGGCGCCGCCAGCGCCAGGAACCAGGGCAAGGCATCGCGGCTGACCAAGGCCGCGACCGCGGCCAAAACCAGCAGCGCTCCGTCCGATGCGGCCGCGGGCCTTCCCGCCTCGGTCCACGACGAAGCCAGGGCCAAGGTCAAACCGGCGGCCAAGAGAAGGAGTCCGCCTTGGCGCACCGCGAAGGCCCCGGGAAGCAGGGGGGATCCGCGCAAGGCCCAGGGAGCCCGCTCCAGGGCCAGAAGCCCCTGGGGATGCAGGCACAGGCACAGCAGGAGCAGGCCGAAAAAGACCGTTTTCGCGAACCGGGGATGGCGGGGGGCTTCGGGGATCCCGGCCGAGGACTCCGTCGCGAGGCGCACCAGGACCAGAGGAGCCAGGACCCACGCGGCCGGCGACAGGTTCACCAGGACCACGGCAAGGGGCGCAAGCCAAAGCCAACGCCCGAAAAAGGCGGGCCAGAACTCGCCCTCCATGATCCAAAGGGCGGCGCAAAATCCGGCGAAGGCCAGCAGATCCGGCCCGGGATGGAGGTCGGTGGCCGCGCAGGCCAGGGCCCAGGCGCAGAATACGGCGGTGCTGAAGGGACGCGCTCCGCGCCGGAACGCCGCGGCCACCAGGGCCCACAGCGCGGCCAGCCAGACCGCGACGTCGACGGCGCGGAGTGCCTTAGGACCCGCGACCCTCCCCAGGCTCCAGGCGCCCCAGTCCCAGAGCCAGGAGGAGCCGTCGAAGGCCGCACCCAGGGGTGCGCTGAACAGCAGGGTATCGTGCGCGGGAAGGGCCGATGCCTCGGCGATTTGCCGGCCCAGGGCCAGTTGTTCCCAGGGCAGGGGTCGGGCGTGCAGCAGGGAAACACCGAGGGCCGCGGCAAGCGCCAGCAGCGCAAGTAATGCGGTCGCGTTGAACAGCAGCCGCAGCGCGGCGGACATGGCATCCTCCCATGGGGGTCCGCCCCATCTTAGCGCGGGCCCGTCCGCCCGGCCAGCCGGGAGCGTTGCGACTCCGGGCCAACCGGGGCACCATTTGAGGCGGAGACCGATTGACGCCCACGCGTTGCGGGCCCTAGAATTCGCAGGTATGCAACGACTGCTGCTGTTCTACGGGCTGGGTATCCCGTTCGGCTTCGGCCTATTCCTGGCCGGTTTTCGCTTCGGGCTGTTCGGCTCGGATACGGTACTATTTTATCGCGGCCTGAAGATCATCGCCTCGGCTGCGGTGGTCCAGGGGGCCGCCCTGGCCTGGGCGGCCGGCCCGGGGAGGGCGGGCGTCGGCGGGGCCCATGCCTTCGCCGCCACCATGGCGAGCTTGGCGCTGTCGGTGTGCTTCCTCATCGTGGTGCCCGTGTCGCTGGACCGGTCGGTCAGCGTGTTCCTGCTGGGAACCATGGACCGGGCCGACCGCCCGGTCACCCGGGCCGAATTGCAGGACGCCCTCATCCGAACCTACATCAAAGCCTACGGCGCCGTGGACCGGCGCGTCCAAGAACAGGCCCTCAGCGGCAACGTTGCGGTGGCCAAGGACGGGACTCTCACGCTTACGCCCCAGGGGCGGGCCTTCCTGCGCCTCTCCCGTCTGCTGGGGCCCACCTTCCGGCTGAACATGGAGTACCTTGACCCACCCGCGCCGAAGGCGCCCACCCGCTCCGAACGCGCAGGACGCTGACCCGCCGCCTCAGGTGCGGCGGGCTTGGTCCCCGCCTCGGATGACCTGGAAGCCCTTCCAGGGAGGGGTTTCAATGGACTGGGGCGGCACCACCTGCACCGCGCCCCCATCGATTTTCCATTTGAGTTCCACGGCACGATATTCGGAACCCGCGCTGTACCCTTCGTAATCCACCCCAAGCTTTTCGGGGCGCCCCGGATCCAGGCTCACCGTCTTCCCGACCGCGGGTTCACCCGGCATATCGTCAAAAACCAGCCGGCCCCCCACGAAGATGCGCATCTGGCTCCACGGCGTGCCCACGAAGGAATAGGTTCCCGCACGCGGGACACGCAGGATGCCGTCCAGACGCACCGAAAACGGCAGAAAGGTCTCCGCGATGTCGTGGAACCGGTAGATCGAGGCGCCCAAGCGGCGTTGGAAGGAGGGGGCCTTGCCCCAGGAATGCCTCCCCTCGGTAACGGTGGCCAACAGACCGTAGGGCCAGCGGAAGGAGTAGAGCAAGGGCGGGGCCTTGGCTTGATCCGCGAAGGTGGCCTCCAGGGGCAACGGACCCGAGGCCGCTTTGGGAACGCGGCCCTCCAGAGTGAGCTCGTGCATGCCGCCGTCGAGCAGGACCACGCGCCCCAGCGGGAATGGGTGGCCGTCGAGCGTGGCCCGGAATCCCGGCCAACCCAGGTCCAGGCGGACCTTCCCGGCCGGGCGCGGCGCCAGCCACACGGCCCGCAGGTGCACCCTCCGTCCCTCCCATGCGGAGGAGAACCCGCTCGACGCGGTGTCCACCCGGCGGCCATCGAGCTCCATGCCACGCGCTCGCGCGAAGGCACCCGGCGGCACGACCACATGGGTGAAGAGGAAGCCAGGCTCAAAGGGATCTTTGGGCCGATCCGTGGTCGGTCCCCCCGGCATCGGCTCGGTGGAAAACCGGATCCCCGGGACCGCGGCCTCCAAAAATGGCGCGGTCCAGTAGTACAGCGGGTCCATGAAGGCGTCCACGCCCGCATCGTCGCTGAGGCGCAGCAAATCCTCGGGTTCGTAGAGCGGACGGACCGTTGTGTAAGGGAAATAGACCTGCCAAGTTTGGTAGACAAAATACAACGGCGAGGCCGCCAGGACATACCCCGGGTGCTCGGCGTGGACCTTATAAATCCGGTAGCGATCGTGGGAGATGAGATTGAGGACCTCGGGATCGCTATAGAAGTCCTTGAAATAGACCTTAAGGTTGACCCCATAGGACACCAGCCCCAGGCCCAGAAAAGCCGCCAAAAGCCAGGCGTTCCGTCGCCGGGAGCCCCGCGGATTCAGCCCGCGGCGAACCTGCTCCAAGGCCAAGCCCACGGCCAGGAACACGGCCGGCCAAGCCAGGTCCATGCGCCGGGTGGTGGGATGGGCATATCCGCGGCCGCCCATGACCGCCGGAAGAATCCCCACGAAAAAGAGCCCGAAGATGAAGGCGTTCACCGGACGCCAGACTAGGCATAGCGCCGCCACCAACCCAAGCGGGAAGAGCCAGCCTTGGATGAAATCGAGCATGGGCCGGCCGATCGGAGACATGCCCGGATCGATATCCCCGCGGATGTGAAAAACGTTGATGTAGGGGCTGATGGAGTCGCGGAAGGTGCGCAGGTAGGACAGCAGACCCTGCCCCCGGTCGGGATTGGCCGACACGACGTAGTCCCAATACATGTGCGGATGGCGGACCGCCACGTAAAACTGGGGAAGACCCACCACGAAGCAGCCCGCCAGGAAGGCCAGCCATTGGGCCCGGGTGGGGCGCTGGCCCACCGCCAGGAACCAGGCGCACAGGCCCATCCAGACCAGGAAAAATCCCATCACACCCCGACCGGGAAAATAGCCGTACAGGCCCAGCGATGCGGCCGCTCCGGCCAGGGCGGCCCAACCCCAACCCCGATTCCGAAGGGCAGCCACCAAGAACGCGACCGCGGCCACGGGCGCGAAGGTCACGATGGCCGAGGGGAAGGAACTTCGGGAAATGGTCAAATGGTACACCGATCCCGCCAGCATGACCGAAGCCGCGGCTGCGGCCTCGGGGGAAATAAGGGCGCGCGCCGCGAAATAGAAGGCCAGGACCGCCAGGACGCCCCAGAGGGCCTCGGGCAGGCGAGTCGGGATCGGCCCGGGCTTGAGGACCTTGAAGCAGAACAATTGCTCATAAAACAGAAGACTGGGCCAATTCACGTCCCCATCGCGCATGTAGGGCTCATAATTAGGGTCGGCCTGGAGAGTGCCCAACTGCCCCACCATCTCGCCCTCGTAGCCCCCGGCGCCGGCCGGAAAATCGGCCAGGGCCAGGAGCCGCGGCAGACCCGCCAACAGCACCAGGGCCAAGAAAAACACGGGCTCCCAGGCCCGCATGGGCTCCGGACGCGGGCTCCAAAGTCCTTCCCTTCGGCCCAGGACGAGGAGACCCGCTAGGGCCAGCAGCACGCCTCCCGCGATGAAACACGCCAGCGGTAGGGTGGGCCAATGTTTGAGCGAAAGCTCACCGGACAAACCCAGCCCCAGCCCCGCCAGGGCGAGCAGGGCGACCCAGTTCCGCGAAGCCTTGGATTCCATGGGATCTGCCATCCGGAGAGTGGGAGCTTGGAAGGCCCCTGGGCGGGGCGCGAACGAGACTACCAGAATTACGCGCCCGAGTCCCCAGTCTTGCGCCGACGGCGCGCGCGGGCCGAAAAAAGCCCCTCCCGTCCGGGAGGGGCTTATGACCATCGGTGACGGTCCGTGCTTGTCAGCGCGGCGAGTCGACCCAAGCGCTTAGCCTCGCGCGCACGTGGCTCAGCACCCTCTCCCCGGACCATCCAGCGCGCAGGGCCTGGGCCAGGGCCCGGTTACCGACCGCGATGAGGGCCTCGAAACGCCGACCGCGGCCCCGCAAGGCGTTGGCCTCGGCCACCACGGCT
>DAIDJD010000113.1 GCA_027451505.1 candidate division FCPU426 bacterium
GCCCCGCCTCGGCCGCGGCCGCGCCGTAGAATTCGGCCAGGACCCCCAACTCCCGGGCCAGGTCGAACTCCTCCCGGCGGAGCTGGGCCCCGGGCCTTTCGACGCGGGCCAGGAACAGAAGCCGGTCGATGAGCGTCCCCAGGCGCTGGTACTCCTCCAGGCAGGAGCCCAGGAGTTCGCGGACCTCCGCGGCGCTGCGGTCCCGGCTCAGGGCCACCTCGGTTTCCACCCTCAGGTTCTGCAGCGGGGTCCGGAGCTCGTGGGCGATGTCGGCGCTGAAGCGCTCCAGGCGGCCGAAGGCGTCCTCGAGCCCCTCCAGCATGGCGTTGAGGGAGGCCGCCAGGTGGTCCAACTCGGCCGGGAGGCCCCGGCGGGGCAGGCGCTCGTTGAGGCTTTGGGAGCCGATGCGGGCGGCGGTGGCGGCCATGGCCCGGACCGGGGCCACGCCACCCCGGGCGATGGCGTATCCCACCGCGGCGCAGGCCAGCAGGGCCGCGCCGAGGATGGCCCACAGCCGCCGGCGGAACTTCGTGAGGGTGGAGACGTCCGAGTCCATGGACACGGCGATCTGGAGGGCGGCCGAACGCGGCGCGCGCGCCAAGCGCAGCCGGGCGGAGGCGACGCGAAACCAGCGGCCCGACGGCGAGCGCACGGACACCGCGCCCGGGGGCAGCTCGTCCAAGCCCACCGGCGCCGGGAACAGGCGCGGGGGGAGGAGCCGGTCCATGCCCCGGGTCCGGGCCAGGACCTCGCCCCCGGGCCCGACCAGGCGCATCCATAGCCAGGGCCCGCCCGGAAGGGCGGCCTGGGCCCGCATGGCCTCGCGCAGGTCGTCCAGGCCCTCGGCGCCGGCCAGTTCCCGGCGGAGGGCCCCCACGTTCTGGCCCAGCAGCACGGTGTCCTCCCGGGCCAGACCCGCGGAGAGGCCGCGGTAGAGCACCCCGGTCGCTGCCAGGACCAGGGCGAAGGCCGATACGGCGTACCACAGGGTCAGCCGGGCCGACAGGGACAGGCGCGGTCCGCGCGCAGCGCGCTCAGTCACCGCCGCCCAACCGGTAGCCCACCCCGCGCACCGTGACGATCAGCTTGCGTTCGAAGGGGTCGTCGACCTTGGCCCGCAGGCGCCGTATGTGCACGTCGATGACGTTGCTGTCGCCCTCGAAATTCATGTTCCACACGCGCTCGGCGATGTAGGTCCGGGAAAGGGGCTCCCCGGGGTGGGCGGCGAGCAGCTCCAGGACCTTGAACTCCTTGGGGGTGAGGTCGAGGCGCCGGCCGTCCCGGACGGCCCGGTGGTGCCTGAGGTCGATCTCCAGCCCCTCCACGCCCAGCGTCTCGCCCCCGCCGCGGGGCCCCCGCCGCCCCAGCAGGTTTCGCACGCGCGCCAGCAGCTCGGAGAAGGCGAAGGGCTTCACCAGGTAGTCGTCGGCGCCGCCGCGCAGGCCCCGGACCCGGTCCTCCACCGCGCCCCGCGCCGTCAACATGAGGATCGGGAGGGCCTCGCCGCGACCGCGCAATTCGGCGAGGACGCGGAACCCGTCCCCGCGCGGGAGCATGACGTCCAGGATCATGAGATCGTAGGCCGGCCCGGCGGCCGCCAGCGCGGCCTCGCCGTCCCCGACCACATCCACGACCAAGCCGTTCTCTTCGAAGCCTTTTTTCAGGTACTGGGCCGTCTTGGCCTCGTCCTCGGCCAACAGCAGCTTCATCGCGCCGTCCGGGCGAACCCGCCGCGCCCCGGCCCCAATCCGGGCGCACCCTCCGGGCGTATAGAGTCCGAGGGCCGCCGGCCTGACCCTTGTTGCCGTGCCTTGATCCCCCACATCGGAGCCTCCATGTCCACGCCTTCCCTGTTCGAACCCTTCACCCTGGGCCGCGCCAAGCTGGCCAGCCGGCTGGTGATGAACCCCATGACCCGCAGCCGGGCCGACGCCGAGGGCCTGGCCGGGCCCCTGATGGCCGAATACTACGGCCAGCGGGCCTCGGCCGGGCTCATCGTCACCGAAGGGGTGGCCCCGTCCCCGGACGGCAAGGGCTACGCCCGCATCCCGGGCCTGTGGAGCCCCCGCCACGCCGAAAGCTGGAAGCCCGTCACGTCCGCGGTGCACGCCAAGGGCGGGCGCATCTTCGTCCAGCTCATGCACTGCGGCCGGATCGCCCATCCCCTGAACCTGCCCGCCGGGGCCCGAGTGGTGGCCCCCAGCGCCCTGCGGGCGCCCGGGCAGATCCACACCGACGCCCAGGGCATGCAGCCCCATGGAGAGCCGGTGGCCCTCGACGGGCCCGGCGTGGAGGCGGCCAAGGCCGCCTTCGTGGAGGCCGCCCGGCTGGCCGTGGAGGCCGGCTTCGACGGCGTGGAGCTGCACGCCGCCAACGGGTACCTTCTGGAGCAGTTCCTGAGCCCGGTCACCAACCGCAGGGACGACGCCTGGGGCGGCGACCTGGGGCGGCGCCTGCGCTTCGTGCTCGAGACGGCCCGCGGGGCGGCGGCGGCGATAGGGGCGGACCGGGTGGGCATCCGCGTCTCGCCGTACGGCGTCAACGGGGGCATGGAGCCCTACGCGGAGGTCGACGACACCTACCGGACCCTGGCCCGGGAGCTTTCGGCCGCGGGCCTGGCCTACCTCCATGTGGTGGACCATTCCGCGATGGGCGCCCCGCCCGTTCCGGAGGCGCTCAAGGCGGACCTGCGCCGGGAATGGAAGGGCGCGCTCATCCTGGCGGGGGGCTTCGACCGGGCCTCGGCCGACCGGGCCCTGGCCGAGGGGCGTGCCGACCTCATCGGGGTGGGGCGCCCCTTCATCTCCAACCCGGACCTGCCGCGGCGCTGGCGCGAGGGCCTTCCCCTCAACGCCCCGGACATGGGCACCTTCTTCACGCCCGGACCCAAGGGGTACACGGACTACCCCGCGGCGGCCTGAACCCGGTCCCGGGGCGCGGGGGCCTCAGGAGCCTCCGCGTTCCCGGAGCCAGGCGCGGTAGTCGAGGCGGGGGACCTGGAAAAAAGCCCCGCGGGTGCGCACGTAGGCTCCCAGGCCGTTCATGCGGCCGACCGCGTGGAGTTCCTCGGCGCGTATGTAGGGGCCGGCCGTGTCGACAAGGGCGTCCCGGACGTGGACGGCCTCGACCCGGCCCAGCACGACGTTGGAGTTCCCCAGCGACAGGATGGTGTGCACGCGGCATTCCATCGCGGCCGGGGCCTGGGCGATGCGGGGAGGGCGGATCCGCGTGGAGGGGGCGGCGCTGAGGCCCGCCTGGGCGATCTCGTCGACGCCCCGCGGGAAGTCCACCGCGCACACGTTCATGGCCTCGACCAGGGCGTCGTCGACGACGTTGACCACGAATTCCCCGGTGGCGCGGATGTTGAGGTAGGTGTCCTTCTCGCCGGATTCCCTCTCCGGGGCCCGGGCCACGCCCAGGGCCAGCACCGGGGGATCGATGGAGACGTAGTTGTAGGCGCTGAAGGGAGCCGCGTTGAGCCGGCCCTCGGCGTCGAGGCTGGTGACCCAGGCGATGGGGCGCGGGGCCACCAAGCCGATGAGCAGATTGTAGGCGGTGCGGCCCGGGGCCGCCGAGAGGTCGAAGTACACGGGGGAACCTTTCATGGGCGGGGCCGGGACGCCCGGCTCCGCCGGACCGTTATACCACGCGCCGTCCCCCGGGGCGCCCCGGCGGGAAGGCTCCGCGACGCGGGGTCAGCGCACCAGCAGCCAAACCCCGGTCCCCAGGACCAGGCAACCGCTGGCCAGCGGCAGCCACAGAAGCGCCCGATCCGAAGGCAGCCAGGCGCGGGCCCGGCGGCCGGCCTCGATGACCAGGATGCCGATGGCCGCCAGGGCGGCGGCCAATCCCAGGCTGTACACCAGAACCGTGGTCAGCCCCAACGCCGGGCGCCCCAGGGAAAGGGCCACCAGAAGCGCGGCCAGGGCCCCCGGGCAGGGAATCACCCCGTTTCCCAGACCCAGGGCGGCCAACGCCCACAGGGACCCGCCTGCGTCCCCGCGGGCCGCACCCGGGCCGTGGTCATGGCCGTGCCCGTGGGGGTGGCCGTGCCCGTGGGAGTGGCCATGGCGCAGGTCCCGCACGGCCCGCGCCGCGACGAATCCGCCCACCGCCACCAAGGCCAACGCGCCCAGCACCCCCACGCCGCGCTCCACCGAGGACGCCGGGAGCCGGGACCCCAGCCAAAGCCCCCCCAAGGCCAACACGACCACCACCGCGGTATGGGAAACGGTCGTGGCCAGCCCCAGAACCGCCGCGTCGCGCCAGGTGTGGCGCCCGGCCACCAGGTAGGCGGAGGTCAGGGACTTCCCGTGGCCCGGTTCCAGCGCGTGGAGGGCCCCGAGCAGGAAGGCGACGGGCAGGAAAGCCCAGCCCAATGGGATTGGACTCATGGGACCCCAAGGTTCAGGAAGGGGGGAGGACCCGGCGGCCCAGGTCTGGAAGGATCGTAGACCCAAGGGGGGGATCCGTCCACGCCTTAGGCCCCACGGCGCGCACCCGAGCGGCCCCCCAAAAAGGCGGGGACGGCCCCCGAAGGAGCCGTCCCCCTACGCCGCCGAACGGCGGCGGCCCAGCCGACGGTCCCCGCGGCACCCCCGGACCCTTGCGGGCCCGAAGGCGCCCCCGCCGGCTAACGAATGCCCGCCAATTCCTGGAGCTGGTGCCAGTACGCCAGCCGGCCCTCCCCCGCGCGCTTGAGCTCGTCGGAGGGGTTGCCCTGGGCATCGAACTGCTTGGAAAAGCGGCCCTCGGTGCGGGCCCAATGGATGAAGTCGAACTTTTCCCCGGTCTTGGGGTGGACGAAGTAGTCCTTGTCCTGGGCCACGTTTCCCTGGAGGCTCAGGCGCTCGCTGAAGCGCTCCCCCTTGCGGGGGTCGTGGATGAACAGCGGGAACACCCTGCAATCCGCGGCCAGCTTGGCCTGCCGGGCGGCGGCATCGTCGGCGATGCCGTGTTCCGGCATGCAGGCGGCGTAGGCGATGACCACCGCCGGCCCGCGGAACTCGTTGGCCCCCTGGACGGCCCGGTAGAAGTGGTTGAGGTTGCTGGTGATGGTCTGGGCGACGTAGACCCCGGGGTGGGCCATGCAGATGAGGCCGAGCTCCTTGCGCGCCTCGGACTTGCCGTGGCCGGTCTTCCCATGGGACGACATCTTGGCGTTCTGCCCCGGATAGGTCGCCGTCGAGGCCTGGCCGCCGGTGTTGGAGTACACCTGCGTGTCCAGCACCAACACCTTCACGTCCATGCCGCTGGCCAGGAGCCGGCTGAGGGCCTGGAAGCCGATGTCGTTCATGGCCCCGTCCCCGCCGATGGCCCACAGGCGCTTGTCCGCCCAGCCCGCCTGGTCCCAACGCAGCCGGACGCCCATGGCGAAGGTGGCCACGTTCTCGAAGAGGCTGTTGCTCCAGCTCGTGAGGAAGGGGTTGTAGGGGTAGGTGGAGGAGAAGACGGAGTTGCAGCCCGTGGCGCCCAGCACCCCGATGTTCTCGCGCCCGTATTCCCTGCCGGCCTGGGCCAGCATCATGCGGATGGCGCTGCCCTCGCCGCATCCCATGCAGCTCCCGGCCCCGCCCACGTAGAGGTGGGCCCGGGTGTCCAGCATCGCATCGGCGGGCGCCTTGGTGAGGTAGGCCTCGGGGGTGTCGGGGAGCGAGCGGAAGAAGGCGAACTCAGCGCGCGAACGCTCGACCACGCCCGGGCCCTTGGACTCCATCGCCAGGGCCCCCCGCTCGCCGCAGACGTCCACGCATTCGGCGCAGCCCTTGCACTTGGTCGGGTCCACGTAGAGGTTGAACACCCCGGGGGCCAGCCCCTGAGGGCCGGGCTTGCGGTAGTATTTGGGGTGGCGGTTGGCGTGCCCCTGGAGCGCGGCGCGATCCCCCTCGGGCCGCGCGAGGATCGCGCCCTCCAGGGCGTCCTCGGGCACGACCTTGGCCAGGATGGCGGTGTCGGGGCAGAGGTTCACGCACTCCATGCAGGCGGTGCACTTCGAGGCGTCGTAACGCGGGATGTCGGGCGCGATGGTGCTGAAGTCGCGCTCGGCCGCGGTCCCCGGGGGGATGATGCTTCGAGCGGCCAGGGCGTCGGTGCCCAGCATCTCGTCGAAACGGCCGGTCGCGTAGGCGTCCAGGACGCCGCGGAACTCCCCGAGGTTCTCGGGAACGCCCAGGGAAGGATCCACCACCTGCCTCATGGCCGGCCTCCGGAGAGGGCGAGGCCGCGGCGGAGGCCCTCGGGGACCTCGAGCGCCCGCTCGTAGCCGTGGCGGGCGGCCCGCATGTTGGCCTCGACCACGGCCGGACCGCGCCTGCCGAAGTACTTGGTGAGCACGCCCTCCAACCGCGCGAAGAGCGCCTCCTCCCCCAGCCCCCGGGCGAAGGGCGCCACCTTGAGGTAGACGCCCAGCAACAGGATCCCCTGCATGCGCAGTTGGAGGTCCTGGGTCGGGGCGAAGGAACGCGCCGCCGAGACGGTGTCGAGGTGGAGCACGGTCGCGTCCAGCGCGGCCAACTCCCGCCGCGCCCGCTCCGGAAGGCCCTCCCAGACCGCGCGGGAATCCGCGCTGGGGGACTCCAGGAACAGGGTGCCCCCGGGCTTGAGGCCGGCGATGGGGGATCCGGACTTGAACGCCGCGCCGTCCAGGACGGCCACGAAGTCGACCCGGCCGATCTCGCAATGCGTGCGGACGGGCTCCTCGGCCACGGTGAGGTAGAAGGTGGTGGGCAGCCCCTTCTTCTCGGAGCCGTACTTGGGGAAGGCCTGGACGTTGAGGCCGAACAGGTCCGCGCACAGCGTCGCCAGGATCTTGTTCGTGGTGACGGATCCGTAGCCGCCGACCGAATGCCCGCGCAGGGCGAAGCACCCCTTGGGTTCGGCGGAGACGGGCTCCTCCGGGGGCAGGGCCCAGTCCCCGCGGACGCCGCAGGCGAAGAACTGGCGGTCCTCCCCGCCCTCGATCATGTTGCGGAAGACCGCGACCGCGTCCTCGACCCGGAAGTCGCGCGAACCCAACCCGTAGACCCCGGAGTAGATCTCCGGGACCAGGGCGATCTTGGGCGTGGAGGCGTGGTGCTCCGAGATCGCGTCGGCGAAGGCGGCCTTGACCTCGCGCGTGAGCGGGTTTCCGCAGGCGAGGGGCTCGTCCACCCTCTCGATCACCGCCACCCCGGTCAGTCCCCGCAGCGCGGCGACCAGGGCGCGCGCCGGGAAGGGCCGCAGGCTGGTGACGTGGAGCAACCCGACCTTCCACCCGTAGGCCTCGCGGACGTGGTCCACGGCGACCTTGGCCGTCTCCATGGCGGTGCCCAGGCCGACGATGGCGTAGCGGGCGTCCTCCAGGCGGTAGGCGTCGACCAGGGAATAGGCCCGCCCGGTGGCCCGGCCGAACTCCCGCATATTGGCCTCAAGGGCCTCCTGGACCCGGTCGGTGAACAGGCGCTGGCCGATCTTGCCCTTCATGTAGCTGTCCTGGTTCTGCACCACGCCGACCATGAGCCCCTTGACCGGGTCGAACAGGTTCTTCAGGCGCTCCCGCGGGTCGCCCACGTAGTCGCGCATGAATTTGGGCTCGCACAGGCGCAGGTTCTCGACCGTGTGGGTCGTGAGGAAGCCGTCCTGGACGTTGAAGAAGGGCGTGAGGGTGTCCTCGGCGGTGCGCCGGGCGATCAGGCAGAGGTCGGCGGCCTCCTGGACGTTGCGCGCGAACAGGCAGCCCCATCCCGTGTCGAGGACACCGAAGATGTCGTCGTGCCCGCAATGGACGTTCAGCCCCTGGCTGGTGAGGGCGCGGGCGCCGATGTTGAAGACCATGGGCAGACGCTTCCCGGAGATGGTGTAGAGCACCTCCTTCATCAGGATCAGGCCCTGGCCGCTGGTGAAGTTGGCGACGCGCCCGCCCGCCAGGGAAAAGCCCTCGCACGCGCTGGCGGCGGAATGCTCGCTCTCGAGCTCCAGGAAGGCCAGCGGGGTGCCCCAGAGGTTCTTGCCCCCGTTGGCCACCTTTTCCTGGTAGCCGGACCCCATGTTGGTGGTGGGCGTGATGGGATAGGCGGTGGCCGCCTCGGAGATGGCGGTCTCCACGGCCACGATGGCACCGGAACCGTCGGCGGTGGTCGCGGTCCCGGGATAGGGTACCTGCTCCATGGGGTTGCCTCCTTCCCTCGGGGTGGGGGAGCCCCGGACCATGCCGGGGACGCACGTACGATGCACCCAAAGGCGTTGGGAGACCATGACCCGCGTCATAGCTCCCCGGAATCCCTTCCCCACAAAAGCTTGTCTCGTTGTTTAGAAAGTTCTATACTAATGCCAGGTTCGCCGTCCCCGTCCGGAGGAAGCCATGGAAGACCAACGAAAAAAGGGAGCCGGCCTGGCCGTCAAGGTGCTGGCGGCCCTGGCCCATCCGACCCGGCTCCTGATCGTGTGCCTGCTCCTGGAGCGGGAACGCTATGTGCAGGAACTGCTGGCGGAATTGGGCACCACCAAGGGCAACATCAGCCAGCACCTGCGCGTGCTCGAATCCCAAGGCCATGTGGTCTCGCGCAAGGAGTCCAACCGCGTCTACTACAGCGTCCCGGACCCGCGCCTGAAGGAATTGCTGCGCCAGTTGGAGTGCCTGTACTGCCCCGGACTCACCGGGGCCGCGGCCGCGCCGGGGAACCTCGCCCGCCCGGCCTGATCCCCGAGCGGGACCCCTCAGCCCAGCGCCTCCGGGGTCCACGGCTCCCCCTTCCAGCGGTACTCCGGGATGCGGTGCGCCCTCCAGCATCCCTCCAGGTGGTCGTTGACCATCCCCGTGGCCTGCATGTGCGCGTACACGATGGTGGGCCCCACGAAGCGGAATCCGCGCCGCTTGAGGTCCCGGCTCCAGGCCGCGCTCACGGCGTCCGAGGGCGGGATCCCGGCCAGGGCGCGGGGGCGCCGGACCCGGCTGCGCCCGCCCACCCAGCCCCAGGCGTAGCGGGCGAAGGATCCGAACTCCTTCCGGACCTCGAGGAAGGCCCGCGCATTGGCCACGGCGGAGGCGACCTTGAGGCGATTGCGCACGATGCCGGGATCGCGCAACAGCTTCTCGATGCTGCGCGCCGGCATGCGAGCGACGCGCTGCGGATCGAAGTCGTGGAACACGGCCCGGTAACGCGAGCGCTTGTTGAGGATGGTTTCCCAGCTCTACCCCGCTTGCGCGCCTTCGAGAACGAGCATCTC
>DAIDJD010000114.1 GCA_027451505.1 candidate division FCPU426 bacterium
CATCGCCTCCTTCAGGTTGGCCTGCTCCACCGTGGGCGGGCTCGCCTGGAGCCGCCCGGCCACGGGCTCGGGGGGGGCCACCAGGCTCTGGTCGGGGTGCAGCGCCACCCAGGCCGCGATGGCCCGGTCGCGCAACAGCACCCCCAGCCTGAAGTCGGAATGGGCCTCGGCCCAGATGTCGTTGGGAGGGTCGACCTCCAGGGCCTTGCGGTACGCGGCGATGGCCAGCGGCGCGTCCGAGCTCTTCAGCTTGGCCCGGGTGCGGGCGTCGGCCTTGAGCCGGCGGTCCAGGTGCATGCGCTCATAGGCCTGGCCCAGGTCGTACCAGGCCACGGTCAGCCTCGGGTCGATCGTGGTCGCCATCCGCAGCACGGGCACCGCGTCCATCTGGCGGCCCTCGTCGCACAGCGCTTGGCCGAGCTTGTCGTAGGCCTCGGCGTAGTCGGGCTTGTCCGCCACCGCCGCCCGGAAGGCCTTCACGGCGGCGTGGAAGTCCGACTTGTCCAGCAGGTCCATCCCGTGGGTGTACTCGGCGACGGCCTGGGCCTCGGTGCCCCCGAAGCCCCAAGCGGGCCCCGCCAGGGAGCAGGCCAAGCACACGTACAGCAACCGCGTCATAGGTCCTCCGCTCGGGCTTGATACCCGGGACTTCCCTCCCGGGGCTGGGGTCGGCCGACTCACCACCGCAGGGCCTTGGCCAAGGAAGCCAGGTCCGGCCGGATCACCTTCGGCTTGGGACTGAGGGCGATGGCCCGGTCCGGGTCCTTGAGCCCGTGTCCGGTCAGCACGCAGACGATGCGCACGACGCCCCTTCCGCGCCCCGCGGCGGCCCGCCGGAGCCAGCCCTCGCGGGACAGCCGCAGCAGGCCCGCCACCGAGGCGGCCGAGGCGGGCTCGCAGAAGACGCCCTCCCGCCGCGTCAGCAGCAGGTACGCCTTCAGGATGGCGGCGTCGGTCACCGCCTCCACCCGGCCCCGGCTTTCCTTGAGGGCCGCCACGGCCAGGTCCCAGCTCGCCGGATTGCCGATCTTGATGGCCGTGGCCACGGTCTTGGGGTTGGCCACCCTATGCCCCCGCACCAGCGGCGCGGCGCCGGCGGCCTGGAAGCCCAGCATGCGCGGCAGGGTCCTTGAAAGGCCGTGCTCCTTCGCCTCGCGGTAGCCCATCCAATAGGCCGAGATGTTCCCGGCGTTGCCCACCGGGATGCAGTGCAGGTCGGGAGCGCCCCCGAGCTGCTCCACGACCTCGAAGGCGCCCGTCTTCTGGCCCTGGAGCCGGTAGGGGTTGACCGAATTCACCAGGGTGATGGGGAAGCGCTCGGCGGCCTGGCGGGCCATGTCCAGGGCGTCGTCGAAGTTCCCCTCCACCGCCAGCGCCGTGGCCCCATGGACAAGGGCCTGGGCCAGCTTGCCCAGGGCGATGGACCCTTTGGGCAGAAGCACCACGCACTTCATGCCCGCGCGCGCCGCGTAGGCGGCCGCCGAGGCCGACGTGTTCCCGGTGCTGGCGCACAGCACCGCCCGGGACCCCTCCTCGGCCGCCTTGCTCACGGCCAGGGTCATGCCGCGGTCCTTGAAGCTGCCCGTGGGGTTCTGGCCCTCGATCTTGAGCCAGACCTCCGCCCGGGCCCGCCCCAGGTCCAGTTCCGCGGCCAGGGCCGGCGCCGGGACCAGGTCGGTGTTGCCCTCATCCAGCGTGACCACCGGGGTGCGCGCCGACACCGGCAGGTAGCGCCCCCAACGCCGGATCAAGCCGGTCCAGCGCCGCGGCCTCATGCCTCGGGGACCTCCAGCCGCAGGACCAGGGTGTTCGGGCGCACCGTGGGAAGGCGTTCCAGGGCCGCCACGCACTCGCGCATGGCGCGCTCCGGGGCGCTGTAGGTGCTGACGTAGACGGGCACGGTGGAGCCCTTTTCCTTCTCGTTCTGGGCCACCGACGAGATCGAGATGGCGTGGTCCGCGAAGACCCGGGCGATGGCGGCCAGCGCCCCGGGCTGGTCCACCGCCGTCAGCCTCACGAAGAAGCGGTTGCTGATCTCCTCGGCCGGGACGATGCGCCGGCTCTGCACCTTCTCCACGTCGTAGGGGATGGACGGGACCCTGCCCGCCACCCCGACGGCGACGTTGCGGGCCACGAAGATGATGTCGCTGATGACGGCGCTGGCGGTGGGCCCGCCGCCGGCCCCCCGCCCGCTAAAGAGCACCTCGCCCACGGCGTCCCCGCTGACCAGGACGCCGTTGTTGACCCCGTCAACGCCAGCCAGGGGGTGGTCGAGGGGCAGCAGGGCCGGAACCACCTGGACCTCGAGGGCCCCGTCCGAGCGCCGCACCCGGGCCATGGCGAGGTGCTTGACCACGCAGCCCATCTCGACGCGCGCGATGTCGATGTCCTGCTTCGAGATGCCGCGGATGCCCTGGAGGTGGATGTCCTCCACGCGCACCCTCTGGTCGAAGGCGATGGACCCCAGGATCGCCAGCTTGTGGCAGGCGTCCATGCCGTCCAGGTCGAAGCTGGGGTCCGCCTCGGCGTAGCCGTGGGCTTGGGCGTCCTTGAGGGCCTTCTCAAAGCTCTGGCCGTTGGAGGCCATGCCCGTCAGGATGTAGTTGGTGGTGCCGTTGATGATGGCCGTCAGGCGTTCGATGCGGTTGGCGGCCAGGCCGTCGTTGATGGCCTGGACGCAGGGGATGCCCCCGCCCACGCTGGCCTCGATGTAGACGTCCACGCTGCGGTCGTGGGCCAGGTGGAAGATGTCGTCCCAGTGCTTGGCCAGCACGGCCTTGTTGGCGGTGACCACGTGCTTGCCGCCCTCGATGGCCCGCCGCAGGTAGGCGTAGGCCGGCTCGAAGCCGCCCATCACCTCCACCACGATGTCCACCTCGGGGTCGTCCAGGACCGCCGAGGGGTCGTCCGTCACCACCACCCCGGGGGGCAGGCCCGGGCGCGCCTTGGCCTTGTCCCGCACCAGGGCCGACTTCAGCTCAAGCGAGGCCCCCACCCGGCTTTCGATGAGCTGGCGGTTCTTCTCGAGGAGCTCCGCGACGGCGAGCCCCACGGTTCCAAGGCCCAGGAGCGCGACGGCGACTTTCTTGCGGGTCTTCGGCATGGCGGTGGGTCGGAGGAGCCGGGGGGCCGGGGGCGCGGGGCGCCCTCAGCCCTTCAGCCCGGTGGTGGCGATTCCCTGGATGAAGTACTTCTGCCCGGCGAAGAACAGCACCAGGATGGGCAGCAGCACCACGGTGGCCGCGGCCATCATGAGGTTGGTCTTGTCGCCGGCCAGGGACTGGAACTGGTTCAGGCCCAGGGCCAGGGTGAACTTGGAGGAATCCTGGATGTAGATGAGGGGGTTCAGCAGGTCGTTCCAGTTGTAGACGATGCTGAACACCGCCACCGTGATCAGGGCCGGGACGCACAGCGGGAGCATGATGCGCCAGAAGATGCCGAAGGTGCTGCAGCCGTCGATCTTGGCCGCCTCGTCGAGGTCGAAGGGGATGCCCATGAAGAACTGCCGCAGGAGGAAGATGTTGAAGGCGCCCCCGCCCAGCCAGGCCGGCACGATGAGCGGCAGCCAGCTGTTGGTCCAGCCCAGGTGGGCGAAGAGGATGTAGGTCGGCACCATGGTGACCTGGGCGGGCACCATGAGGGTCCCCAGCACGATGACGAAGAGGGTGTTGCGCAGCGGGAACTTGAGACGGGCGAAGGCGAAGGCCGTGATCGAGGAGCTGAACACCACGCCCAGGGTGGAAAGGCCGGTGACCACCACGGTGTTCCAGGTGTACCACCAGAAGCTCTCCTTCTGGAATAGCACCGCCTTGAGGTCGTCCCAAAGGTTCCCGGTGAGGACGGGGCGGCCGTAGGGGTACCAGGCGTCCACGTAGTTGGACCAGCGCCAGTCCACGCGCCAGGGCGGCAGCTTGAAGACGTTCTCGGGCGCCTTCAGCGAGATGGCCGCCATCCACAGCAACGGCACCACCATCGTCAGGCTCAGCGCCAGGATGACGGCCAACGCCAGGCCCTTGCGCAGCGCCGCCAAGCGCTTTTTGCTGGCCCAGAACCCGAATGCTTCGCTTCGCTCCATCGTCTCAGCCCTTGAGGTCGCCTTCGTAGTACACCCAGCCGCTGAACTTGAACTGGATGAGGGTCACCAGCAGCACCACCACGAACAGGAGCCACGCCAACGCGGAGGCGTAACCGAAATTGAACAGCCGGAAGGCCTCCTGGTAGATGTAGAGCACGTAGAACAGCGCCGCGTCGGCCGGGGAGCCGTTGCCCCCGCTGAGCACGAAGGCCTGGGTGAAGATCTGGAAGCTGCCGATCACCGTCAGGATCAGGTTGAAGAAGATCACCGGGCTGAGCATGGGCAGGGTCACGTTGCGGAACTGCTGCCACTGGTTGGCCCCGTCGATCTCGGCGGCCTCGTAGAGCTGCTCCGGGATGCCCTGCAGCCCGGCCAGGTAGATGATCATGCTCGACCCGCCCCCCCACAGCGTCATGATCACGTAGGCCGAATGCACCCAGGCCGGGTCCGCCAGCCACTGGGGGCCCCGGAAGGTGATGTCCACGGGGAGGGCCAGGCGCACGAAGAAGTTGACCACCTCCCCGAAGACGCGGATGCCGTAGTTGAGCAGGCCGTAGTCCGGCTGGAAGATGAAGAACCAGAGGAAGGCCGAAGCCACGCCCGCGGTGACCGAGGGCAGGTAGAAGATGGTGCGGAAGAACGCGATGCCCTTCAGCTTCAGGTTCATCAGCAGGGCCACCAGGATGCCCCCGGCCATGCTCAACGGCACCGAGGCGGCGGTGAAGACGACCGTGTCATAGACCGACTTGCGGAAACGCAGGTCCGTGGCCATGTCGCGGAAATTGTCCAGGCCCACCCAACGGATGCCGCTGAGGCCGCTGATCCCGTCCCAGTGGGCGAAGGACAGGAACAGCGAAAACAGGATGGGCCCGCCCATGAACAGGACGAAGCCCAGGATCCACGGAAGCAGGAACACGTAGGCCACCAGGGCCTCGCTCACCGCGCCCCTCAGGCGCCGGGTTCCCGGCTTCTTGCGCGCCATCCCGGATGCGGCACCCGCGCCGGATCCGGCCACCATGTTGTTTTGGGCCATGGGCTGAAAAACCCTTTGGGTTTAAGGATTAAAAAGCAGGAAAGTATAGCCGCTTCCGCCCCCCGGGTCAACGGCCCTAACGGAGAGGCGCCTGTCCCGGTTCGCGGTGGCCATTCCCTCCGCTCAAAGACGGTTCCCCGCCGCCGCGCCACGGAAGCTCGATTCCATGGAGGGCCCGCACTTGGGGATCGGTTGGGATCGGCCCAGGGCCTGGTCCGGGAAAGGCGGGGACCGGAGGCGGATCGGATAGGGTGGACGGAACGGCCGGGCTTCGACGCCGAAAAAAAGGGCCGGGCCCCCCAGGGCCCGGCCCCCGCGATACGCCGCGTTCAGCGGAACCGGATGTCGTCGATCCACATCGTGCCGGCCCCCGCGTTCTGGTTCAGCTGGATCTGCATGCCGACCAGGCAACTCACGTCGAAGGTGTCGTTGCCGGCCTGGTTCCCGGAGTAGATGTTGCGCGTGAACTCCGAGTAAGGGAAGGTGTAGCGGTGCCAAAACCCGGTGCCGGTGGCCTGGGGCGCGTTGTAGAACTCCCCATCGCCTCCGTTCACCGTGCCCTCCTTGACCGTGAGCTGGAAGGTCAGGCCGCGCGGCGCCTTGGCCCAGAGCTGCACGGAGCGGGTTCCCGTGGCGTCGAAGAAGCCCAGGCGGGGCAGGTAGTTGCTGCCGAAGCCGAAGCCCGGCCCGTAGGTCCCGGTGCCGGTGTCGTAGTCGATGCGCATGGACTGCGGCGGGGTGTGGTAGACGTTCCCGTCGGTGGAGACCTTGGCCCAGGCCCCGGCGCCCTGCGGCCCGTAGGTGTAGCTTCCGGTGACCCCCCGGGAGAAGTCCTCGAAGAGGATGGGAGGCACCGTGCTCGGCCCGGGGCCGGCCGTGTTCATGCCCTTGAGCTCGATCACGCCCGGGCAGCCGGCCAGGGCCGGGAGCAGGGCCGCCAGGGCCAGGAACGGCGCGCCGCGGCGCAGGAACCTGAGGGTGGTCTGCATCAGTAGAACTCCAGGTTGTCGATTTCGAATTGGTAGGGCGCCACGGGCTTCTGCCCGTTGGGGCAGCTCCCGCCCGAATCCAGGTTGGGGTCGAACTCCACGGCCATGAGCCTGAGGTCCGTGGGGGAATCGAAATTGCCGTTGCCATCGCGCATGGCCGTGTACTGCCCCATGGCGTTGGTGGCGTTCAGCTTGCCCCCGTTGTTCGTGCCCCAGAAGAGGTTGGTCCCTATGGGCCCCGAGGCGTCGGTGTAGTTCCCGTGCGCGGCCAGGGTGAAGCTGGTGAACGGGATGGTGACGGTGCCGCCACCCGCCGGCGCGCTCACGGTGGCCTGGTAGTACTGATAGGCATCCGAATTGCAGGGATAGGCGCCCGAGTAGTTGAACAGATACAGGGGGATGAGCTTGACCAGCAGCGAGTTGGACACCACGTTGAGGTAGAACTCCAACCCGTGCGACCCGAGGGCGCTGTTGTCCGCCCCCGGGGAGCGCAGGGCCCCGTTGAACTCCACGCTCTGGTCCCCGGCCGCGCCGTCCGGCGAGAGGAAGATGCCGTGCTGCACGAAGGGATAGCACTGGCCGCAGCCGGTGCCCCCGGGGAAGGAACGCCCGTACTGGCAGCTCGGGCAGCCGTACTGCAGCTCGCCGCTGCCCGAAAGCGTCGGGACCCCCGGCAGATTGGGCTGGCCGGGGGAGACCAGGGAACTCATGTACACCGACCCGAAGCTGTCGGCCTGGGTGTAGGTGCCCCCGCCCCAGAAGTTGATCCGATAGGCCGGGTTGGTCCCGTTGTACCAGACCTGGGTCAGCGTGCCGTTGACGTAGACGCTCTGCCACCGGCCCGTCGGCGAGGCCGCGTTCACCCCATCGTTGAAGTCGTCGACCAGGTTGGCCGGCACCTTGCCGGCCTCGGCTCCGCCGTAAAGGCGCACCGCGCCGGTGACCCCCCCACCGTTGAGGGGATTGCGGCACGAGCAGCCGCCGTAGGGGCCCAGGGTCCAGGCGGCGAGGCCCGCCACCAGGGCCCAGCCCTGCCATCGGCGGATCAGGTTCGATGTTGCCATGGCGCGCTCAGAAGAAGCGGATGTCGTCGACATCCAGCCAAAAGTTCGTGACGACCGCCGGTCCCGGGGAGCCCATCTGCATGAACTGCAGCCCGTAGAGCTTTTGGAGGACCGAATTCAGGGGCGTGGCCAACCCGTAGATCTGGGTCATGTTCTGGAAGGTCACCGTGACCTGGCGCCACTTGTTGTCCCCCACCAGCTGGTTGTTGAAGAGGTACTGGTAGAAGTTGAGCTGGATATAGGGACCGGGGGCCGGGGGGCTGCCGTCCTGGGAACCCGAGAGCAGGCACACCGAGAAGTTTCCGGTCCCGCGGGTCCAGAACGAGAACCCGTGGTAGGAGCTGACGTCCACTCCGGGGCCGGAGTTACCGTTGAAGAAGATGGGCAGTTCCATGTAGTTGAGGCTGCCGTTGGGCAGCCCGAACCCGATGTAGGTGCCCTCCAGGCGCACGTAGTAGTCGTTGGGGTTGCTGCTGAAGGCGTCGTAGTTCCTGAGCCACACGCCCGAGGCCCCGTAGGTGCTCTCGGTGGCGTTGTTGGAGACCAGGATATTCGCCGGCAGTTGCAGGGCCTGGGTCGGCTCGTAGACGCTCTGCCCCGCGCCCGCGGAACCCGAGCCGAAGGCCCACTCGCTGCCGATGTCCAGGGCCGCGTAGCCGGTGGGCGCGGGCGGGCTCAACGTGAAGTTGTAGGTCCGGTTGTCGGCCGGACCCTGGGGGGCGAAGAAGGTCCCCGGCGCGTTGGGGTCCTCGGCGGGCTTGCCCAGGCAGCCCCCGCAGGCCGAACCCGGCAGCCCGTAGGTCATGGGGTTGGTCCCGCACGACGAAGCCAGGAACGCCAAGCCCGCCAGGGGGACCGTCAGGAACGCGCTCAGGCCGGGACGGCGCACGTCAGAACTCCACCTGCATGCGGGCCTCCCACTCCTGGGTCTGGGTGTCCGCGGAATAGATGTCCAGGTAGGGGAAGGCCGCCGCCAGGTCGGTGCGGCCGTAGTCGATGTTGTTGAACTGGTCGAAGTTGTAGCTCACGTAGAGGCTGGCGGCCTTGCTCAGCACCCAGCGGACGCCCCCAACGTAGTCGTCGTAGGTGTAATTCTGCCACATGTAGGCCGGCCCCGCGCCGTAGTTCCAGTACTGGCCGCCGTTCATGTCGACGTGCTCGAAGCCGGCCATCAGGTGCACGTTGCGCACCAGCTGGTAGTCGGCGTCGTAGGCGACCCGGGTGGTGGTGAAGGCCACGTATTGCTTGCCCAGGCTCTGCTCGCCCACCACGCCCGCGGTCAGCTTCAGGGGGAATAGGCCCAGATTGGAGAAGTCCAGGCTGCCGCCGATGCCCCCGCGGGAGTAGCCCACCCGGCCCACCGAGGCCGGCACGAAATAGTCCACCTCGGGTTCGGCGTAGACCCCCCCGAAGACCCGCGGCTGCATGAAGCCCTGGCCTTGCCCGAACCAGCCGCCATGGTAGTCGCCGCCCACGCCGGCGCGGTTGGGAGTGGCGTAGCCCTCGGGCAGGGAAAGGTTCAGCGGGCTGGGCGCCAGGAAAAGGCCCCCGGGCTGGCGCCCGTTGGAAAGCACCAAGCCGCCCAAAGGGCCCTGGTTGGTGGCCTGGATGGCGTTGTTGTAGGTGCTGAAGTACAGGTTCGACTGGTTGCCCAGCCCGTAGCCGCCGGTGTAGGGGTTGAACAGGTTGTCGCCCGTGGGCATGAAACCGGTGAAGTCGTCGGCCGTGTCCTGGTCCCGGGTCTGGGCCGCGTAGTTGATGAAGCCCGGGTCCACGTAGAGGGTGTCCAGGGTGAAGGCGTTGTGCCGGGACTTGAAGTCCAGGATCAGGTTGGCGGCCCCGCCCGCGGTCCAGGAGACCGATTGCATGCCGTAGGGCCCGCCGCCGCCGTAGATGGGGGTGTATTCGCTGTAGGCGCCTTCGCCGTGCAGGGTGAAGTGGCTGCCCAGGTGCCAGCGGAAGTCGCTGCCCACCACCGAATCGTACTGGGGAGGGATCGGCGACGACAGCAGGGCCGTGTCCACGGACTCCTGCATGTTGAAGAAGCTGAAGCCCAGGCTGAAGGCCTTGTCGTGCTCCCCGCTGAAGCGCGCCGTGCCCCCGAAGAGGTACTGGTCGTAGGGGTAGATGACCCCGAAGGGCAGCGAGGTGTTGGGGTTGCCGGCCACCGCGGTGCGGATGCCCAGCCCGGTGAGCGTGAGGTCCAGGTGGTTGAACAGCAGCAGGGTACCGTCGAGCTTGCCTCCCTGCAGCGGGAAGGAATTCCCCTGGATCTGGGCGTCCTCCATCCCCTCCTGGCGCTTCATGGCCAAAAGTTGCGGTTCGAAGGCGTACTCGTCCTCGGGCACCCAGAAGGTCAGGGGCGTGTCGGTGTAGTAGAAGTCGCCCAGGTCGAAGCCCACCGGCGTGTCGCCGTGCAGGTTGAACCAACGCACCCCGGCGATGTCGCCCTGGCCCCAGAACTCGCCGAAGATCTTCTCCATTCGGTAGACGACCTCGCCGGAGATGTCCTGGGTGGGCCGGGCCGTGATGTCGAGGTCGAAGTAGCCCACCACCGGGACGATGCGCTGGGCCCCGTTGGCGCCGTGCAGGTTGAACTGGGTGGGCATGGCCCCGCCCGACAGGGCCTGGTCCTGGGCGTACATGCCCAGCGGATCGCTGGGCAGGACGAGCATGTCCTCGGCCTGGACCACGGCGTCGCCGTCCAGGTGCAGCCCGGTGGCCTGGATCACCTTGTTGATGGCCTTGTCCATGGTCGTTTCGCTGGCGTTGAGCTTGCGCTCCTGCTCCAGGAGGTCGGCGAGCTCGGCCTGGGTCTGGGCCGTGGCGCTGGCCGGCACCGCGGCCTGCGGCGCCTCCGGGGCGGCGTATGCCCCGGGCAAGGGGGGCAGACCCGGGAGCTCCGGCAGGCCCACGGCGTCCGCGCGCAGACCCGCCGCGGCCAGCGCGACGAGGGCCAACGCCGCCGCCGCGCGCCCCGGCAACCCGGCGGCCTTGCGCGCCTGTTTGGTGGTCGAACCGCTCATAAGCATACCCCCTGGGGCCCTAGACGGCGCCCTGTCCCGTCAGAAAAAGGTCCTGGCCTGCCACCACATCTGGATCTCGTGGAAATTGTTCTGGTTGGCGAAGGCGTCGTAGTGGTTCAACAGCTTCACCCGAAGGTACAGGTTCAGCTTGTTGGGGATGAAGTTCCAGTCCATGCCCACGCCCGCCTCGCGGTCGAAGTAGGCCAGGGTGGCGTTCTGCGTCTGGCCGTCCTGGTTCACGAAGGAGGTCGCGATGCGGTTGGTGGCCCAGTCCTCCAGGCCCATGTTGAGCAGCAGGTTCACCGTGTCCGTGAGGTTGTAGACCAGGGTCGAGTCCAGCACCGTCTGGACGAAGAGGTTGTTGGGGTCCATGCTGGGGGCCACCAGCGCGGAGTCGTTCACCGTCAGCATTTCGCCGTAGAGCTGCCAGAACAGCTCCCGCCCCTCCAGCGGCAGGTAGTCGCCGAGGTTGGAGCGGAAGTCGGCGGTGGCCACGGAGATGTCCTTGATCGAGGGCGCCAGGGCCTGCCCCTGCGGGGTGCTGTTGACGATGCCCTCCATGTTCATGCGCCAGAGGTCGTCGGTCTCGAGGTCGTGGTAGGAGTTGTAGAGGTACTGGTTGTTGACGTCGCGGATCGCGCCGGGGGCGGCCGCGTCGGAGGCCTGCGTGGGGTTGTTGGTGGGGGCGTAGGTGTTGTTGTAGTTGTTCAGCAGCTCCGTGGTCGGGAACGCCGGGGTGGGGCCGCTCACCAACTGGTTGTAGTCGAACTGCCGCTCCAGGTACGGGTTGACCCCCGTCCCGGTCAGGCCCCCGTTGGCCGTCGACGGCGTCGGGTTGGAGGCGTTGGCGCTGCCGTACTTGTAGGCGTCCGGGGGCAGCCAGGACTGGTAGTCGTTGTTGAAGAACACGAACCAGCCGCCCTCGCCGAGGTTGCTGCCGCCCTCGTAGTGGCTGGCCCAAATCTGCGAGTCGGAGGCCTGCTGCTGCACGCTGTTCTGGAGGTTCAGCATCAGGAACGAGGAACCGAACTGGAGCTGGGTCCCCACGTGGTAGGTCACCGTGTCGTTCATGGCCAGGGTGGGGTCGGCCACCACGGTCTCGGCGATGATCTGGCCCGGATCCAGGGGGTTGGGCCGGTAGCGCGGCAGGTTGGCGTCGGCGTTGTTGTAGTAGCCCTGGGGGTCGGTGACCAGGTAGTCCGGGGCCATGCCGTAGACGCCCAGCAGGAACTTCTGCCCCCCGATGCGCGTCACGGTATCGAAGCGCCAAGCCTGGCCGTCGACGTGGACGCCGCCCCAGGCCACGCCGTTGGCCAGGGCCAGGTTCGAGCCGGAATCGTCGTCGAAGCGGGAGTTGGCCAGCTCGAAGTCGGCCAGGGTGGGGCCCAGCTTCTGCTCACCGGCGAAGGAGGCCACCGTGTTGTTCATCAGGCCGAAATAGCCCAAGGGGCTGCCGTAGGCGCTGATGATCTCGCCGGTGTCGTTGCTGTGGTTGTAGCCGATGACCTTGTAGTCGCCGCCCCAGGTGTCCTTCTTGTTCAGCTCCAGCATGCCCCCGAACTCGTGGGGCTGGGTGGAGTTGGTGTAGTAGTTCTGGAAGTTCCCGACGAAATCGAACAGGGAAAGGTCGGGGGTGAAGTTGTAGTTGGTGGTCACCCCCATGATGGGGTGGGTGCTCTCGGTGGGATCCCGCAGCGGGACGCCGGTGAGGAACTGGCTGTCGTAGTAGGACTTGCTGGTGCTGGAGTCCCGGTAGACGTTCATGTCGAAGAGGTAGGGCAATTGGCTGAGCTGGCCCGACACGGAGAACGGCGACAGGGAGAACGACTGGTTGCCCGCGGTGACGGTGAATTTGCCCGACGTCACCGAGGCGTTGAAGGTGCTCATCAGGGTGCCCAGCCGGGTGGCCGTGCCCAAGCCCACGTGCTCTTCGTCGGGGTCGTCCACGTTCCAGGGCTGGATGTACTGCCCCGGGGACCAGGCCGGGCCGAAGTCGAGGTGGATGACGCTGTTGTCGGGGAGGGTCTCGATGACGTCGATGTTGAGCTTGGTGAAGAACACCGCGCCGTTCTTCAGGGCCGCGCCGAATCCGGCCGCGTCCTTGTAGAGGATGTCCTCGTCCCCGCTGATGGCCGGGTCGCTCATGCCGCCGTAGCGCTTGCCCTTGATCAGGTCGAGCAGGTCCCGGGTCGGCTGCTGGACGTCCTCGAGATGGGCCTGGATCTCGGCCAAACGGTCGCCCAAAGCGCCCAACTGGTCCTGGATCTGGCCCGCGGTCATGGTGGTTCCGCCGGCCTGGGAAAGGGCATCGGAATTGGCGTCCACGGCCACATCGCCGGGTCCGGGGGCACCTCCGCCATCGGCCCACACCGTGCGGGGGAGCGCCGCGGCCAGGGCCAGGAGTGCGAGCAACCACACGCTCGGGAATTTGCGCATCGCTCAGGCCTTCGCGCGGGAGGTGCTTCCGCGCACGATCAGTTCAGTCTCGAAATCGCGGCGCACGGGCGTCCGCTCCCGGGTCTCTTTCAAGGCGTCCCTCAACAGTCCGAAGGCTTCCCTGCCCATGCGCTCCATGGGCTGCCGCACCGTGGTGAGCGCCGGCTCCATGAGCTCGGCGAAGGGCTGGTCGTCGAAACCCACCAGGGAGATCTCGCGCGGGACCGACACGCCGGCCCGCTTGAACGCCAGGAGCACGCCCGTGGCGCAGACATCCCCGGCGGCCACGAAGACCGCCGTGGGCCGGCGCTTGGCGGCCAGGATGCGGGCGCCGGCCTCCAAGCCGTCCTCCCGGCTGTAGTTCGGCGCCTCGATGCGGGGCGCGTCCTCGGGCCTCAGGCCGGCCGCCAGAAGCGCCTCGCGGTAGCCCTGCTCCCGCTGCTTCGCCACCGACCCGGTCGGTCCCGTGACCAGCGCCACGCTGCGGTGGCCCAAGCCCAGAAGGTGGGCGGTGGCCTCGCGGGCCCCGCTGACGTTGTCCACCCGCACCCAGTCGCAGCCCTCGGCCTCGTTCTCCAGGCAGATCACCCGAACGTTGTTGCGCTGGAACAGGGCCACCTGCTCGGGCTTGAGCGCCAGGTTGATCGAGATCAGGCCGTCGACCTTGCGCTCCCGGGCGATGCGCGTGACCACGGCCTCCTCGGTCTCGGCCAAACCCCGGGTGCCATAGAGCACCAGGTTGTAGTCGGACTCCCGCACCGCCCGTTCGATACCGCTGAGGGTCTCCAACACGAAATAGGAGGTGAAAAACGGCGCCGCCACCCCCAGGGTGTTGGTCCGCTGAAGCACCAGGGAGCGCGCGCCCTCGTGGGGGAAATAGTCCAGTTCCTCGATGGCCTGGCGGACCTTGCGGCGGGTCTCCTCAGAAATGCGCGGCTTGTTGTTGATGACCATGGAAACGGTGGCCGGGGTCACCCCCACCCGCTTGGCCACATCCTTGATGGTCACGCCCATGCCGTACTTCCTTTCGGCACATCGTTCCGGGAAATCCTGCTTAAAGGTTCAAACAGGCCGTTTCGCTTTTAAAAGCTCGCGATAGTACCAAATCGTAGGTTTCCCGCGCAAGAGGAAAGAGTCCCGAACGCGCTTAAGGCAGTCGTTTTTCCGGCACCCGCGGGCCCGAACCCGACGAATTCGGCACCGTGAAAGCCCCGCCGCCCACCTGCGGATGGGCCCTGATCCAGGCCGGATCCAAGGACACCAGATAGCGGCTGTAGGGGTCCCAAGCCGCCGTATCCTGGGTCAGGGACCGGGACTGGCGGATCGCGGCGTAAAGGCGGGCGGCCTGGGCCGGACGCCCCTGGGCCCGGGCTTGATCGGCCAACCAGGCCAAGGCCCGGCAGAAATGGGGCTCCAGACCCACCGCGTGGCGCATGCAGGCCGTGGCCGCGGCCCCCTTCCCGTCCAAGGCCAGGAGTTGGCCCAACCAGAACCAGCCGGGCGCCGAGTACGGGGACAACTCCACGGCCCGCTTGGCGTCGTCCTCCGCTTCCGGGGTTTCCCCCCGCGCCCGGGCCCGTAGGGCCGCCCGCCACCAAACCCCGGGGTCCATCCGACCGGACCAGGCGCTCCACGGCCAAGTCCCCAACCCCTGGTCTTGGGCCCGCGCGGCCACGGCTCCGTCCAAGGGTTGGCTCCAGAGGGCCACCCGGCCCAGCCAAGGCGGCTTGGGACCGGGCCTGAGGTAGGTCCGCGCCAGTGCCGCGCCGCCCCAGGCCGCGACGGTGAGGAGCGCCAGCGTCCCCAGGGCCGCTCCCGCGAAACGCCCCGGCGCCCGACCGGGTGAGGCTCCCTCCGTGCGCGAGTCGCCCGCGGGCTCCAGGGCCGCCCAGGCCAGCAGGAGTCCCCACAGAAGGGCCGGGGTGCGCAGGTCCATGTCCACCAGGCTCAAAGCGGCCGCGGCCAACAGGACGGCCTCGAGCCCCACGGCATCGGGACCGGCCTCCTGGCCGCGCCGCCTCAGGAACCAGGCGAGCGCCACGGCCAGCAAGGCCAGGCAGGCCGGCCAGCCGAGCTCGCAGGCGAACTCCAGCCACTCGTCGTGGGCGTGCTCCAAATTCAGGTGGTAGCGCGCCACCGGAAGCCGCGGCGTCAGGGGCGTGGGCAGATCCAGGGCCCGCGCCGCCTGGGCGAAGCCGCCCAGGCCGAAGCCCCAGACGGGCCTCTCCAAGGAAAGCTCCACGGCCCCGGCCCAGAAGTCCGCGCGCCGGTAATAGTTGTCGTCCTCGAGCGCGGCGGAGCGTTGGTCGCGGACCCGGGTGGCCAGGCGCGAAAACGGGGCGAACGCGACCGCCAGGGCCAGAAGGCCCAGCCACAGCGCCAGGCGCCGAAGCAAGGCCGCCCGCTCCGCCCGGGCCTGGCCGGCCCGGCGCAGCGCCATCCACCCCGCCCCCGCGGCCAGCGCCAGAAGGGCCCCCCGGGAACCCGCCGAGACGATGGCCAGGGCCGCCGCCAGGGCGCAGGCCCGCTCAAGCCGCTGCCGCGCCCCCGCGCCGCTGTGCCTCAGGCCCAGAAGCAGGGCCGGAACCGCCAGGCCCCCGGCCAGGAGGTTCTGGTTGGGGAAAAAGGCCCGCGCCGCCTCCAAGGCGGAAAAGCCCAGGGCGCGGCGGATGAGGAAGGCCGCGCTGGCCAGGCCCCCCAGCCAGGTCCAGGCATCGGCGGTCCAGTCCTCCCGCGCCCCGCCCGAAACCTTCAAGCTCCCGACCGCGGCCGCGGCCAGCCCCAACCCCAGGGCCGCGTCCACATCCGCCTGGGGCCTGAGGGCGGCGAAAGCGCACAGCACCGCCCAAACCGGCAGCGCCTTGGCCAGGATGCGGACCGGGCCCCATCCCAGATCCACCCCGACCCCGCGCACCGTGGCCAGCAAAGCGCCCAAAGCCAGGGAGGCGGCGCACACCTGCCACGGGTGCAGTCCGCCCTGCCAAGCCAGCAGCAACCACGCCAACGCGGCCCAGGCCCACGCGATGCGGGCCCGGGACGGCACCGGCGCCGTCCCCAGGACCATTTCCGGATTCATGGTGCGTCCCCCCGGGTGAGGCTGCCGGTCCGGGTGACGCTCAGACCCGGTCCAAAATACGCGGTCACGGCGAAGGCATAGCTGCCCGGCTCCAGGGCCACGCCGCCGGCCGTGCCCGGGTACCAGACCTGCTGCGCACCCGCCTGGTTCCAACGGTAGCGGGTCCGCCAGAGGACCCGCCGGGCGGTGTAGACCTCCAGGCGGACCCAGGCCGGCTTGGCCAGGCAATACTCCAGGTACACCCCGCCGGTCCCGAAGGGTTCCGGATCCGTGGAAAGGCATCCCACCGCGGCCTCCAGGGATTCCCGATCCGGAAACTCGGGCGCGGTGGGAATGGGAGCCGGGGCGGGGGGCCGCAGTTGGGGGGCCGGCGGACGCCGCCTACGGGCCCGGAAGGGGCGCCTCCGCCCGGGCCGGGGCCGTTCCGGACGCGGAGTGGGCCGCCTCCGCGGGCGAGCCTTCAAAGCCCGCACGCGTGGGAGCGGGGTCGCTCCCCCCTGCCGCTCGATCGAAGGAAGCGGGGTCGGAAGGGCCGGCAGAATCCTAGGCGCAGGCCTGCCTCCGTATCCTTCGGGAACACCGGGGATGACGCGGGTTGGAATGGCGGTCGGGGGCACCGCCGTGGGCGTCGGCGGCACCGCTGTCGGCGTTGGGGGCACGGCCGTGGGCGTCGGCGGCACCGCCGTGGGCGTCGGGGCCACCGCCGTGGGCGTCGGCGGAACCGCCGTGGGCGTTGGCGGAACCGCCGTGGGCGTGGGCGGAACCGCCGTGGGCGTCGGCGGAACCGCCGTGGGCGTCGGCGGAACCGCC
>DAIDJD010000115.1 GCA_027451505.1 candidate division FCPU426 bacterium
CACCCTCGACCCCCTGCTGATGGGGGCCGCCGGCATCGCCCCCTTCCAGCTCGTGCACATCAACAGCATGGCCAACGCCGTGCATTGGGAGACCTACGCCATCCCGGGCGTCCCGGGGAAGGGGGAGGTCCAGCTCAACGGCTGCCCCGCGCGCCTCTTCCAGCCCGGGGATGAGGTCATCATCCTGGCCCTGGAACAGTTGGAACGGGCCCAGGCCGCCCGCGTGCGCCAAAAGGTGGTCCACGCCGACCCGCGCAACCGCGTGCTGCGCGTCGAACTCAAGCCCGCCACCGGGGCGGCGGGCCCCGGGTCCCGGGCGCGCGGGCGGGGCTAGGCCGCCCTCCCGGCCAGGGCCGCGATGGAGCCCAGGAAGGCCAGGGCCTCGGCGATGACGGCGTCGCCGCCGCGGCCCCCCGGCCCCAGGGCCTCGACGGCGAGGCGCATGCTGGAGCACATCCGGAAGGCGCCCAGGGGCTGGGAGCCGCCCCCGCCCCCCACCGCCACGGGCTGCCCGATCTCACCGAGTCCCTCCCGGATCGCCTTGTAGAGGGCGCGCGCCGGATCCAAGGGCAGGGGGGATCCGCCGCGCTTCAGGACGAAGGGGAGGAGGGTCGGCACCTGGTCCCAGCCGTCCCCGCCGCCGGGCCTCGCCGGCGGGGCGGGGAGGTCCAGCGTCCCGAAGGCGGGATCCTGGGCCAGCCGCCCGCCCACGGCGACGGCGAAGGCCGAGAAGAAGCCGGCCACGGCCGCCGGATCCAGGAGCCGGAAGGCGCGCATCTCGGTCAGGGCCGCCTGCCAACGGAACAGCAAACCCGTGTTCACGGTGTAGGTCAGGCTGCCGCGCGGCCGCCAGCCCTTGGGCCAGTCCGCCCGGGCCGAGTAGGCCGACAGCGAAGGCGCCAGGTCGCGCTCGCGCCAGGCACCCGCCAGCGCGGGGGGGACCAGGAGCGCGCCGGAGAACGCCGGTCCGGTGGCGAATTTGGACCCCGTGACGCCCACGGCGCAGCCCGCCTCGAGGTATCCGCGCACGGCGGCGGGGCCCAGCCGGAGCTGGCAGGCGTCGATGAGCACCGTCAGGGAGCCGCCATGGCGGCGCACCATATCCGCCGCCAGGCCCGGGCTCGGGAAGACCAGGCCGGTCTTGGAGAGGTCCGACACCACCAGAAGCACGTCCGCCCCGGAGGAGAGCGCCCCCTCCACCAGGACCCGGGCCTCGGCGTCCACCTCGGCGATGGGGCGGGCCCGTCCGTCCGGCCGCCGTCCCGCCAGGACGCGGAGCGAGGCCGCGCGGCAGCCGTCCAGGGGCCCCAGGGCGGGGGCCGGGCCCTGGAACGGGGTCGCGTCGTTGTAGTGCAGCCCGCGCAGCGCGGCCGGGACCCCGTTTCCGGTCTCCTCGGTCGGGCTGAGGACCACCTCAAGGGGGCGCCGGCGGCCCTGGGGGTCGTCGCTGGCGCACAATTGGGCCGCCAGAAGGTGGACGTCGGTCCCCGAGGGCGCCAGGACGACCTCGGAACCGGGGACCGAATCCGCGCCGCACAAGGTCGCGATTTCCGCGCGCACCCGGTCGCATTCGGCGGCCTGGACCCAGCCCGGAGCCAGGCCCACCCTCTGGTGGAGGGCCTTGAGCGCCTCGAAGGCCTGGGGCGAGATCGTGGAGGCGGTGGCCGACCCGAAGGCGGGGCGCCGCGGCCCCGGGAAGGGGAGGCAGCCGTAGCGGTTGCGGCCGCTTTCCGGGTCGAGCGCGAGGCGCGCGTCGCCCTGTTCCGAAAGCAGCAGGCTCACCGGTGGCGGGCCTGAGGGACGGCCGAAACGCGGGGTCATCCGCGGCGCCGGTGGGGGTGGGCGGGTTCGAGCCCTCGTCGCTGGGGCATGGGACGCTCCTTGGGTTCGCGCTCCGTACCACCGGGACGGGGCGCAAAAGAACGACATTGTACGGCGGCGGCGGGTTCGGCGCCCGCGAAAAGAGGGCCGTTCCCCCGGCGCCGGTTCAGTGCTCCTCCTTCTGGCGGGAACGCAGGAGGTCGTTGACGGATTCGGCGATCCGGCGCGCGGCCGCGGCCCGGGGGTCGCCCTCCGGAAGCGGCCCGAAGGCAGGGGTCGCCGCGGGGTCCGCGCCCAAGACCAGGATTCCGGCGCCGGCGGCCTCCCGCACGCAGTCGAAGGCCACATAATCCAGGCCCAGGGCCAGGGCGGCCCGGCGCAGGGCCGCGGCCGCGACCGCGCCCAGGAAACCGGCCGGGTCGTTGAGGAAGGCGGCCTCCGGCGGGGGGGCGGAACCAACCGGTTCCGGCTCCAGCGCGTGCAGGTGTCCCGCCACGACGAGGACGCGGCGCAAGGTCCCGCCGTCCACCCCGCCTTGGGTCCGCACGGCCAGCCCGGGGATCCCGGCCAGGCGCGCGTCCAGCCCGGTCCGGGCGCATCCCAGGCAACGTTCCGGGTCGTTGAGCCTCGGCGCCGAACTCAAGGCGGCGATGGCCCGGGCCAGCTCCAGGGCCCGCGGCCTCAGGTCCGGACCGCCGGTGGCGTTGAAGAGCAGGTCGTGGATGGGCAGGGCCTCGCCGGGTTCGTGGTATTCGAGGGTCAGCACGCTGACCTGGAAGCCGCGCGGGTCGATGAGCCTATCCAGCGGCGCGTTGCCCCCCAGCGCGGATGCCAGGACGAGCACGCGGGGCCCGTGGGCGCCCTTGAAAGGCAGATCCCGGTAGGAGCGGCCGCGGGCGGCGCTGCGGCCGTGGAATTTGGCCCGGGCCAGGTCGCCCACGGCCGCGGCCAGAAGCGAAAGCCCCAGGTGGGCCTCGGATTGCCCGGGGTCCAGGGAGAGGGCCGACTCGAAGGCCGTGCGGGCCTCGTCGGTGCGCCCCAGCGCCAGAAGGGCCCGGCCCTCGGCGGCGCGGGCCCCCGCGTGGGTCGGGGCCAGCCGCCCGGCCCGGGCGAGGGCCCCCGCGGCCGCGGCGGGATCCCCCATCTCCAGCAACAGGGCGCCCAGGGAGAGAAGGCCCTCGACCGATTCCGGGTCGTCCCGGAGCACGGCCTCGATCTCGCGGCGCGCCTCGGGGAGGAGTCCGGCGCGTTGGAGCCCGGTGGCCTGGGCGAGCCGCAGAAGGAGCGTCGGGGGTCCCGCCTTCAGGGAGGGCCCGCGGCGTCCGGGGTTGGGGATCGCGGTCGGTGCCGCCTGGGACAGGCCCGCCCCCGGGAGGCGCAGGGTCCTTCCGGCCCGCGAGGCCACCATCGCGGTCATGGCGGCGTGGATTCGGGCGATGGGCGCCCGGCGGTAGTCCCAGACCTCGGAACGGTCCGGTCGGGGGACCACCATCGTGGCGTTGGCCTCGAAGAACACGACCGAACCGTCCTGGGCCAGGGAAAAGTCGATTCCGCCGTAGTCCAGGGCCAGGGTGTCCCGGACCGCGCCCAGCGCGGCCATGGCCTTCGGCCCCAGGACCCCTTCCATATCCTCCAGGAAGGCGCGATCCTCGGCCCGGTTCTCCGGGCTGTCGCGCATGCCGGCGCTGAAGTAGTGGATCTTCCATTGCCCGGCCACCGCCGCGTGGACCGGATAGAGCCGGCCGTCCACCATCACGACCCGGTACTTGCGGATCCGCCCATCCGCGTCGCGCGCGTCCACGAATTCGTGCACCGTGAGCTCGTCGCCGGGCATGGCCCGGAGGGCCTCCCCGAGGCCCTCCGGGCCTTCGACCTTGACGAAGTTGAGGCCGCCTTGGAAGCCCGCGGCGCGGATGAGCAGCGGAAAGCCGAAGCCCGCGGCCCGTAACGCGTCCACCGCCCCCGCTCCCTCGAGGTCCCGCCGCTGGAAGCTGCGGATCCGGGGCACCACCAGGTCCGGGATCCCGGCGAGGCGTTGGGCGTTGCCGGCCCGGGACGTCGGCCAGATGCGCGGGGGGGGGTTCAGGACCGGCGCGCGCACCCGCTTGAGGATCTCCTCGCAGGCCCGCAAATGCCGGCCCCCGATCTCCACCTCGCCGATCAGG
>DAIDJD010000116.1 GCA_027451505.1 candidate division FCPU426 bacterium
CCGGCCGCCGCGGGCGCGGCACGGACGCCGCCCGCGCCGGCGCCTCCGGCCCGGGCGCGCTTGGCCATCGTCCTGGACGACTGGGGATACCAGCGCCGCCCGGTGGAGCGGCTGCGGGACCTGCGCTTCCCGCTGACCACGTCGATCCTTCCCGGGCTGCCGTACAGCCGGGCCGCCGCCGACGAAAGCCATGCCCTGGGCGACTGCGTGATCCTGCATTCGCCCATGCAGTCGGTGAAGGCCGTGCGCCGCGAGCGCACGACGCTGGTGGTGGGCATGGCCCCGTCCGCGGCCCGGGCCATGCTCGAGGCCGAGTGGAACTCGGTCCCCTGGCTGGTGGGGCTCAACAACCACGAGGGCTCCCGGGCCAGCGCCGACCCGGCGCTGATGGCCGTGGTGGCCGGCTTCCTCAAGGGCAAGGGGGCCTTCTTCCTGGACAGCGTCACCACCCCCCGAAGCGCCATCCCGGCCGCCGCCCGTGCCGCGGGCATTCTGTGGGCCCGCCGCCGGGTCTTCCTGGACGACAGCCAGGATCCCGCGGCCGTGCGGCGCCAGCTCCTGAGGGCGGCCGCGCTGGCCCTCAGGGACGGCTCCTGCATTGCGATCGGGCATCCCCATCCCTCCACCCTGGACGTGCTCCAGGCCGAGGCGCCGGCCCTGGAGGCCCGCGGGATACGCCTGGTCACGGTGGACCAGCTCGTGCACCGCTGAGAGGGCCGTGGTCGTCCTGGGGATCGAGACCAGCTGCGACGAGACCGGGGTCGGCATCGTCGACATCGGGGAACGCCGGGTCCTCGCCAACGTGGTCGCCAGCCAGCACTCCGTGCACGCGACCTACGGCGGCGTGGTCCCGGAACTGGCCAGCCGCGAACACCTGCGCGCCCTGGCCCCGGTGGCGGCCGAGGCCTTCGCCCGCTCCGGCCTGGCCCCGCGCGACGTCGACGCCGTGGCCGTGACGCGCGGCCCCGGCCTTGCGGGATGCCTGCACATGGGCCTGTCCGCGGCCAAGGCGCTGGCCTTGGCCCTGGGACGGCCCCTCATCGGCGTCAACCACCTCGAGGGGCACCTCGCCGCCCCCTTCCTCGAGACGCCCGACCTGGAATACCCGCACCTCGGCCTGCTGGTGTCCGGGGGCCACACGGCCCTGGTGGACGTGCGCGGCCCCTTCGACCGGCGGCGCCTAGGCGCCACCCTCGACGACGCGGCCGGCGAGGCCTTCGACAAGGTGGCGAAGCTCCTGGAGCTGGGGTTCCCGGGCGGGCCGGCCCTGGACGCCCTCGCCGAGTCCGGCGCCAACGCGGGGGGCCCGGCGCTCCCGGCGGCGCGGCCCAAGGGCGGCGGCCCCGGCTTCAGCTATTCCGGGCTCAAGACCGCGGTGCGCCTGCATCTGGAGCGCGAACGGGCGGCGGGCCGGGAACCGGACCGGGCCGGCGTGGCCGCGGCCTTTCGGAGGGCGGCCATCGCGCCCCTTGTGGAACGCGCCGTCGGGGAGGCCGTGGCCCTCGGGTATCGGACCATCACGGCGGGGGGGGGCGTGGCCTGCAACCGCCTCCTCAGGACCTCGTTGGAGCGCGCCGCGCGCGCGGCGGGTCTGCGCGCGGTCCTGTGTTCGCCCCAGCTTTGCGCCGACAACGGCGCCATGATCGCGTACGCTGGAGGCCTGCGCCTCGGGCGGGGGGAGGCCTCCCCCCCGGACCTAGGCGTGGATCCCTCCCTCGATGAGCGGAGCTGACATGCCCGAATCCCTCCGGCCGGTGCGCCTGGGCGCGCTGGAGATCCCCAACAACGTCTGGATGTCGCCCCTGTGCGGGGTGACGGACCTGCCCTTCCGAGCCCTGGTCAAGGAGCAGGGCGCGGGCCTGGTCCACACCCAGATGGTGAGCTGCGCCGCTTTGGTGCGCGGCGGCGAATCCAACCGCCGCACGCGGGAGATCATGGCGCTCGCCCCGGACGAGGGCCCCGTGGGCATCCAGCTTTTCGGCTGCGACCTGGCCGAGATGGCCGAGAGCGCTCGCGCCGTCGAGCGTGAAGGCGCCGACGTGGTGAGCGTCAATTTCGGATGCCCCGTTCCCAAGGTCGTGCGCCACAACGGGGGCTCGGCCCTGCTCAAGGACCCGCCCGCCGTGGAGGCCGTCACGCGGGCCGTGGTGGGTGCGACGTCCCTGCCGGTGGTGCCCAAGATCCGCCTGGGATGGGACTCGGCCTCGGTGAACGCAGTCGAGATCGCCCGCCGCGTCGAGCAGGCCGGGGCCGCCGCCCTGGTGGTCCATGGGCGAACCCGGGCCCAGGGGTACGGGGGCCGCGCCGATTGGGCGGCCATCGCCGCCGTCAAGCGGGCGGTCTCCATCCCGGTGGTGGGCAACGGCGACCTGTTCACGCCCGAGGACGTGGCCTTGCAGCTCAAGGAAAGCGGGGTGGACGCGGTCATGCTGGGGCGGGGGGCGATGGGCAATCCCTGGATCTTCCGCAGGTCCCTGGAGGTCCTGGCGGGGCGCCCGGACCCGGGGGCCCCGTCCGCGGCCGAGCGCGTCGCGGCCCTGGCCCGCCACACCGCCCTGGCCCACGCCCGGCGCGGCTCGGTGGCGTTGGCCGAGATGCGCAAGCACGCCATGTGGTACCTGAAGGGGCTCCCGCAGAGCTCGGAGCGCCGGCGCGAGCTCAACGCCACCCTGGACTTCCACGAGATCGGGGCGATCCTGGAGTCCTACCGGGTCTGGCTCCTGGAACATCCCGAGGCCGTGGCCGCGGAGCGCGAGGCCTCCTTCGCGGGCGCGGACGCCGGGAACCTCGCGGAGGCGGTGTGAAGAGGGCCGTCGCGCGCCACCTCCTGTATCCCGGCTCCTTCGATCCCCCCACCTTGGGGCACCTGGACCTCATCCGGCGGGGGCACGCGCTCTTCCCGAGTCTCACCGTGGCGGTGCTGCGCAACGGCGGGAAAAATCCGCTGTTTTCCGTGGAGGAGCGCGTGGGGCTTCTGCGGGGGATGACCCGCGGGATGCGGGGGGTGGACGTGGCCAGTTTTGACGGCCTTTTGGTCGACTATTTGAAGCGCTTCCGCGCCCCGGTGGTCCTGCGCGGGCTGCGCGTGGTCTCCGATTTCGAGTATGAGTTCCAGATGGCGCTGATGAACCGCAAGCTCGACCCGGACTTCGAGGTCCTGTACCTCATGCCGGACGAGCGCTTCAGCTACCTGTCCAGCTCGCTCGTGCGCGAAGTGGCCCGGCTGGGAGGGTCGGTGTCGCGTTTCGTGCCCGCCGAGGTGGCCCGCAGGGTGCACGAGGCCCTGAGGCCCCGGGGAGCTGGAGCTAAACGGGTCGCCGGGAAAGCCCCTGTTTGAGGGGCTCGGCCAGGAAGGGTCCGTGCTCTTCGCGACACGATTTCGCCGCTGCCCAGACCCTTGATTTGAAGGACCTCGCGTCACCGTGCCCCCGGGGACGCCGTTGGTTCGGCATTCGGTCATTGCGTGCGAGTTCGAGAGTGTTATTTCCGACGTGACCCAATGGAGGGGGCTTCTGTGAAGCATTTTGCGCGGGCGGGTCTTTTTTTGTTGCCAGCCGTTTTGGCGCTCGATGCGCTGCCGCCATCAGTGGATTGCGTCCGGGCCCACAGCACTTGGTTCGGCGGAGCCCGATCGGCGGCCATCTACGGCGCGGGATGCGCCTCCGTCGCGCCCAGGGATGACTACGAGTTCCAAAATAACGGGAACGATTCCGCGGGGCACAACAACCTGACGGCCATGGGGACCCCTGCGTTCAGCACGTCCGTTTTCTGGCGGGGAAGCTACAG
>DAIDJD010000117.1 GCA_027451505.1 candidate division FCPU426 bacterium
GGCCTCTCCGGTCGCCTTCCGGGTTCCTTCCGAACCCTCAAGCCTCTGGTCTTGCTCTCGATGGTTCCTTTTCATTCAGCACCTCCGTTGGGAAAGAATACCCCTTACGGAGTGTCCAAGGAAATCCTAGCGCGGGGGACCCTTCCTTTCGTCATTTCATTTCGGCCGGCGCACCGCCGTCCCCCCGGGACCTTGCGGAGGCGCCGGGTCATACGGTATGCTTGGGTCCGGTCGTCGGCCGCCCAGGGGCCGGACCCATCCATCCGTCGGAGGAACAGACCCATGCGCTTTTCCAGGACCCTACTGGCCGCGGCGCTGATGCTGCCGCTGGCCGCGGCCCCCGCCCTGCGCGCCAACCCGCCCGCCCAGCCCACGCCGGACCTCACCCCGCTGTCGTACCCGCCGGTGACCCCGGACCCGACCTTCACCGACGCGGCCTACGCCTTCAAGTGGCCGCACATCACCCTGGCCGAGTGCCGGCGCCTGATGCACAAGCGCGGGACCGTGCTCGTGGACGGGCGCAGCATGTCGGAGTGGGAGCAGAGCCACCTCCCGGGCGCCCTGCCCCTGCCCCTGGGCCAGTTCGACCAGCAGTACGCCAAGTACCGGGCGCGGCTCAAGCGCGCCAAGATCATCATCGCGTATTGCCACGGCAAGGGCTGCCGCCTCTCCGATGCCCTGTGCCAGCGCCTGGTGGACAAGGGCTACCACAACGTGGCCGTGTACTGGGGCGGCTTCCCCGAGTGGAGCGCCGCCCACCTGCCGCTGTACGACAAGGACCACCAGCGCGTGAAGGACTGACCCCACCGGAGCCCCATCCGGGGGACCCAAGGGGGGCGGCGGGGAATCCGCCGCCCCCCTTTTTTTCGCCCGCCCGCGGGCCGGCTCAGGCTCCCCGCAATTCGAAGCCCCCGCCCGCGGCGGCGTCCAGCACCACGGTCTGGCCGTCGCGGATGCGCCCCTCCAAGAGGGCCGCCGCCAACGGGTCGGCCACCTCGGACTGGACGACCCGCTTCAGCGGCCGGGCCCCGTAGACCGGATCCAGGCCCTCCTCGGCCAGGCGCTCCACCGCCGCCGGGGTGGCCTCCAGGGCGATGGACCGGCCCTCCAGGCGGGCCCGCAGGTCCACCAACTGGATCTCCACGATGCGCCGCAGGTGCTCCGAACCCAGGCGGTGGAAGGGCACGATGGCGTCGATGCGGTTGAGGAACTCCGGCCGGAACGCCGCGCGCAGGTCCTGCTGGATGGCCCGGCGCAGCTCGCTGTCGGTCTGGGTGAGCACCTCGGCCAGCCTTTGGGAACCCACGTTGCTGGTCATGATCACGACCGTGTTGCGGAAGTCCACCGTGCGCCCCTGGCCGTCGGTCAGCCGTCCATCGTCGAAGACCTGCAGCAGCAGGTTGAACACGTCGGGATGGGCCTTCTCGATCTCGTCGAACAGGACCACGCTGTAGGGGCGGCGGCGCACCGCCTCGGTGAGTTGGCCGCCCTCGTCGTAGCCCACGTAGCCCGGGGGCGCCCCCACGAGGCGGCTGACGGCGTGCTTCTCCATGTATTCCGACATGTCGATGCGCACCAGCATCCCCTCGTCGTCGAAGAGGAAGCCCGCCAGGGCCTTGGCCAGCTCGGTCTTGCCCACGCCGGTGGGGCCCACGAACAGGAACACGCCCGTGGGGCGCCGGGGATCCCCCAGACCGGCCCGGGAGCGCCTCACCGCGCGCGCCACCGCCGAGACGGCCTCGTCCTGGCCGACCACGCGCTCGTGCAGCCGGTCCTCGAGCTTCAGGAGCTTTTCGGACTCCCCCTGCACCAGGCGGGCCACCGGGATCCCGGTCCATTTGGCCACCACCTCGGCGACCTCCTCGGCCGTGACCTCCTCGGGGAGCAGCGCCCCTGAGGCCTGGAGGCGCGTCAGTTCCTCCTCGCGGACGCGCATGGCCCGCTCCAGGCCCGGGATCACCCCGTGGCGGAGCTCCGCCACCCGGCTGAGGTTCCCCTCCCGCTCGGCCCGGGCCTCCTCCAGCCGGAGGCGCTCGATCTCCTCGCGCGAGGCGCGCAGGGCTCCGATGGCCTCCTTCTCGGACTTCCAGCGCGACGCGAGCGCCCCGGCGCGCTCGTCCAAGTCGGCCAGCTCGCGCGCGATGCCCTCGAGGCGCTCGCGGGAGGCCCCGTCCTTCTCCCGCCCCAGAGCCTCGCGCTCGATGCGCAGGCGGCGCTGGCGCCGCTGCACCTCGTCCAGCTCGGTGGGCATGCTCTCGATCTCCATCTTCAGGCGGCTGGCGGCCTCGTCCACCAGGTCGATGGCCTTGTCCGGAAGGAAGCGCGAGGTGATGTAGCGGTGGCTTAGGTTCGCCGCCGCCACCAGGGCGGCGTCCTGGATGCGCACGCCGTGGTGGAGCTCGTAGCGCTCCTTGAGGCCCCGCAGGATCGAGACGGTGTCCTCCACCGAGGGCTCGCCCACGAAGACCGGCTGGAAGCGGCGCTCCAGGGCCGCGTCCTTTTCGATGTGTTTGCGGTACTCATCCAGCGTGGTCGCGCCCACGCAGCGCAGCTCGCCGCGGGCCAGGGCGGGCTTGAGCATGTTGCTGGCGTCCATGGAACCCTCGGCCGCGCCCGCGCCCACGAGGGTGTGGAGCTCGTCGATGAAGAGGATGACCTCGCCCTGGCGCGCGGCCACCTCCTTGAGGAAGGCCTTCAGCCTCTCCTCGAACTCCCCGCGGTACTTGGCCCCGGCGACCAGGGCGCCCAGGTCCAGGGCCAGGACCCGGCGCTTCTTGAGCCCCTCCGGCACGTCCCCGGCCACGATGCGCTGGGCCAGGCCCTCGGCGATGGCGGTCTTGCCCACGCCCGGTTCCCCGATGAGGACGGGGTTGTTCTTGGTGCGGCGGCTGAGCACCTGGACCACCCGGCGGATCTCCTCGTCGCGCCCCACCACCGGATCCAGCTTGCCCCGCGCCGCGGCCTCGGTCAGGTCCCGGGCGTACTTCTCCAGGGCCTGGAACTGCCCCTCCGGCTCCGGGCTGGTGACCCGGGTCTCGCCGCGCAGCGGCATGAGCGCCTTGAGCACGGCGTCCCGGTCGACCTTGAAGGCGGCCAGGGCGCTCACCCGGGCCCCGGCCAGGGCCAGCAGCAGGTGCTCGGTGCTGGTGTACTCGTCCTTCATGCCGGCGGCCTCGCGCTCGGCGGCCTCCAGGACCGCGGTCAGCGCCCGCGAGGCCCCGCGGTCGGACTGTCCCTGGACCCTCGCCAGGCGCGCCAGGGACGCCTCGGTCTCGCGGGCCACGGCCTGGGGTTCGACGCCCAACCCGCGCAGGACCGGGGCCACCAGGCCGTCCCCCTGCGCCAGAAGGGCCTGGAGCAGGTGTTCCGGTTCGATCTGGGCGTGCCCCTGCTCCGCGGCTCGGGATTGGGCCTCGGCCAGGGCTTTTTGGGCGTTCAGGGTGAAACGGTTCACATTCATGGAAACCTCCTGGGCAGGAAGTTCGCAAGTTCCGCGCCAGTCCCGGACGCAGGCTTTTTGGGCGCGGACGTCCCAAAAAGATACGGTCCTGCGCCAAAATCAAACGGCCGCTGTTTCATTTTGGCATAGCCTGGCCGGATCGGTCCGGAAAACCTAGCCCGGGCAGGGCCGCCGGGCTTGGCACGCGGGTTGCTTTACGTCGCCGCGAGATTCGGAACCGGCGCTGCCCCTGCCGGGGGCACCGGGTTCCGCCCAACCACTGAGGAGGTTGCCATGTTCATGATTCCCTTCCAGCGCTCCGCCGAGCGCTCCGCCTTCCCCGCCGTCGACGGGGCCCTGTCCACGCTGGAGCGCCTGTTCGACCCGGAGGAGGGGGGCTTCATCCCGTCCCTGGACGTCAAGGAGACCCCGACCGAGTACACCGTCAGCGCGGACCTGCCGGGATTGGACCGCAAGGACCTGCAGGTGCGCGTCGAGGAAGGCGTGCTCGTGATTTCCGGGGAACGCAAGGCCGAGCACCAGGAGGAGGCCAAGGACCGGACTTGGCTGAGGGTCGAGCGGTCCTGGGGCTCCTTCGAGCGGCGCCTGCGCCTGGGCGACGGCGTCGATCCCGACAAGGTCGCGGCCCGCTACCAGGACGGCGTGCTCACGGTCACGGTGCCGAAGACGGCCGGGGCCCTGCCGCGCCGGATCGAAGTGGCCTGAAGGCCCGAAACCGCGACCGATGCGAAGGCCGTCCGCACCAAGCGGACGGCCTTTTCGTCGTCTCCCTACCCGAGCCGGCTCCCGGTGGGGCCGCGTCCGCGAAGGATACGGGGAGCGCCACGGACGGAATTTGACTCCCGCCCGCGTCTCGACTAGCATTTGGGCCGGAAGTCCCACTCCCGCCTTCGAGCCCCCATGCCCCCGATGGTACGATCCGTGCGTGCGGCCGTCCGTCGCGCGGTCCCGCTGGCGTGGACCCTGCCCCTTTACAATTTTTTCGTGGCGTACGCCTGGCGCCTTCGGGGGTTTCGGACGACCTGCCGCCAGGGCCTTTTCCGCATCAGAAAGGGCCGGCGGGAAATCCGCCTTTCCCGGGAACACGCCGTCTACCTCCAGGACACGCTGGAACATTTCGACTTCTACTTTGGCGGCGTCCATCCCACCGTGGTCGACGGCATTGAGGTGGTGGATTATTCCCACCCCGCATGGCACTCGGTCCCGGACTTCGACCTATTCCCGGTCCGATTCCGTAGCGTCGCGGAGCCCGTTTCCACCGCCCTCCAGTATTTGTCCTTCGCGGAACTGGGCCCCGGAGCCGTGGCCCTGGATCTGGGGGCCTATTCGGCCTTCACCAGCATCCTCATGGACCAAAGAATCGAGACCGGAGGCGGGGTCCTCGCCGTGGAGCCGGACCCCGGCAATCTGGAGGCCTGCCGCCTGAATCTGGATCTTTATCGGCGGATGACCGGCCGAAAGATCGAACTCCTGCCGGCGGCCGTCTGGAACCATGACGGGGATCTGCGCTTCTCCGCCGAGGGTTCCATGGGGAGCTCCGCGGTCGAGGTCGTGGGCATCGGAAGGGGGCCGGACGTTCGGGTCGACGGCACGACGCTGTCGGGCCTGGTGGAACGCTATGGCCTGGAACGGGTCGACTTCATCAAGTGCGACGTCGAGGGCGCGGAAGCGATCGCCCTCGACGATCCCCGGTTTTTCGGGAAATTCCGCCCGAGGATCGTGGTGGAGTGCCATTGGGTCGCGGGGGTGAGCACCGAAGCGGCGGTGCGCGCGGTGCTGGAGCGCTTCGGCTACTCCTGCGAGAGCCGGACGCAGGTGGGGTATCCCTTGCCGCTGCTGTTCTGCCGGAGCGCGAACGGGACTCCCGCTTCGCCCGGGTGAAGGCGGTACTCCGCGACGCTCCTCCGGTTGCGCGTTTGGTAAATGCCATAAGAGGTCCCCGGGTCCAAGACAAAGCCCGGCGGAACCCAAAAAACCTCAATAGAAAAAAATGCGAGTGTCCGTTGTTGGGACTTACTTCAAAGGAGGGCGCGGCGGTCGGTTCACCCCCACACGCGTGGGGACGACGGCCGTGGGCGGCGGTGGATCTGGCGGTACGACGGTCATGCAACGCCTTTGGGTGTAATTTCCCGGGCGTAGGATTGGCGACGGCCGGCTAGGCCGCGACCTTGAGCCGGTGGGCCTCCTTGGCGGCGCCCTTGATGCGGCGGTTGGCCCAGCGCATCTCCTGTTCGGTGGAGACGGCCCAGACGAGCTTCCAGACCTCGGCCTCGGCCATCATGGCGCCGGCTGGG
>DAIDJD010000118.1 GCA_027451505.1 candidate division FCPU426 bacterium
GGGCACCTGCCGCGTCGTGGAGGACCGCGATGGCCGTCCGGTGGCCCTGTTCCGCGACGTCTGGGGCCTGGAGCACGCCGTGCGCAACCACAACGGGGTGCGCTTCCTCGCCGTGGCTCCGGCCGCCTGAGGCCGCCGGCTTGGGGAGGCCCATGACCCTCGCCCAAACCCTCGCCGACGGCTGGGCCTTCGCCGGGGCGCCCCCCGGTTCCCGCCGTCCCCCGCGCGGGCCCTGGCGCCCGGCCCGGGTTCCGGGCGCGGTGCACCTCGACCTGCTGGCCCAGGGCCTCATCCCCGATCCGCTCAAGGCCGGGGCCGCGGAGGCCTCGGCCTGGGTCGAGGCCCGCGATTGGTGGTACCGCTGCCGGTTCCGGGCCGTCGCCGGGCTGGCCGGGGCCCCGGGATTGCGGCTCGAGGCCGGGGGGCTGGACACCTGGTGCACCCTTTGGCTCAATGGGCGGCGTCTGGGGCGCGCGCAGACCATGTTCGCGGGGCACTCCTTCCCGCTGGGCCGGGCCCTGGAGTCCGGGGAAAACGAATTGCTGCTGCGCTTCGAGTCGCCCGGGACGGCCCTCGCCGCCCTGGAGAGGCGCCACGGGCGCCTGGCGGGCCTGGGTGATCCGCGCCGCATGCACGGGCGCAAGGCGGCCTGCTCCTTCGGCTGGGACTTCGCGCCGCGCCTGCCCGGCTGCGGGGTCTTCCGGCCGGTCCGCCTGGTGGCCCCCGGGGACCGGACCGTGGCCGACGCCTGGGTGCGCACCCTGGAGGCCTCCCCGGCGCTGGCCCGAGGCGTCTTCGAGGCCGTGGTGGAGAGCCGCGCCGGGGGCGAGGCCGTCGTGGAGTTCACCCTGGGGCCCTGGACCCGGGTCCTAAGGCGGCGGCTCGTCCCGGGCCCCAACCGCGTCGGCTCCCGGTGGTCCCTGCGGCGGCCGCCCTTGTGGTGGCCCAACGGGCTGGGCGCGCCGGCGTTGGTGGGCGCCTCGGCGCGGGTCCGCGGCGGGGAAGGCCTGGACTTCGAGGCCGGGCTGCGCACGGTCGAGCTCAGGCGCGCGCCCGACCGCGCGGGCGCCTCCTTCGGTTTCGTGGTCAACTCCCGGAGCATCTTCGCCAAGGGCGCCAATGTCGTCCCGCCGGATCCTTTTCCGGCCCGCGTGGACGCCAAGATGGGGCCGCTGCTGGACGACGCCGCGGCCGCGGGCTACAACTTTTTGAGGGTCTGGGGGGGCGGCGACTTCGGCGGCGAGGCGTTCTATTCCGGCTGCGACCGCCGGGGCCTGCTCGTGTGGCAGGATTTCCCCTTCGCCTGTTCCGAGGCGCCGGAGCACCCCGCCTTCCTGGCGTTGGTGGAGCGGGAGGCCCGGGCCGTGCTGCCGCGCCTGCGGCGCCATCCCAGCCTGGCGCTGCTGTGCGGCGGCAACGAGAACCACATGGCCCGCCACGACGGTTGGTTCAGGGGCCGCGAGAGCCCCCGCTGGGGCCGGGCGCTCTACCACCGCCTGCTGCCGGCGCTGTGCCGCCGGCTGGCCCCCGGGGTGCCCTATTGGCCCGGAAGCCCCTACGGCGGGCGCGACCCCAACTCCGAGGGCCGGGGCGACCGGCACCACTGGAGGGTCTGGGGGCAATGGGCCGACCCCGAGGCCTATCTCGCCGACCGCGGCAGGTTCCTCAGCGAGTTCGGCCTGGCCTCGCTGCCCAATCCGGCCGCGCTCTCCGAGGCCGCCGGCGGGGGCGGGCTCCAGGGCCGGTCCCTCGCCGCCCACGACCGCGACGCCCAGGTCAACGGGGGAGGCCTGGCCCGGCTCGCTTTCTACATCCACCGGAACCTGCCTTGGGCGCCGGGGCTGGAGGCCTTCCGCTACCTCAGCCAGGTGTTCCAGGCCCGCGGACTGGCCCTGGGCATCGAGCACTGGCGCCGGCTCAAGCCCCACACCGCGGGGGTTCTGGTGTGGCAGCACAACGACTGCTGGCCGGGCCCGAGCTGGTCGCTCATCGACTCCCGCGGCGAGCCCAAGCTGGCGTACTTCGCGGTGCGGCGCGCCTTCGACGGCGCCCTGCTCAGCGCCGTGGAGGGGGGCGGCGGGGCGGATCCCGGCCGGCCGCCGGGGGCGCGGAACTGCGAGGTGTGGCTGACCCTGGACGGACCGGCCCCGGCCTCCGGAGTGCTGCGGGTGGAGCGCTGGAACGTCCGCGGGCGCGAGGCCGTCGTGGCCCGCGCGCGGGTTCGGGCGCCGGGCGGGGGCTCGCGCCGCCTTTGGCGGGCGTCCCGGGCCGAGGCCGGGATCTCCGAACCGGGCCGTCAGGTGTTGGTGGCCCGCTACGACGACGACGCCGGCTGGGCCCGCCGCTGCCTGCTGCTGTTCGCCCGCCCCGTGGCCATGGACCTGCCCCCGGCCCGGGTGGGAATCGGCGTGCGCCGGATGGCCGGGGCCTGGGAGGTGACCCTGAACTCCCCGGTGCTGGCCCTTTCCGCCGAGGTCCGGGCCCCCCTGCCGGGCCGTTTCGACGACAACGGGGTGGACCTCCTGCCCGGGGAGCGGCGGCGCCTGATCTTCCGCCCCGCCGCCGCCGCCGCACGCGGCCGGTGGGAGGTGGCCACCCTGAACGCGATGGCGGGGTCCCGGGTCGCCTCCGGGCCGCCGCCCAGCCCTTGAGCCCGAGCATGGAACTGAACGAAGCCTATCGGCATTGCCGGCGCATGGCCTTCGGCCACTACGAGAACTTCCCCGTGGCCTCCCTGCTCCTGCCCCGATCGCGGCGCGACGCCGTCGCCGCCGTCTACGCCTTCGCGCGCCAGGCCGACGACTTCAGCGACGAGCCCGCCTACGCGCGGGAGCGCGTGCCCCTGCTCGAGGACTGGATGGCCCGCCTCGACGCCGATCCCGCCGGGCATCCCGTGTTCACGGCCCTGGCGGACGCCCGCCGCCGGTTCCGAATCCCCCGGGAGCCCCTCGCCGACCTGGTGCGGGCCTTCCTCATGGACTGCGCCAAGGCCCGCTACGCCACCTTCGACGAACTGCTGGGGTACTGCCGGCTCTCCGCCAACCCGGTGGGCCGCCTGGTGCTGCGGATCTTCGACCGCGACGGCGCCGACGAGGTCCGGGAGTCCGACGCCGTCTGCACGGCGCTCCAGCTCGCGAACCATTGGCAGGACCTGGCCTCGGACGCGGCCGTGCGCGACCGCGTCTACCTGCCCGCCGAGGACCTCGGGCGCCACGGCGTCACCGTGGAGCAGCTCCGGCGCCGCGAGTTCACCCCGGCCCTGGGCGCCCTGCTGCGCGAGCAGGTCGACCGCGCGGAGGCCCTCTTCGAGGCCGGATCCGGGCTGCCCGCGCGCTTGGGGGGGCGCCTGGGCCTGGAGGTGCGCCTGACCCTTCTGGGGGGCCGGGCCATCCTGGCGAAGATCCGGGCCCAAGGCTACGACACCCTGGCCTCCCGTCCGCGCCTGGGCGCCTCCGACGCGCCGCTGCTGCTGGCGAAGGCCCTTCTGGGGAGGCGCTCGTGAGCGCGGACACCCCGGGTCTGGGCCCGTCCGGGCCCGCCGACTGGGCCCGGGCGCTCTCGGGCTCCTCCTTCGGCGCGGCCGCGATGATCCTCGACGGACCCGCGCGCCGGGACCTGGCGCTGTTCTACGCCTACTGCCGCGCCGTCGACGACTGCGCCGACGAGTTCGCCCCGTCCGAGGCGGCGGGGCATCTGCGCCGCTGGGACGCCGAGCTCCGGCGCATCGCCCGGGGCGTCCCCCGCTCGAGCCTGGGGCTGGGCCTCCAGGACTTCTGCGCGCGCCGGAGGGTCCCGCCGGGCCTCCTGCGCGACCTTTGGCTGGGGGCCCGCTCCGACGCCCGGGTCGGGGTGCGCTTCGCCACCTTCGCCGCGCTGCGCCGGTACTGCTACCGCGTGGCCGGGAGCGTCGGGCTGGCCTGCCTGCCCGTTTTCGGGGTCGACCTCGAGGCGGGCCGGGACTACGCGGTCGCCCTGGGCGAGGCCTTCCAGCTCATCAACATCCTGCGGGACGTGCGCGAGGATTCCGCCCGCGGGCGCCTCTACTTCGCCCTTGAGGACCTGCGCCGCCACAAGGTGGCCCCGGAGGCCCTGCTCTCGGGCGGCGCGCAAGGGGCCCCTGCGCTGCTGCGCGACTACGCGGACCGCGCCCGGAAGGCCCTGGCCCGCGCCGATGCCGCGGCCCAGGGGTTGCCGCGCCGGGGCCTGCGGCCTCCGCGCCTCATGCGGGCCGTCTACGAGGCGCTGCTGGAGGCCATGGAACGCGACGGCTTCCGGGTCCTCGAAAAGCGCTACAGCCTGGGTCCCCTGCGCAAGCGCCTCCTGGTCGTGAAGGCCCTTCTGTGGTGACCCCGGACGTCCTGGTCGTGGGGGGGGGATGGGCCGGGTCCTCGGCGGCCCTGGCGGCCTCCTGCCGGGGGGCCGAGGTGGTGCTGGTGGAGGCCGCCCCGCGCCTGGGCGGCCGGGCCTCCTCCTTCCTGGACCCGGCCACCGGCGAGCTGCTGGACCACGGCCAGCACCTCTTCCTGGGCGCCTACCGCGAGACCCTGGACCTGCTCGAGGAGTTGGGCACCCGCCATCTCGTGGCCATCGCCCCGCGCCTGGAGGTCCCGGTCCTCACGGACGAGGGGCGCCTGCGGACCCTGAGGGCGGCGCCCCTGCCCGGCCCCCTGGGCCTGGCCGTGGGGCTGCTCCGTTTCGCCGAGGCCCCGGAACGGGCGGCCTTCCTGGGGTCGCTGTTGCGGCTGGGTTTGGCCGCGGGACCGGCGCTGGTGGCCAGCGCCCTGGGGCGCCCGCCGCGCGCGGCTTCGCGGGCGTCCGTGGCCGATCTGCTGGCCGGGCAGGACCCGCGCCTGGCGGCGGTCCTCTGGGAGCCCATGGTCCTGGCCGCGCTCAACGCCCGCCCCGGCGAGGCCCGGGCCCGCGAGTTCCTGCAGGCCTTGGCCAAGGGCTTCCTGCGCGGGGGCCGCGCCGCCGCTCTGGGCCTGCCCGGCGCCCCGTTGGCGCGGCTGCTGGAGCCGCTGCCGGCGCGCCTCGCGCTCCAGGGAAGCCGGGTCCTCACCGGGACCATGGCCCGCTCCTTGGCGCCCGCGCGGGCCGGACGGTGGCGCCTGGAGCTCTCCGGGGGCGCGGTGCTGGAGGCGCCCCGCGTCGTGCTGGCCCTGCCCGCGCGCCGGGCGCTGGCGCTGCTGGGCCCCGCCGCCGACGGAGTGCCGGGGCTTCGGGAGGAGGCCCGCCGGCCGGAATCGGCCATCGTCAGCCTGTGGCTCTGGAGCGGAGGGCCCCTCCTGCCCGCCCCGCTGCAGGCCTTCGGCCCCCAGGCCGGGGCCCCGCCCGAGTTCCATTGGGGCTTCTCGCGCGCCGTGGCGGGCTCCTGGCGCACCTGCGTCGTCACCTCCGCGGCCGGCGATCCGGCCGGGCCGGATCCCGGGGCCCTGGAGCGGCGCTTGGCGGGCTTCCTCGCCTCCCGGGGACGGCCCTACCGCTGGGACCGCTGCCGCGTGGTCCGAGAGCGCGCCGCCACGGTGGTGTTCTCCCCGGGATCGCCCCCCCGGATCCCGCAGGCCACCCCCCTTCCGGGGCTGGCCCTGGCCGGGGACTGGACCGACACCGGACTTCCGGCGACCATTGAGGGGGCGGTGGTCTCCGGCCGCCGCGCCTTCGAAACCCTCGCTTTCTGAAGGAACCCGCCATGCCCGAGAACCCCGCCCCGCAGCCCGGCGTCCCCCCCACCGGCGGCCCCCCGGCCGCCGGCGCATCGCCGGGCCGTTCCCGCCACCAGGTGAAGCAGGGCTTCATCGCCTTCCAGTGCTGGAAGGTCGACCGGGAGTGGCGCCGCCTCGAGCCCGGGGTCCGCGCCGCCCATTGCGCCGAGTTCGTCGCGGCCTGCGACGAGGCCTCGCGGGGCCTCAAGCACTTCGCCGCCTTCTCCACCGCGGGGCTCAAGGCCGATGTCGATTTCATCCTCTGGGCCAAGGCCGTCGAACTGGACCGCATCCACGACCTGGCCCTGCGCCAGCGGGCCTGCGCCCTGTCGCGCCACATGGAGCTGACCCACAACTACCTGGCCATGCTCAAGGGTTCGCCCTACGAGGACGAGGCCAAGATCTTCAAGCCCGCCGAGCACTACAAGTACCTCTTCCTCTATCCCTTCGTGAAGACCCGCCAGTGGTACCTGCTCCCGCTGGAGGAGCGCATGCGCATCATGAAGGGGCACATCGAGGGCGCCGCCGCCTACCCCATGGTGCGCATCAACACCAGCTACAGCTTCGGCATCGACGACCAGGACTTCGTGGTGGCCTTCGAGACCGACGAGGCCGACAGCTTCGTGAACCTGGTCCAGGCCCTCCGCGAGACCGAGAGCAGCCTCTACACCGCCCGGGACACGCCCATGTACGTGGGTGTGCAGACGCCGCTGGACCGCCTCCTGGCGACGTTCTAGGGGGGCGCCATGCGTCTGCGCGCCCAGTCCCACGCGGCGCTGAGGGCCCTTCTGGACCTTTCGCTGCACGGCGGGACCCAGTCCCCGGTGCCGGTCTCCGACATCGCCAAGCGCCAGGCGCTGGGAGTGGCCTTCCTGGAGCAGCTCCTGCGGCCCCTCAAGCGCGCCGGTTTGGTGGCGCCCTGGCGGGGGATGAAGGGGGGCTACACCCTGGCCAAGGCCCCCGAGGACATCAGCCTCCACGGGGTGCTCCAGGCCCTGGGGGATCCGGTGGCGCGTCCGGCGGCCCCGCCCGCGCGCAACGCCCCCCCCGAGGCGGAGGCCGTGGCGGCCTTGGTGGGGCGGGCCGAGGCCGGGTTGCGCGCCCTGCTGGAGGGCCTGACCTTGGCCGACCTGCGGGCCGCGGCCCGCGCCAATCCCCGGCTCAGGGACGCGCCCCGGGCCGGCGCCGGCTTCAGCATCTGATGGCGTCCCCGGACCCGGGCGAGCTGTTCCTGGACCACAATGCCGGGTCCCCGACGCGGCGGGAGGCCCTCGAGGCCATGCTGCCTTGGCTGGGGGCCTCCGGCGCCAACCCCTCCAGCCTGCACCGGGGGGGCCAAGCGGCCCGGCGCGCCCTGGAGGGGGCCCGGGCCACGGTGGCTCGCCTTCTGGGGGGCGGGCCGCGGGACTGGGTCTTCACCTCCGGGGCCACCGAATCCTGCAACCTGGCCCTGCGGGGCGCCGCGGCGGGCCAGCCCGTCCTGGTGGGCGCCACCGAGCACCCCGCGGTCCTGGAGACCGTCCGGGGCCTGGCGGAGTCCGGGACCGAGGTGGAGACCCTTCCGGTGGACGCCCGCGGGGTGGTCGACCTGGGGGCGCTCGGAGGGGCCCTGGATCGCCATCCGGGCGCGCTGGTGGCGCTGATGGCGGCCAACAACGAGACCGGGGTCCTGCATCCCGTGGCCGAGGCCGCCCGGCTGTGCCGCGACCGCGGCGCCCTGCTCTTCTGCGACGCCTCCCAGGCCGCGGGGAAGTCCGCCTGGACGGCCCCGGGCGCGGGCCCGGACTTGGCCGCGGCCTCCGCGGTCAAGTTCGGGGGCCCCCCGGGATGCGGGCTGCTCTACGTCCGTCCCGTCCTGGAACTCATCCCCT
>DAIDJD010000119.1 GCA_027451505.1 candidate division FCPU426 bacterium
CGGCCTTGAACACGGGCCGGGCCTCGGGCCGGGGCGGCAGGCGGGGGTAGGCCCGTTCCTCCCCGGCGCGCCGGGCGGCGCAGGCCCCCGCCACCGGGCACTGCGCGCAGCGCGGCGCGGCCGGCGCGCACACCAGGGCCCCGAGCTCCATCAGGGCCTGGTTGGAATCCCCGGGGCGGCGCGGATCCAGGAGCGCCCGGGCCGCCTCCCGCAGGCGCGCCGCGCCCGGCCCGCGGGTGGGGTCCCCGGGCAGGGCCAGCAGGCGCGAAAGCACGCGCACGACGTTGCCGTCGACCACGGCCTCGGGCAGCCCAAAGGCGATGCTGCCCACGGCCGCGGCGGTGTAGGGGCCGACCCCGGGCAGCGCCCGCAGTCCCTCAAGGTCCCGCGGGAAGCCGCCCGCGGCGGCCACAGCGCGCGCCGCTGCCTGGAGGAAACGGGCCCGGCGGTAGTAGCCCAGCCCGGCCCAGGCCGCCAGCACGTCGGCCTCGGGGGCCACGGCCAAAGAAGCCGCGTCCGGGAAGCGCCCCAGGAAGCGCCCGTAAAAGGGCAGGGCCGTCTTGACCTGGGTCTGCTGAAGCATGAGTTCGCTGACCAGGATGGCGTAGGGATCCCGGGTCCGGCGCCAAGGCAGGTCCCGGCGGTTGCGGTCGTACCAAGCCAGCAGGCTCCGGCGGAACCCCCGGGGGTCCGGAAGGGCGCCCGCGCCGCCAAAAAAAAGCCCGGGGGCGCTCGCCGCCCCCGGGCCCCGCGTCCGCTTGGGGGCGCCCCTCAATCCCGCCGCACCTGGCCCGGCGCCAGGATCATCTCCTTGATGGTCCGGCCTCCGGGGATCATGGGCAGAACGTCCTCCTCCTTGGGGATCATGACCTCAAGGACGAAGGGCCCGGGGGTCTTGAGCATGGCGTCCACGCCCTTGGCGATGTCCCCGGGCTTGGAGATGGCCATGGTCTCGATGCCGTAGAGCGCCCGGATTCCGTCGGCGTAGCGCGGGTACTCGTTGAACTCCACCGAGGAGTAGTTGCGCTTGTAGAAGCGCCTCTGCCACTGCCCGACCATGCCCAGGATCTTGTTGTTCAGGATGACGGTCTTCACGGGGATGCCGCGGTCGAAGCAGGTGCGCAGCTCGTTGATGTTCATCTCGAAGCTGCCGTCCCCGTCGATGTTGATGACCGTCGAGTCGGGCCGCCCCAAGGCCGCGCCCACGGCCGCGGGGAGGCCGAAGCCCATGGTGCCGGCGCCGGCCGAGGTGATGAAGGTGCGCGGCTCGCGGAAGGTCAGGAACTGGGCGGCCCACATCTGGTGCTGGCCCACACCGGTGGTGTAGACCGTCCGCTTCCCGGCCACGGCGGCGTCGAGGGCCCTGAGGAAAGCCTGCGGCTTGATCTGGCTGCCGTCGCCCTTGTCGAAGTCGAAGGGATAGCGGGCCTTGAGCTCGGCGAGGTGGGCCAGCCAGTCGCCGCTGTCGGCCTTGGGGGCCTTGGGGGTGATGCGGGCGAGGAAGTCCTTCACCTTGCCGTGGATGCCGATGTGGACCTTCTTGTTCTTGTTGAGCTCGCTCTTGTCGACGTCGACATGGACGATGAAGGCGTTGTTGATGAACTCGCTGACCTTGCCGGTGACGCGGTCGTCGAAGCGCGCGCCCAGGCACAGGACCAGGTCGGCCTGGTCGATGGCGAAGTTGGCGTAGGCGGCCCCGTGCATGCCCAGCATGCCGGCGTAGAGGGGGTGGTCCCCGGGGAAGGCCCCCAGCCCCAGGATGGTGCTGGCGACGGGGATTTCCGTGCGCTCGGCGAAGGCCTTGAGCTCGTCCCAGGCCTCGCCCAGGACGATGCCCTGGCCGATGTAGAGGAGGGGCCGGCGGCTCTTGCGGATGGCGTCGCAGACCTCGTCCAGGCGCTTCTCGTCGATGACCGGGGCCTCGACCAGCTTGTACCCGGGCAGGCGGTATTCCCGGGAGATCTCCCGGACCGGGACGGCCCCCTCCTGGGCGTCCTTGGTGATGTCCACCAGCACCGGGCCGGGCCGGCCCGTCGAGGCGATGTGGAAGGCCTCGCGGACCACCCTCGCCACGTCGCTCGTGCGCGTCACCAAGTAGTTGTGCTTGGTGATGGCCTGGGTGACGTTGGTGATGGGGGTCTCCTGGAAGGCGTCCTTGCCGATGAGATGGCTGTAGACCTGCCCGGAAATGCCCACGATGGGGGTCGAGTCCATCTTCGCGTCGGCCAAGGGCGTGACCAGGTTGGTGGCGCCGGGCCCGGAGGTGACCAGGGCGACCCCGACCTCCCCGGTGGCGCGGGCGTAGCCCTCGGCGGCGTGCCCGGCGCAGCGCTCGTCGCCGTTGAGGACCATCTCGATGCGGCTCTTGTTGATGACGTCGAAGATGGGCAGGTTGGATCCGCCGGGGTAGCCGAAGACGTACTTCACGCCCAGGTCGGTCAGCTCGTCGATGAGGATCTGGGCACCAATCTTCTTGATGTCGTCGGCCATGGGGCACCTCCAAACGGCCCGTCCCGGGGGCCGGACCACGGAAAAAAGGGGATTTAATATACGGAACGCCCGCAACAGCGTCAACCCGACCGACCGGCGGAAGGCGGCGGCGTTGGCCGGGACCAGGCGCCGCCGGAGTCGACGCCGCCACGTCGCGGCCCACGGCGCCTCACCCGCAGGCGCCTGCGGTTCCTTAAAGGATTACTTCCCAAAGCCGTGGGCAGCGCCGGGAGCCGCTGGCCTTGAGTGCCCGGCAGGGGAACAGCCCTGTCCCTCGCCCTGGAAGTTTAGGCATATATTGTTTATTTTAATATGCAATTGTATTTTTTTAACCACATTCGACCGGATATAAATATAATAACTATTGCTATCAAACATAAATAAACGCTTTGTTCGGGGAATTTCTTTGACGCACCGGATCGGCCGCCTGCTCGCCGTACTGGGCCTTGGCCTGGGCGCGACCGCGCTGCACGCCCAACCCGCCTACAAGGTCTACGGCTTCCTCATGGGAGGGGACACCGATGTACGCACCGGTGCCGCCATCAGCCTGACCTCCCTGCCCTGGGCGGACCTGACCAACGCGGAGGATTCCTTCGCCCTGCCCACCTCCACGGGCGGCCTCAACCTCGCCAACCTCAACGGCGCGCCCCTGGTCGCGGCGGCGCACGCGGGTTCCGCGCGCTGCGACCTGGTTGTGGGCGGGGCCACCGCCAGCCTGGCGAACTTCGCCACCGACACCGGGTCGACCGAACGCGCCGCCTCCGTCGCCGCGATCACCTCCACCGTGGAGGCCGGCGGCTACGACGGCGTGGACATCGACTGGGAGTTCCCCACCGCCGCCCAAAAGACCACGAACTTCATGCCCTTCATGCAGTCGCTCGACGCGGCCCTGAAGGCCTTGCCGCCGGCCCATGACGGCGCGCCCCGGGATCTCACCTTTTTCATCAGCGCGGGCGGCGCCCTTTGCGGGGTGGACTGGTCCACCATCGGGAACTACTGCGACGCCGGCATCATGTCGGGCTACGATTACTACGTGGACAGCTACAACGGGCCCTTGAGCGACCCCACGGGGCCGACCTACACGAATTGCGCCGGACTGCGGCCCCTCCCGGACGTACGCAGCACCTTCGCGATGCTGACCACATCGGGCATGGCCCCGACGAAACTGGCCCTGGGTTGCCCCCTCTATAGCGAGAACTCCAGCAGCCAGATCCCCTTCATCCTGGCCCAGGAGTATTACTCCGCCGGCAGCTACGTCTTCCACAGCCCCCAGGAGGAGTACTCCGACGACTACACGGGACCCTCCGGCGCCGGCTATTCCGACGGGGTCGCCTACGGCGACGACGCCACGTCCTTCTGCGCCAAGATCCAGTGGGCCCTGGCCCAGGGGCTCCAAGGCATAGGGTTGTGGGAAATCAGCTACGCCTACCCTCCCACCGACCCCCTGACCGCCCCGGTCTGGGCCGTCATCGGCGGCAGCGCCCCCTGCCTCAACCCGTCCCCCACCGCCAGTCGCTCCGCTTCGGCCACAGCCTCCACCACCCCCTCGGCCACCGCCACGGCCTC